>JBEBDN010000197.1:0-25060 GCA_041156945.1 Verrucomicrobiota bacterium | reverse complement strand
GCATTTCCTGATCGGCGCCTCGCCCGCCCTCCTGACCCTGCTCATCCGCCTCTTCGTGCCCGAGTCCGAGAAGTGGGAGCGTTCCGCGGCCCGGGAGGCGGTCGCCGCCGAGCCCGCCCCCTCCAAGGTCGGCGAAGTCTTCGGTCCCGCGCTGCGCCGCGGCACCCTCGCCGGCATCCTGATGGCCGCCGTCGTGTTCGTCGGCACCTGGGGCGCGGTGCAGTGGATTCCCCTGTGGGTCGCCGACCTCGCCGGCCCCGACAACCCGCGGGCCAAGGCCCTGGCCATGGTGCTCGTCTCTTTGGGCGCGTGCGTGAGCACGGTCGTGGCCCCGTTGCTCCTCGCGCGGTTCCCCCGGCGCCGGGGTTACCAGCTGCTCTGCCTCTGCGCCGTCGCCGCCACGGCCTGGATCTACCGCACCCCCGCCGATTGGTCCGGTCCCTTGCTGCTCGGGATCTTCCCGGTGTGGATGGCCGTGAAGGTCTTCACGCTCGGCTTGGCCGCCACCGCCTTCTTCG
This sequence comes from Verrucomicrobiota bacterium, assembly GCA_041156945.1. Lineage (GTDB taxonomy): Bacteria > Verrucomicrobiota > Verrucomicrobiia > Opitutales > UBA953 > UBA953. Next base: position 24,542 of record JBEBDN010000197.1, on the reverse strand, counting down.
GCTTCTTCCCGCTCTACCTCCCGGAACTCTTCCCGACGCGGGTCCGCGCGACCGGGCAGGGGATCTGCTACAACACCGGGCGTCTGGTGGCCGTGCCCTTCGTGTTGCTCAGCGGTTGGCTGGTGGAGCGGCTCGGGGGCTACCAGCAGGCCGCGGCGGCCATCACCCTCGTCTACGTCGGTGGCCTGATCGTCGCGCAGTTCGCCCGTGAGACCGCCGGGGAAGCCCTGCCGGAGTGACATGGCCAATCCCCATGATGTCCAGATCCGCGCGGTCAGTTGGTACGCCTTGCCCGTGCGGACGCGCGTCCCGCTCAAGTTCGGCCACGATACGCTGACCGAGGTCGTCTGCGCGCGGGTCCGGCTGACCGTCGCCCGCGCGGATGGCCAGCGCGGGGAAGGGTGGGGCGAAACCCCGTTGAGCGTACAGTGGGTCTGGCCTTCGACCCTGTCGTATGGCGTGCGTCTGCGCGCCCTCGAGGAATTCTGCGACCTTTTGACCGAGGCCTACGCGCAGTTCCCGGCCCGCGGGCATGCGATGGAGATCGGCCACGACTTCCTCGAGGCCGTGTTGCCGCGGCTCCTGGCGACCTTCAATGAGAGCCTGCCGGCGGGCGTCCGCCTCCCGAAACTCGCCGCCTTGGTGTGCGCCTCCGCGTTCGACCTCGCCCTGCACGACGCCTACGGCGTGGCCAACGAGGTGCCGACCTACCTGACCTATGAACGTCCGTGGATGAACCATGACCTGGCGGCTTACCTGACGCCGGCCGACGACGCCCCGGCCGTGTCCTTCGCCGGCAAATACCCCGCGGACTTCTTCCGTCGGCCGGCGCCGACCGACCTGCTCGCCTGGCACCTGGTCGGCGGGCTCGATTTCCTGACGGTGGCCGAGGCCGGTTCAGCCCGCCTCGCGGATGGCCATCCGACCTCGCTGGACGAGTGGATCGAGCGCGACGGCCTGAAGGCGCTGAAGGTCAAGCTCCGCGGGAACGACGCGGCGTGGGATTTCGACCGGCTCCGCGCGGTGGCCGCGGTCGGCCTGCCGCGGGGCGTCGAGCTCTTCACGGCCGACTTCAACTGCACGGTGACCGACCCGGCCTACGTCACCGGCGTGCTCGATCGCGTGCAGTGCGAAGTGCCGGAACTCTGGTCCCGGCTCAGCTACGTCGAGCAGCCCTTCCCGTACGAACTAGCCGAGCATCCGATCGACGTCCGCAGCGTGAGCGCGCGTTGCCCGCTGTTCCTCGACGAAAGCGCGCACGACTGGCGGGTCGTCCGGTTGGGGCGCAGCCTCGGCTGGAGCGGCGTCGCCCTGAAGACCTGCAAGACGCAGACCGGCGCGCTCCTGAGCCTGTGTTGGGCGCAGGCGCATGGCCTGCAGCTGATGGTGCAGGACCTGACGAATCCGATGCTGGCGCAACTGACGCACCTGCTCCTCGCGGCGCATGCCCCGACCATCGCCGGCGTCGAGACCAACGGCATGCAGTTCTATCCGGCCGCCTCCGCCGCCGAGGCCGCGGTCCATCCCGAGGCCTACCGTCGCCGCGACGGGCGGGTCGGGTTCGCGACCCTGCAGGGTCCGGGTTTCGGTTACGCCGGGGCCGCGGCCGCCCGGACCATGCCGCCGGCGCGCGCCTCCGCCCCGCGTTGAGGCAATCCGCTTGCCCGCCCCGTCTCCCGGGCCTAACCCTTGACCACCCCATGATCACCCGCCTCCTCCTCTTGGCCGCCTCGGCCGTTCCTGCGTTCGCCGCCGACGCCCCCGCGCGCAAGATCCTCTTCTTCACGAAGTCGTCCGGCTATGAGCACGAGGTGATCTCCTACAAGAAGGGGATGCCGAGCTTCGCCGAGAAGCAGCTGCTCGAGCTGGGCAAGGCCAACCACTGGACCTTCACCTTCTCCAAGGACGGCTCCAAGTTCTCGCCGGAGTACCTGGCGCAGTTCGACACCGTGATGTTCTACACGACGGGCGACCTCTGCTCCGCGGGCGCCGACAAGAACCCGCCGATGACCCCGGCCGGCAAGCAGGCCCTCTTCGATTTCGTCAAGGGCGGCAAAGGTTTCGTCGGGACGCACTCCGCCGCCGACACCTTCCACACCGACAACGAATCCCAGAAGGGTCCGGAGCGTTTCCGGAACCACGGCGACCGGGCCGACGCCTACGTCTGCTTCCTCGGCGCCGAGTTCATCCGCCATGGCAAGCAGCAGGCGGGCGTGAACAAGGTCATCGACCCGAGCTTCCCCGGCTTCGAGAAGGTCGGCGCCACCTTCTCCTTCGTCGAGGAGTGGTACACCCTCAAGGACTTCCGCCCCGAGATCCACGTGCTCACCACCTTCAACGATCCCGCGCTCGAGGGCGACGACTACAAGCGTCCGGCCTACCCGAACTGCTGGGCCAAGCCGGAAGGCAAGGGCCGCGTCTTCTACACCGCCATGGGGCACCGCGAGGACGTCTGGACCAACGAGACCTTCCGCCAGATCCTCGTGGGTGGCCTGAAGTGGGCCAATGGCGATGCCGTGGCCCCGGACCTCTCGCCCAACCTCCTGAAGGTCGCCCCGGGCGCGATGACCAACCAGCCTTACACTCCGTCGGCCCCCGCCAAGGCCGCCCCGAAGAAGGCCGAGGCGAAGAAGTGAGCGCGGAGCGGTCCACAGCCCCTGCGCCCATGAGCTCCGGCACCACCGAGGCCACGAAGTGGAGCGAGCTCTCCGTCCACCAGAAGAAGTCCGGCCTGGCCGCTTGGCTGGGTTGGTTCTTCGACGGGTTGGATCTCCACCTCTACACGCTGGTTTGGACGGTCTTCGTCGCGGAGCTCCTTTTGGTCAACGACCCCGACCATGCGGACGTCGGCCGCTATGGTTCCTATATCCAGGCCGCGTTCCTGCTCGGTTGGGCGCTGGGTGGGGCGTTCTTCGGGATCGTCGGGGACCGGATCGGGCGTTCGCGCACGCTGGTCTTCACCATCCTGACCTACGCGCTCTTCACGGGGCTCTCGTTCTTCGCCCACACGTGGTGGCAATTGATGCTTTTCCGGTTCCTCGCCGCGCTGGGCATCGGTGGCGAATGGGCGATCGGCGCTTCGCTGCTTTCCGAGACCTGGCCGAAGCGGTGGCGGCCGTGGATCGCCGCCGTCCTGCAGTGCGCGGTGAACTTCGGCATCCTGGCCGCGATCGCGGCGGTCTTTCTGCTGCAGCAGTTCAAGGGTTATGAGCCACGTTGGGTCTTCCTGATCGGGGTGCTGCCGGCGTTCGTCACGCTGTGGATCCGCAAGGAGGTGCCGGAGACGGCGGAGTGGTCGGCGGAGAAGGGGAAGCGGCCGGCGACTTCCTTGGGCGATCTGTTCGGCCCCGACATCCGGCGGACGACCATGATCGCCGCATCCCTTTGCGCCATTTCGCTGGCGGGTCATTGGTGTTTCATGTTCTGGCAGGCGGCCTTCATCGGCTCCCACCCCGAAGTGCTGGCGATGGTCGCCGGCCATACCCCGCCCGAGGTCAAGGTGCTCAAGGCCAAGGTCATCTCGACCGCTTTCTTCTGGGTGATCTCGGCTTCGGTGCTCGGCAATTTCGCCTCCGGCTGGGCCGCTCGCCGCTTCGGTTATCGCCGGGCCATCGCCGTCTTCTTCGGCGCCTACTTCGTCCTCATGGGGCTGACTTTCGCGCTGCCCTGGAGCCTGGGGGCGACGTACGCGCTCTTCGCGGGCGTGGGCTTCTGCCAGGGCGTCTTCGGCCTTTTCACGATGGCCTTGCCGCCGTTGTTCCCGACGCTGCTCCGCACGACGGGGGCGGGTTTCAGCTATAACATCGGTCGGGTCTTCGCCGCCGCCGGCACGGTCTTCTTCGGCATTTTCGCCAAGCCCGCCGATTTCAGCTCCGTCCTGTTGTACGCTTCTTTCCTATTTCTGCCGGCGGCCATCCTGGCCCTCTGGCTTCCGCTTGCGCCGGAGGAGGAAGCTTCCGCCGTTTAAGTATTGATTCTTTTCGCTCATAAGCGAGATTGACGGCGTGCTTCTGAAGAAACGGCTCTCCCTGTTCCTGAAGATCCAGGCCGTCGCCTTCGTCATCGGGACCGGGTTCATCCTCCGCAACACCGCCAACCGGGTGATCGAGGAGCAGCAGCGGGCCGTGAACCTCGGCTTCGATCCGCCGTTCGCATCGACCTTGGGCGAGACGTTGGGCCGCGTCGGGCAGATCTTCCTGACGGAGGGCTGGCTCATCCTGCTGCCGCTCTACGGCACCTGCCTCTTCTTCCTCCGCGTCGACCAGCGGATCCGCGGACTGCGGCAGGCCTTCGTCAAGTGGAGCGTGCTCTTCCTGGTCATGGAGTTCACGACGGAGTGGACGAAGTACGGCTGGACCGAGGCGACGGCGGAACTCCCGCTGATGCTGATCCGTTACCTGGCGGGCGGCGCGCTGGCCGCGGCCGTGTGGTGGCTCATCGAGAAGTCGCCGCGCGTGCATGAGCCGCACGGGCGCGGTCATCACCACTGAATCAACCCCGCCCCAACGCCGCGATCGCCCTGAATTCGGCCGGGGTCACGGGCGTCACGGAGAGCCGGTTGCCCGGCCGCAGGATGAGCATCTCCTTGAGGGCCGGGCACGCGCGCAGGTCGGGTAGGCCGACGAGTCGGCGGAAGCCCTGGTGGAACGACACCTCGAGGCAGCTCCAGCGCGGGTTCGCCTTCGTCGACTTGGCGTCGAAGTAGTCCGATTTGGGGTCGAACTGGGTGGGGTCGTCGAAGGCTGCCTTCGTGACCTTGGCCACGCCGACGATGCCCGGCGCGGCGCAGTTGGAATGGTAGAAGAGCACGAGGTCGCCGACCTGCGCCGCCCGCAGGAAATTGCGGGCCTGGTAGTTGCGCACCCCGGTCCAGGGTTCCTTGCCCTTCCGCTCGAGTTCCGCGAAGGAGAACTCATCGGGTTCGGACTTCATCAGCCAGTGGCGCATGTCGCCAACGTGCAGGGCAGGGAGGGTTTTTCAAGGTCGGGCTGTGTTCTTGCGCTTTGCGCCGACCCGACCCTAATCGGTTCGTGCGCCTGCTGGACTCCCACTGCCACCCCGAATACGCCCTGAAGGCCGGACGGCTCGCCGCGTGGGTGGCCGAGTGCCGGGCCGCCGGCGTCGAAGGCGTCGTCGCCATCGGGACCGACCTCAAGGACTGGTCGGAGTACCGCGAACTCGCCGCGGGCCAGCCGGACTTCTTCCGCCACACGGTCGGCCTGCACCCCTGCCATGTCGAGGAAGGCTGGGAGGAGACCGTCGCCGCGGTCAGCCCCTACTTCGCGGACGCCACGCCGCCCGCCGCCCTCGGCGAGATCGGCTTGGATTATTTCCGCCTGCCGACCGACCCCGCCGAGGCGGGGCGGATCAAGGGCTGGCAGCAGGAGGCCTTCCGCCGTCAGTTGGCGCTCGCCTACCAGTTCGGCTGCCCCGTCGTGATCCACTCCCGGCACGCCTTCGACGATTGCGTGCGCCTGATCGACGCCAGCGGCGTGGATTGGCGCCGGGTCGTGTTCCATTGCTTCGTCGAGGGCCCCGAGCAGGTCCGCCAACTCAACCAGCGCGGTGGCCGCGCTTCCTTCACCGGCATCATCACGTACGCGAAGTCCGCGGAAATCCGCCAGGCGCTGCAGGCGCAGGGCCTCGCGCGGCTCATGCTCGAGACCGACGCGCCCTACCTGGCGCCGCAGTCCGTCCGCGGTAGGGAAAATACCCCGGCCTACCTGCCGGAGATCTGCGCCCAGGCCGCGGAACTGCTCGGCCTGCCCGCCGACGAGGTCGCGGAGGTCGCGACCCGCAACGCCCGCGAGTTCTTCGGCTTCTGACCCGGGCATGAAAAAGGGCGGGCCCGCCGGCCCGCCCCGTCGGTCGCGGATGCGCGACTCAGGCCTTGGCCAGGGCCTGCTCGAGGTCGGCGAGGATGTCCTCGATGTCCTCGATGCCCACGGAGAGGCGCACGTAGTCGTCCGTCACGCCGGCGCTGTCGCGTTCGGCGGCGGTGAGCTGCGAGTGCGTCGTGGAGGCCGGGTGGATCGCCAGCGAGCGGGCGTCGCCGATGTTGGCGACGTGGCTGTGGAGCTGGAGGCCGTCGATGAACTTGCGGCCGCCTTCGAGGCCCGACTTCAGGCCGAAGCCGACGAGGGCGCCGTAGCCGTTGGTCAGGTACTTCTTGGCGAGGTCATGGTACTTCGACGACTTGAGGCCCGGGTAGTTGGTCCATTTCACCTTCGGGTGCGCCTCCAGGAACTGGGCCACCTTCAGCGCGTTGGCGCAGTGGCGCTCCATGCGCAGGTGCAGGGTCTCGAGGCCCTGCAGGAGCAGGAAGGCGTTGAAGGGCGAGAGGCAGCTGCCGACGTCGCGCAGGAACTGCAGGCGCATCTTCATGATGAAGGCGATGTTGGCGCCGCCGGCGGGCGGGAAGGCCTTGAAGGCTTCCCAGTGCGGCAGGCCATGGTAGGACATGTCCGGCTCGGTGAAGCCCGGGAAGCGGCCGTTGCCCCAGTCGAAATTGCCGCCGTCGACGACGATCCCGCCGATGGAGGTGCCGTGGCCGCCGATGTGCTTGGTCGCCGAGTGGACGACGATGTTCGCGCCATGCTCGAAGGGACGGTTGAGGTAGGGCGAGAGGGCGGTGTTGTCGATGATCAGCGGGACCCCGGCCTCCTTGGCGATCCGGCCGACCTCGGCGAACGGGAAGATGTTCAGCCGGGGGTTGCCGAGGCCTTCGCCGTAGAAGGCCTTGGTGTTCTTCTTCACGGCCTTCCGGAAGTTCTCGGGGTCGTCGCCGTCGACGAACGAGACCTCGATGCCGAGCTTGGGCAGGGTGTAGTGGAAGAGGTTGTAGGTGCCGCCGTAGAGCTGGGAGACCGAGACGATGTGGTCGCCGGCGCCGGCGACGTTGAGGATGGCCGCGGTGATGGCCGCCTGGCCGGAAGCGTGGGCCAGGGCGCCCGAGCCGCCCTCGAGCGCCGCGACGCGCTGCTCCAGCACGTCGGTCGTCGGGTTCATGATGCGGGTGTAGATGTTGCCGAGCTCCTTGAGTCCGAAAAGGTTCGCGGCGTGCTCGGTGTCCCGGAACTGGTAGCTCGTCGTCTGGTAGATCGGGACGGCGCGGGAACCGGTGGTCGGGTCGGGTTTCTGGCCGGCGTGCAGGGATTGCGTGCCGAGGCCGGGCTTCTTGGCTTCTTTCATGGTGGTGGGAGGGTGGGGCTTTATCGTGCGTCTCGCCCCCTGCCTCAAGCCGTTTTCGGGCGGATGACGCTTCCTTCTCGCCCTCCCGCGGCCTTCTTTCCTATCTAACACGACCGACATGCCCGTCTTCCTGCACGATACCATGAGCCGCGAGGTGCGCCCGCTGCTGCTCAAGCCCGGCCGCTCCGCCTTCGGGATGTATTGCTGCGGGCCGACGGTCTACGGGCCGGCTCACATCGGCAATTTCCGCACCTTCCTCCTGCAGGATGTCCTGCGCCGCGCCCTCGAGGTGGATGGCCTGAAGGTGAAGCATGTCCGCAACCTGACCGACGTCGACGACAAGACCATCCGCGGGGCGATGGCGGCCAGGACGACGCTGGCGGCCTTCACGAAGGGCTGGACCGACAAGTTCCACGCCGATTGCGCCGCCCTCGGGCTGCTCGTCCCGCACGTCGAGCCCAGCGCGGTCGAGCATATCCCCCAGCAGGTCGCCATGATCAAGTCGCTCGTCGACCGCGGCCACGCCTACGTGGCCAAGGATGGGTCCGTCTACTTCAAGGTCTGCTCCTGCGCCGACTACGGCAAGCTCTCCCGCCTCGACCGCAGCCAGTCCCGCACCCAGGCGACCAACAGCGCCGGCGAGGCCAACGACGCCGACGAGTACGACCGCGAGTCCGCCGCCGACTTCGCCCTGTGGAAATCCCACAAGCCCGAGGACGGCGACAACCATTGGCCCAGCCCGTGGGGCGAAGGTCGTCCCGGCTGGCACATCGAGTGCTCGGCGATGTCCCTGCAGCATCTCGGCGCCACCTTCGACCTGCACGGCGGCGGGGTCGACCTCTGCTTCCCGCACCACGAGAACGAGATCGCGCAGACCGAGTGCGCGACCGGCGTGAAGGGCTTCGCCGCCCACTGGTTCCATAGCGCCCACCTGCTCGTCGACGGCGATAAGATGTCCAAGAGCAAGGGCAACCTCTACACCCTCGACGACCTGGTCGCCAAGGGCTTCACCCCGATGGAGGTGCGCTACGCCCTCATCAGCGGCCACTACCGGACCTCGCTCAATTTCACCCTCCAGGGCGTGGAGAACGCCCGCTCCGCCCTCGGCAAGCTCGAGCGCTGGACCGATCGGCTGCTCGAGGTCGCGGGCTTCACCCGGGCCGAGTTCGCCGCCCCGGCCGTCCAGGAGACCCAGACCGCCTGGGGGCGCTTCGCCCCCGCTTGGGCGATCCTCCAGGAGGACCTGAACATCCCGGGTTGCCTCGGGCAGGTCTTCACCGTCGTCGGGGAACAGGTCGAGGTCACCCCGGCCCAGGCCCGGCAGGATGTCGTCGGGCTGGCCAAGGTCCTCCATGCCCTCGGGCTGACCCTCTTCCAGGCCAAGGCCGCCGTGGCCATCCCCCCGGCCGTGGCCGACCTCGGCGCCCGTCGCTGGGCCGCCAAGCAGGCCAAGGACTTCGCGACGGCCGACCAGCTCCGGAAGGAATTGACCGCCCTCGGTTGGGCCATGCTCGACCGCAAGGACGGGTACGACCTGAAGCCGGCCTAGTTCCTTCCGGAATGTCGATAAGTGCCCGTTGAAGCCGCCCGGCGGACGGTCAGGATGGTCGGCCATGTCCACCGAAAAGCCCTCCCGTCCGGTCAGCCCCACCTTCTTCCCTTCGCTCGCCTTCCTCCTCTTCGGCGTCGCGCTCGCGCTCGCGTTCGTCGTCGCCTCCGACAAGCTCGGCCGGTCGATCGGGCAGTTTCGCCAGAACCGTCCGGAGATCACCGTCAAGGGCGTCGCGACGCTCGACGTCACGTCGGGGCAGGGCAGCCTCTCCGGTTCCATCGTCTGGCGCGGCGAGGATTTCGCCGCGGGCCGCGCCGCCATGGCCAGCCAGCGGGCCGAACTGATGAAGGCGCTGAAGCTCGCCGGCTTCACCGAGCAGGAGGTCGTCTTCGAGGCCACGGATTTCACCCGCTACGAGCCGGCGGTCTTCGTCGAGTACGCCAACCCGGGCGAGGGAACCCGCGCGCCCGCCCAGCGCGCGCCGGTCGACTTCAACCGGTTCGCCCGCGGCAAGGTGCCGGAGTTCGGCTTCGCCCAGTCCTTCACGGTCGAGTCGCCCAACGTCGCTCGCATCCGCGACTTCGCCCGCCAGGAGCTCTTCCTGGAGCAGGGCGTCGTCCTCGGCCGCAGTTCGCCGATCTACCGGCTCGTGAAGCTCAACGAGGTCAAGAAGGAGCTGCTCGAGGCCGCCGCCCAGGATGCCCAGCGTCGCGCCGCGACCTTGGTCAACGGTTCCGGGTCCAAGGTCGGCTCCCTGCTCGAGGCCTCCCAGGGGGTCATCCAGATCAGCGCCAAGGACCGCGTCGGCGAGTCCGACAGCAACAGCGTCGACCTCCACTCCATCGACAAGACCATCCGCGTGGTGGTCACGATGCGCTTCGAGATCGCGAAGGAATAGCCATCCGGAGGGGGTGGCCGGGGGCTCGCCTCCGTCCTTGCCCTCCGCCCCGGGAGACCCTAGCGGTAAGGACGCTTTTCCGCCATGTCCTCCCGCCCGCAGATGACTCCCCTCGAGGAGCTCCGTCACTCCGCCGCCCATATGCTGGGCGCCGCCGTCCTCCGCCTCTTCCCGGAGGCCCAGCTGGACATCGGGCCGCCCACCGACGCCGGCTTCTACTACGACTTCGACCTCGCCCACAGCTTCACGGCCGAGGACCTGGCGAAGATCGAGGAGGAGATGCGCCGCATCGCCAAGGAGAACCAGAAGTTCGAACGCTTCGAATGCACCCGCGAGGAGGCCGAGAAGCTCCTGCGCGAGCGCGGCCAGGTCGCCTTCAAGCTCGGCCGCCTCGCCGACGTCCCCGCCGGCGAGACGATCTCCTTCTACAAGAACGGAGAGTTCGTCGACCTCTGCGCGGGCACCCACGTGCGCTACAGCTCGCAGGTCAAGGCCATCAAGCTGCTGAGCATCGCCGGCACGTACCACCGCGGCGACGAGAAGAACAAGCAGCTGCAGCGGATCTACGGCACCGCGTTCCCGACGAAGGACGAGCTGGAGCAGCACCTGCAGCGCCAGGAGGAGGCCAAGAAGCGCGACCACCGCAAGCTGGGCAAGGAACTCAAGCTCTTCCACATCGACGAGAAGGTCGGCCAGGGCCTCGTCCTCTGGACCCCGAACGGAGCCGTCGTCCGCCAGGAGCTCCAGAACTTCATCTCGGAGCAGCTCTTCCGGACCGGCTACAAGCAGGTCTTCACGCCCCACATCGGCAACCTCGACCTCTACCGGACCTCCGGCCACTTCCCCTACTACAAGGACGCCCAGTTCCCCCCGCTCGTCGAGCGCGAGGCGATGGAGCTCCTGGCCAAGGAAGGCTGCGGTTGCGGCGAACTGACCAACCGGCTCGAGGACGGCACGGTCCAGGGCTTCCTGCTGAAGCCGATGAACTGCCCGCACCACATCCGCATCTTCGACTCGCAGCCGCACTCCTACCGCGACCTCCCGGTCCGCCTCGCCGAATTCGGCACCGTCTACCGCTGGGAGCAGTCGGGCGAGCTCAACGGCATGACCCGCGTCCGCGGCTTCACGCAGGACGACGGCCACCTCTTCTGCACCGAGGACCAGGTCGGCCAGGAGGTCCTCGGCTGCCTCGAACTCGTCAAGGTCGTCCTGAGGACGCTCGGCCTGAACGATTACCGCGTGCGCGTCGGCCTGCGCAATCCCGACTCCAACAAGTACACGGGCGACGCCGCCAACTGGGACAAGGCCGAGGCCGCCTGCCGCGCCGCCGCCGCCACCCTGGGCGTGGCCTTCACCGAGGAGGCCGGCGAGGCCGCCTTCTACGGCCCGAAGATCGACTTCGTCGTCCGCGACGTGATCGGCCGCGAATGGCAGCTCGGCACGGTGCAGGTCGACTTCAACCTGCCGATCCGCTTCGACCTTTCCTACACGGGGGCCGACAACAAGCCGCACCGACCCGTGATGATCCACCGCGCCCCCTTCGGTTCGATGGAGCGCTTCGTGGGCATCCTCATCGAGCACTTCGCGGGCGACTTCCCGACGTGGCTCGCCCCGGAGCAGGTCCGCCTGATCCCGCTGAACGACGACCTGAACGCCGACTGCGCGGCGATGGCCGAACAGCTCAAGGCCGCCAAGATCCGCTGCACCGTCGACACGACCGCCAACAAGCTCGGCGCCAAGATCCGCTTCGCCGAACTCGCCAAGGTCCCGCACATGCTGGTCGTGGGCGCCAAGGAGAAGGAGGCGGGCGTGGTCAACGTGCGTTCCCGCGCCGACAAGTCCTTCGAGGGCAACCGCACCCTGGCCGAGTTCATCGGCCTGGTGACGGCCGAGGTCGCGGAGCGCCGGCTCAAGGCCCACGTCCCGGCGGCCCCGGCCGCGCCGACGCCCCCGGCGGCCTGAGTCCCGCCGCGGCCGCGGGTCCCGCGCCCGCCTCGTCATATCTGACTTATTAGGTTTCCCGTTGCCCCCGGACGGGTGCCGGCCGTAGGCAAGGGGCATGAGCCAGCCCCGCGAGACTTCCCGTCGCGACTTCCTGAGGTTCGCCGGCCTCGGCGGCGTCGCCCTCGGCGCGTCCGCCGTCCCCGCGCTCGGCGAGGCTCCGCGCCAAGCCGCCGTCAACCTGCGCGCCGCCCAGGCGAAGAACGTGATCTTCATGGTCGCCGACGGGATGAACATCGCCGCCCTGTCGTTGGCCGACGCCTGGTCGCGCCGGACGCGCTCGGTGTCGTCGCGTTGGATGCGCCTTTACCGGGAGCGCCCCGTTGTCCGGTCCCTGTGCGAGACCCACTCCGCCACCGGCCTCGTCACGGATTCCGCCGCGGCCGCCTCCGCGTGGGGCATCGGCGAGCGCGTCGCCAACGGCGTCCTCAACATCACGCCCGACGGCCGCAAGCCCTTGACCATGGCCCAGAAGATGAAGGCCGCCCGCAAGCGGGTCGGCTTGGTCACCACGGCGACGGCCACCCACGCGACGCCCGCCGGCTTCGCCGTCACGGTCGCCTCGCGCAAGAGCCAGTCCGAAATCGCCGCCCAATACCTCGAGCGCGGGATCGACGTGGTCCTCGGCGGCGGCTCCGAGTATTTCTCCCCTAGCCTGGTGGAGGGGTATCGCAAGGTCGGCTACGCCTACGCGACCGACCGCACGCAGCTCCTCGCCCGCCGCGGCTCCGGCCCCTTGCTCGGCCTGTTCAGCAAGCGCTACATCCCCTTCGAGTTCGACCGCCTGCGCGATCCGGCCCTGCGCGCCGCCGTGCCGAGCCTCGCCGAGATGACCCAGGCCGCCCTGAACAACCTCGCGCCTTCGCCGGAGGGCTTCTTCCTCATGGTCGAGGGTGGGCGCGTCGACCACGCCGCCCACGGCAACGACGCCCTGGCCTTGATCCACGACCAGCTCGCCTTCGACGAAGCCATCGAGACCGTGCTCGCCTTCGCCGACCGCCATCCGGATACGCTGGTCATCATCACCACGGACCATGGCACCGGCGGCATCCAGCTCAATGGGGTGGGGGACGAGGATTTCGAGGGCGCTCCGGCTTACGCCGGCACGAACGACGCCTTCCGCCGGCTGGAGAAGTTCACGGCCACCCAGGAGGCCACCTTGGCCCGCGTCAAGGGCCAGCCGAAGCAGGTCCAGCTGGACGCGCTGGTGGCCTCGACGGGCCTGGCCTTCAAGCCGGCCGAGCTCGCCAAGGTCACCGACGTGAAGTCTTTCCAGGCGCTCCTGCCGCGGCAGACCGGGATAAACTGGACCAGCAACAACCACACCGCCGACCTCGTCGAGTTCTGCGCCTTCGGGCCGGGCTCCGGGGCGTTCACGCCTTTCCTGCGCAACGACGAGGTGCACGCCAAGGTGCTCCGCGCGACCGGCGTCGCGGGCTGAAGGCTCGGCAACAAAAAGGGCGTCCTTGCGGACGCCCTCGGGGGTGAGGCCGGTCGGGCTTAGTACTTCACGCCGCAGCCGTAGGGCTTGGACGTGGTGACCTCGGGGGTCTTGCCTTCCTTGAGGGCCTTGATCGCGGCGGCGACGTAGTTGGTGGCCTTCTCGATGTCGGCGGACTTCACGGACGCGATGCTGTCGATGGCGCCCTTGTAGGCGAGGTTGCCCTTGGCATCGATGACGAAGCAGTGCGGGGTGACCTTGGCCTCGTAGGCGCGGGCGAGGGACTTGTCCTCGTCGTTGATCACGGTGGCGGGGTAGTAGCCGGCGGCGTCGTTGAGCTTATGCTTGCCGCTGTTGATCACGAGCCAGACGACGCCTTGGCCGATCGCGTCCTTCTGGGCGTTCTGCATGGCGCCGACGTCGTAGAACTTCTTCACGTAGGGGCAGCCGGGGTTGTACCACTCGAGCACGACGGTCTTGCCCTTGAAGTCGGCGAGGGAGACGGTCTTGCCGTCCTTGTCCTTGGCGGTGAAGTCCGGGGCGGGCTTGCCGATTTCCGGGGCGGCGTAGCTGGCGAGGGTGGCCAGGCAGGCGAGGAGGGTGGGGAGGATGCGCATGGTTGGTGGGGGGTGAGGTCTTGGATTTAGGGAGACGGTTGCCATTTTTCAACCCCGACCCAAGGGAAAGGTCGCTCGCCGTCGGGGAAATAACGCCAATTTCGCGTGGATTTGACTCGCGGGTTGCCAAAATCGGCAAACCAAGGGAAAGAATCACCCTCCCGATTATGGCCGACGCCCGTTCCATCGCCTTGGTCTGCGCCAACGAAGCCGCCCTCTGGACCGAACTGCGCGCCCGGGCTTCCGCGGTCGCCCAGGCGGAGCCGACGCTCGCCGGCCTGCTCGACCGCTACGTGCTGTCCCGCGGCGGCTTCGCGGACGGCATCGTGAGCCGCCTCGCGGAGCGCCTCGCCCCGACCGGCCAGGACCTGGCCCTGGTCGCGCGCGCGCTGGCCGAGGCCGCCCGCCACGACCCCGAGGTGCTCGCGCAGATGCGCGGGGATATCCGCGCGATCCTCGAGCGCGACCCCGCCACCGAGCATGCGTTGGTTCCGTTCCTCTGGTACAAGGGGTTCCACGCCATCTCGGCCCATCGCCTCGCCCACACGCTCTGGAAGGTCGGCCGCCGCGACCTGGCCCTCTACCTGCAGTCCCTCGTCTCCGAGCACCTCGCCGTCGACATCCATCCCGCCGCCCGCTTCGGCGTCGGCATCCTCCTCGACCACGCCACGGGCTTCGTCGCGGGGGAGACCAGCGTCGTCGAGGACAATGTCTCCTTCCTGCACGAGGTGACCCTCGGCGGCACCGGCAAGGCCCGCGGCGACCGCCACCCCAAGATCCGTTCCGGCGTCCTGGTCGGCGCGGGCGCGAAGATCCTCGGCAACATCACCATCGGCGAAGGCGCCAAGATCGGCGCCGGTTCCGTCGTGCTCAAGGACGTCGCCCCGCACACCAGCGTGGCGGGCGTCCCCGCCGTGCTCATCGGCCAGGCCTCCGTCGACGCCCCGGCGCTCGACATGGACCACTCGCTCTGACCATGCCCGGGACGCGCCCTCCGCAGGAACGGCCGGGCGACGCCCGCGTCCTCGACTGCCTCTACCGCGTCGGCGCCTTCGTCAACGAGACCGAGGATCCCCGCGAGGCCCTCGACTTCATCCTCGCGGAGATCGTCCGTTCCCTCGGGGCCTCCTCGGCGTCGATCGCGCTGGTCGAGCCGACGACGGGGTCCCTGCGCATCGAGGTCTCCAACGGCCTCGACGAGGCTTCGGCCGGCCGCGTCATCCAGCAGGGACAGGGCATCACCGGCTGGGTCGCGCTCTACGCCAAGCCGCTCCGCGTGCCCGACGTCGCCAAGGACCCGCGCTACGTGGAGATCCGCCGCGGCATCCGTTCCGAGCTGGCCGTCCCGATGGAGCTCATGGGCAACGTCATCGGCGTCGTCAACTGCGACTCGGACCGCCTCGACGCCTTCACCGAGCAGGACGTCGCCTTCCTCTCGCTCCTGACGAACGAGGCCTCCAAGGCCGTCGGCCGCATCTGGCTGCTCCGGCAGCTGCGCTCCAAGGCCGCCCAGCTCGAGGCGCTCGTCGGCGCCGCCCAGGGGCTGGCCCGGGAACGCGACGAGCCGGGCATCGTGCTCGACCTGACCCGGGCCACGCGCGCGCTGCTCGGGGCCCGCGCCTGCGCCTTCTTCGGGCTGGCCGAGCGCACGCTCGAGCTCCGGCACGTGGACGGCGACCTGTCCGGGAGCGCCTTCGCGCCGCGGCTCTCCCTCGACGAGACCTCGCTCGGCACCGTCGCGACCCGCCGCAAGCCGCTCGTCGTGCCCCTGGCGGGCAAGTCGGAGGAGCACCTCTTCACCCGCCTGGCCGAGCCCGTCGCCAGTTCGTCGCTCCTCGCCGTCCCGGTCCGCTACGAGGACGAGACCTTCGGCGTGCTCGTCTGCGTGGCCATGGGCGCGTACCGCTTCTCCGACGACGACAAGCACCTCGTCACGGCCCTCTCCTCCTTCGGCGCGTCCTCCCTCCAGAACGCACGGCTCTACGCCAAGGTCTTCACGGTCGAGGAGGGCCTGCGGCGGAGCGAGCGCCTGACGGCCCTCGGCCTGCTCTCGGCCGAGGTGGCGCACGAGATCCGCAACCCGCTCACGGTGATGAAGCTCCTGTCCGATACGTTGTCGCAGGGCATGGCCCCGAGCGACCCGCGGGTCGAGGACCTCGGCGTGATGCGCGAGAAGATCGCCCACATGGAGGGCGTCGTCTCGCGCGTGCTGGGGATGAGCAAGGCCCAGTCGGGCGCCTTCACGACGATCGACCTGCGCGCGGCGGCCGACCACGCGGTCCTCCTCCTGCGGCTCAAGCTCCAGCAGCTGGGCGTGAAGGTGGACGTCGACTGCGCGGAGGCGCTGCCGCTCGTCGAGGGCAACCCGGGGCAGATCCAGCAGATCTTCCTGAACCTCATGATGAACGGCGTCCAGGCGATGGTCGGCGGCGGCGCGCTCAGCCTCCGTCTCGCCGTCGAACCCGGCCCGCAGGGGGACGTCGTCGCGGTGCGCATCGCGGACACGGGGACGGGCATCCCCGCGGCCATCCTGCCCAAGATCTTCGAATCCTTCTTCACGAGCCGCGAGGATGGCACGGGGCTCGGCCTCGCCATCGTGAAGCGCATCCTGCGCGACCACCGCGGCGATATCGTCGTCGAGTCGACCGGCCCCGCCGGGACGACCTTCAAGTTCTGGTTTCCGGTCGGGAAGTGAGGAGGCGCCGGCCCGCCGACCAGACCAGCGGCAGGAAGGAGACGCCGACGACGATCAGGATCACCTTGTGCAGCTGGTCGGCCAAGGGCGTGCCGCCCAACGCATAGCCGAGCCAGACCAGCGAGTTGATCCAGAGCAGGCCGCCGAGGATGTTCCAGCGCAGGAAGCGGGCGGTCGGCATCTCCCCCATGCCGGCGGCGAAGGGCACGAAGGTCCGCAGCAGCGGGACGAAGCGGGCGAGGACGATCGCCAGCGGACCCTTGGCGGCGAAGTAGGCGCGGGCGGCCTCGAGGTGCCGGCGCTTGTACCACCAGCTGTCCGGCCTCGACTCCATGGTCCGTCCGTAGCGCCGGCCCAGCCAGTGGCCCGTCTGGTCGCCGAGGATCGCGGCCAGGGTGAGGACCGCGGTCAGCGTCCAAGGGCTGAAGTAGGCGGGACGTTCGCCGTTGGCGACGGCGAGCACGCCGGCGGTGACGAGCAGGGAGTCGCCGGGCAGGAAGAAGCCGGCCAGCAGGCCCGTCTCGGCGAAGACGATCGCGGCCATGAGGCCGAGGCCGCCGACTTCGATGGTCTGCCGGAGGCCTTCGGCCGTGTGGAGGTGCGACCAGAAGGCGCTCAGCCAAGATTCCATGCCCCGGCGTAGGCGGAAAGCGAACGCTTGGCAATCGCCTTGAAGCAACCCGCGTTTGCCCTCACGTTCCCCGCGTCCCATGTCGCCCGAGTTCGAGTCCTCCGCCGTCCGGCTCCGTCGCGCCGCGCTGACCCATGGCCTCGCCGGGCAGGCCGCGTTGGCCGGCGAGGTCGTCCCCCGGGCCAAGCAGTTCCTGCAGGAGGCCCGCGAGATCCAGTTGGCCGCCCACCGCTCCGGCGTCCCCGGCGGCGAAGTGGCCAAGCTCCGTTCCGACGCGGTGGACATCGTCATCGACGCCCTCTACCTCCGGGCGGGTCCCGCCGCGGCCGACCTGGCGCTGGTGGCCACCGGCGGCTACGGCCGCGCCGAGCTCTGCCCCCTGAGCGACATCGACCTGCTCGTGCTCGTCCCCGAGCACTCGCCGGCGACGCAGGCGCTGGTCGAATCGATCCTCTATCCGCTCTGGGACAGCGGCCTCAAGGTCGGCCAATCCGTGCGCACCGTCCAGGAGTGCGCCGACTACGCGAAGGAGGACCTCCACCTCCGCGTGGCCCTGCTCGAGACGCGCCTCCTCTGCGGCGCCCGTCCGCTCTTCAACCAGATCGAGGCCAAGGTCTCCGAGATGCTCAGCGGCGAAGCCTGGCGGCCGCTGGCGCGTTCGATCGTGGAGTCGCAGCGCAAGCGCCGCGAGAAGGCGGGGGGCAGCGCCTACCTGCAGGAGCCCGACCTCAAGAACGGCGTCGGGGCCCTGCGCGACGTCCAGGGCTGCGTCTGGCTGGCCCGCATCGCCCGCGGGGTCGCCGGCCTCGGCGCCGCCGGCTTCCTCCCGGTCGGCGACCTCCAGAAGTTCGAGCAGGCCAAGGCGACGCTGCTGCGCCTGCGCTGCGAGCTCCATTTCCAGGTGACGCGCCCGACCGAGCAGCTGTCGCTCGAGCGCCAGGACACGATGTCCGAGGCCCTCGGCTGCCGCGGCACCCTGACGGAACGCATCGGCGCCCTCATGCGCGAGTATTTCGACGCGGCCGACCACGTCCGGCGCTGCGTGGAGATGGTCGAGGGGGCGGTCATGGGCGAACCCGAGCCCGAAGGGTGGGGCGAGCCGCTCCTCGTGGACGGCCTGCGCATCGTCCGGGGCGGCACCGTCTCCGCGCAGCATCGCCTCGTGTTCGAGGAGGATCCGGGCCGGCTGGTGCGGCTGTTCCGCCATTGCCAGGTCCACGACGCCCGCCCGGAGCGGGCCCTTTCCCTCCTGGTCCGCGAGCGCGCCCACCTGCTCACGCCCGACGTCGCGCTGGCCGACGAATCCGCGAGCGCCCTCCGGGCGATGCTCACCGAGGCCGGCCGCGTGCACGCGGCGATCGACGCCCTGCGCGAGCACGACCTGCTCTACCGGCTGGTGCCGGAGTTCGCCGGGCTGCATTGCCTGGTGCAGTTCGAGTTCTACCACCGCTGGACGGCCGACGTGCATACGCTCCGCTGCCTCTGGGAACTCGACGCCATCTACGCCGCCGCGACCCCGGTCGAGGAGCGCTACCGCGCCGTGGTGCTCGGCACCGAGGCGCCCTCGCTCCTCTACGCCATCCTCTTCCTCCACGACATCGCGAAGTCCGGGGGCATCGAGGGGCATGCCGAGCGGGGCGTGCCGATCGCCGACGCCATCCTGAAGCGCCTCGGCTTCGACCATCGGGAGCGGGCCATCGCCGCCGGCGTGATCCGCCACCACCTCGTGATGGGGCTCTACTGGCAGCGCCACGACGTGGACGATCCCGCGAACATCGAGCGCTTCGCCCGGCTGGTCGGCGACGACCAGGTGCTCAGCCACCTGCACGTCCATACGCGCTGCGACGCGCGGGCGACGTCCCCGGACCTTTGGACCGACTTCAAGGACGGGCAGCATTGGACCCTTTACCGCCGCACGCTGGCCAAGCTCGCCGGCGAGGCGGAGCGCGACGAGGGGGCGGCCAGCCAGGCGCTGCGCGCGGCGACGGACGCCCGCCTGGCGGGGTCGACGCCGCCCGACGAGGTCGAGGCCCACTTCACGCAGATGCCCGCGGGCTATTTCCAGCACGTCTCGTCCGAGGACGCCGCGGCGCACATCCGCATGGTGCACCGGCTCATCGCCTCGGTCACCGCGGCGGACGCCGAACTTTCGCTGCGTCCGATCGTCGACTGGCACGACGAGGTCGGCTCCGGCCAATCCGTCGTCACGGTCGTCACGTGGGACCGCGCCGGCCTGTTCAGCCGCATGGCCGGGGCCTTCGCGGTCGCCGGGATCAACATCCTTTCCTGCCGGGCGTTCTCCCGCGAGGACGACGTCGCGCTCGACTTCTTCCGCGTGTCCCTCCCCATCGGCAAGGAAGCCGCCGCCAAGGAGCGCTTCACCGAGGCCCTGGCCCGTTCGCTCGTCGACGGCTCCGACCTGCTCGACTCGGTGGCGGCCGAGGAGGCCCGCGCGGCGCTGACCGCCCCCCGCCGGAAGGCGCACGTGCCGCTCGCCCCGCAGGTGGAGGTCTACCGCGAGGACGCGCTGGACCGCACCGTCGTCGAGCTCCAGTGCAACGACCGCATCGGCCTCCTCTTCCGCGTCGGCCGGGCGATCCGCGGGGCCGGTTACGCGATCACCTTCGCGAACGTCGCGACCGAGCAGGGGTTCGCCCTGGATACCTTCTACCTGACCCCGGAGCGCGGCCGGTCCGCCGCGCCCCATGCGCCGGAGGACCTCGCCGCCGCCCTCCGCGCCCTGGTCTCCTGAGCACGTCCCCCTTGCCAGCGGTCGGCAAAACCCCACCATGGGGCCGTCCCATGAAAGCCTCCCTGACCTTCGCCTGCCTGCTCGTCCTCGTCGGCCTCGGCGCCGCCGAAGTCCCCGCCAAGAATTCCTCCGCCATGCCCAACTCCCCCAAACTCGAGAAAGCCACCTTCGGAGCCGGATGCTTCTGGGGCGTCGAATACCAGTACGCCAAGATCCCGGGGGTCGTGTCGGCCTTCTCCGGCTACGCCGGCGGCAAGGTCCTCAACCCCACCTACCGGCAGGTCTGCGAGGACGAGACCGGCCACGCCGAAGTCGTCCAGGTCACCTTCGACCCCGCCAAGGTGAGCTACCGCCAGCTCGTCGAGTACTTCTTCCGGATGCACAACCCGACGCAGGTCAACCGCCAGGGACCCGACGTCGGCGACCAGTACCGCTCCGTCATCTTCGCGCATTCCCCCGAGCAGCGCAAGGTCGCCGAGGAGGTGAAGGCCGCCCTCGACGCCGCCAAGAAGTACCCGGCGCCGATCGCCACGAAGATCGAGGGCGAGCAGGTCTTCTGGAAGGCCGAGGAGTACCATCAGAAATATTACGAGCGCAACGGCAAGAAGCCCTACTGCCACCTGGTCCCCTACGCGGAGGAGAAGTGAGCGGACGTGGCTGAGCGGCGCACCGGGGCGGACGCACCGCTGCCGGGCTTCGGCCCGGCGGCCGACCCCGCCTTGCCGCCCGCCCGCCGGCCGCTCGCCGCCCGGATGCGCCCCCGCGCGCTCGCCGAGGTGGTCGGCCATGCCGCGCTCCTCGGGCCCGACGCCCTGCTGCCGCGGCTGATCCGGGCGGACAACTTCGGCTCGCTCCTGTTCTACGGGCCGCCCGGCTGCGGCAAGACGACGCTCGCGGAGGTCATCGCCGCGGAGACGAGCGCCGAGGTCGTCCGCGTCAACGCGGTCCTCTCCGGCGCCGCGGAGCTGCGGGAGGTGCTCGCCGACGCCCGCCGGCATCCCGCCCGCAAGACGGTCCTCGTGGTCGACGAGATCCATCGCTTCAGCAAATCCCAGCAGGACCTGCTCCTGCCCGACGTCGAGGCGGGCGTGGTGCGCCTGATCGGCTGCACGACCCATAATCCCGGCCTCTACGTCGTCCCGGCCCTGCTCAGCCGCAGCCACCTGTTCCGGCTCGACCCGCTGTCGGTCGACGAGGTCGCGGCCTTCCTGGCCCGGGCGCTCGCGGACGCGGAGCGCGGGCTGGGCGCGCTCGGCATCAAGGCCGGCCCGGAGGTCCTGCGGCAAGTCGCCGAGATGGCCGGCGGGGACCTGCGTCGCGCCCTCAATTGCCTCGAGACCCTGGTGCTCTCGGCGCCCGTGCTCGGCAGCGTGACCGCCGACGCCGTCGCGGCCTTCGCGCGGGAGCGGCGGATCCGTTACGACGACGGCGGCGACGACCATTACGACACCGCCTCGGCGTTCATCAAGTCGGTGCGCGGCGGCGATCCCGACGCGGCGCTCTATTGGCTCTTCCTGATGCTCGAAGGGGGCGAGGAGCCCCGCTTCATCGCCCGCCGGCTGGTCATCTGCGCTTCCGAGGACGTCGGCTTGGCCGATTCGCGCGCCCTCGGGGTCGCCACGGCCGCGTTCCAGGCCTGCGAGATGGTCGGGTTGCCCGAGTGCGAGTACGCCTTGGCGCACGCCACGCTTTTCCTGACCCTGTCGCCGAAGAGCAACAGCACGACCCTGGCGATCGCCGCGGCGAAGGAGGCGGTCCGCACCCAACCCCGGCAGGAGGTGCCGCTCCATCTCAAGGACGCCCATAACGCCACCAACAAGCGGCTGGGGCAGGGCGGGGGCTATCGCTACAGCCATGATTACCCCGAGGGCATCAGCGGGCAGGACTACCTGGCCCGTCCGCTCGCGCTCTACCGGCCCGGCGACGCCGGCGCGGAGCCGCCGCTCGCGGAGCGGCTGGCCCGTTGGCGCGCCCTGAAGGCCGCGCTGCGGCAGAAGGAAGGTCGCCCGTGAGCCGGAGCGCGCCGCGCCTGCCGTGGTTCGGTCCGGGGCGCTTCCCGCTGTACCTCGCGCCGATGGCGCGGCGGACCGACATCGCGTTCCGCCAGCTGTGCAAGGAGCAGGGGGCCGACGTCATGGTCACGGAGTTCGTGCAGTCGGAGGCCCTGATCCGCGACAACGCCAAGGCCTGGGAGATGGTGGACTTCACCGCGACCCAACGCCCCATGGGCGTGCAGATCTTCGGGGCGACGCCGGCCTCGATGGCGCGGGCCGCCCGCGAAGTCTGCGACCGCGTCCGCCCCGATTTCCTGGACCTGAACTTCGGCTGTCCGGCGCACAAGGTGATCGAGCAGAACGCCGGTTCCGGCCTGCTGCGATGCACCCCGTTGCTGTACGACCTCGTCAAGGCGGTGAAGGACGCGATCCCGGACGTGCCGCTGACCGCGAAGATGCGGCTCGGGTGGGATCGGGATTCCATCGTCGCGGTGGAGGTCGCCGGCCGGCTCGAGCAACTCGGCGTCGAGGCGCTCGCCGTGCACGGCCGCACGAAGGAGCAGGGCTACGCCGGCGCGGCGGATTGGGCGTGGATCGCCCGCGTCGCCGCCGCGGTCGGCATCCCCGTCATCGGCAACGGCGACGTGCAGGACGGCGCGGGCGCCCGGCGGCGGCGCGACGAGGCCGGCGTCGCCGGCCTGATGATCGGCCGGGCGGCGTTGGGCAATCCGTGGATCTTCGCCGAGGTCAAGGCGGCCCTGGAGGGGCGGGAGTCCGCGGTGGCCGCCATCGGTCCGCGCCAGCGCTGGGAGGCGATGTTGCGGCTGGCGGAACTGACCTTGGAGGTGCATGCCAGCCGCTTGGGGACGCGCGACGTGCGCTGGATGTTGGATCGGCTGCTTCCCCTGACCCAAGGCTTGCCCGGCTCGCGCCGGATCCGCGACCGGTTGCGCTATTGCCTCACCCTCGACGACCTTCGTCGGCTCGGTGACGAACACTTGACGGAGCTCGCGCGGAACCCCTGAGGCCGCATTCATTGGCGATTCGTCGCGGGTGACGTTCGTGCAACCGTTTTGTTCGGTTTCTTATCAACCCCCCGTTGTGAATATCCTGTGCAGGGCTTCCGCTTGTGCCATGGTTCCGGGGTCGCATCAAAGCGCCTGTTCCGCACCCCTCGGATCCACCGGTGTCGCCCCCGCGGGCCGTCGCCAACCCCTTCCTGTTTAGCCCTCCTCCAACTTTCATCCCGCCAACGACTTGCGACCTCCTTCGCGCCCTCCTTTCTCCCGAGTTTCCCGCCCAGCCCTCCTTCCGCCCCACGCCCGCCCCCCTCTTTTACAAAATATTTCCAACTTTCGGGCTTCCAAAGAGCCTGTGAACAACCTTTCTCAACCCTCCACCCCTTTCCATGGCCAGCCCTGACCGTCACCTTTCCCTGTGGGAGACCGCCAAAAGCGAACTTCGTAACACTTTTTCCCGTTCCGACTACGACACCTGGATCTCCACGCTCCAAGCCGTCGGAATCGTCGACGGCAACATCCTCGTCCTCGAGGCCCCGACCGTGCTCACCGAAGCCTGGGTCAACAGCAACTACGGCGAGGTCCTCCGTCGCCAGCTGACCTTGGTCGCCGGAAGCAACATGGACTACCGCCTCAGCGCGGCGACCAACGCGCCGCGCGACGCCCAGCCGGCGGCGCCCGCGCCCCGTTCCGCCGTCCGCACGCCGTCCGCCTCCCCGGCGCCGGCGATCAAGGCGACCAACACCTTCGAGAACTTCATCGTCGGACCCGAGAACGAGATGGCGCACGGCGCCGCGCTCGCCGTCGCGAAGGAGCCGGGCCATTACTACAACCCGCTCTTCATCCATGGCCCCACCGGCCTCGGCAAGACGCACCTGATGCACGCCATCGCCCATTCGGTCTACGCGGCCAATCCGGCGGCCCGCATCGCCTACATCTCCTCCGAGACCTTCACCAACGACTTCATCTCCGCGCTCCAGTCGGGGAGCGTCGCCCCGTTCCGCCGCCGCTACCGCGAGCTGGACCTGCTCCTCATCGACGACATCCACTTCCTCGCCGGCAAGGAATCCACGCAGGACGAGTTCTTCCACACCTTCAACGAACTGCACAACAACCACAAGCAGGTCGTCCTGACCAGCGACCGGCCGGCCTCCGAGATCGCCAAGCTGCAGGAACGCCTCGTCTCGCGCTTCCAGTGGGGCATGGTGGCCTCCATCCAGGCCCCCGGCCTCGAGACCCGCATCGCCATCCTGCGCAAGAAGGCCGCGGCCCGCGGCCTCGACCTCTCGCCGGAGATCGCCGAGTTCA
Source organism: Verrucomicrobiota bacterium (assembly GCA_041156945.1). Taxonomy (GTDB): domain Bacteria; phylum Verrucomicrobiota; class Verrucomicrobiia; order Opitutales; family UBA953; genus UBA953. Next base: position 443 of record JBEBDN010000197.1, on the reverse strand, counting down.
TCGCCTCGCGCATCGCCCGCAACGTCCGCAACCTCGAGGGCGCCGTGACCCGCATCGTCGGCCTCACCGGCATGACCCGCAAGCCGCTCGAGCTGGCCCAGGTCGAGAAGCTGCTGCACGACATCCTCGTCGAGGAAGCCAGCCACACCCTCACCGCCGAGGTCATCCAGCGCAAGGTCGCCGAGCACTACCGCATCCAGATGTCCGACATGACGTCCAAGCGCCGGATGCAGAACATCGCTTTCCCCCGTCAGGTCGCCATGTACCTCGCCACCCAGCTCACCGGCATGTCCCTCGTGTCGATCGGCCAGGCTTTCGGCGGTCGCGACCACGGTACGGTCATCCACGCCCGCAAGACGGTCGTGAACCAGATGGAAGTGGACGCGAACGTGCGCCGCACGGTCGAGTATCTCCGCGCCCAGCTGTCGATGAACCGCTGATTT
>JBEBDN010000196.1:0-3686 GCA_041156945.1 Verrucomicrobiota bacterium | reverse complement strand
ACGCGGGGCGCGGCGAGGCCGACGGGGCCGGCGCCCTGGCCCAGGCGCATCAGCATCGTCTCCACCTGGTCGTCGCGGTGATGGGCGGTGGCGAGGAGGCGGACGGCTTGCGCGGCGCGCTCGGCGCGGAAGAACGCGTCGCGGTCGGCGCGCAGGTCCGCCTCGGACGCCGGGCCGGACGCCGCGCGCGCCCCGACCGTGCAGGGGATCGCGAACGCGGCGCAGAGGTCGACGCAGAAGGCGGCGTCGGCGGCCGAAGCCTCGCCCCGGACGCGGTGGTCGAAATGCCAGGCCCGCAGGCGGGGACGCACGGCCGGATCGGCCCAGAGGGCGAGGAGCAGGTAGACGGAATCGGCGCCGCCCGACAGGCCCACGGCCAAGGGTCCGTCCAGGTCGGCGGGCGGCGCCGGCAAACGCGGCAACCCCGCGGCGGCGGCGCGCAGGTCGGCGGGGCTGGGCGGGCGGTCGGGCACGCGGCCAGCCTAGGCCGCCGGGCGAGGCTGCCAATCCAAAGCCGCGCTCAGAACGACAACGTTTCCTTGCCGTACCAGCGCCGCAGGGCCGCGGGCACGCGGACCGTGCCGTCGGGCTGCAGGTTGTTCTCCAGGATGGCCGCGAGGACGCGCGGCAGGCCGAGGCCGGAGCCGTTGAGCGTGTGGACGAACTCGGGCTTGCCGTCCTTCGGGCGGAAGCGGATGCCGGCGCGGCGGGCCTGGAAGTCGGTGAAGTTCGAGCAGCTCGAGACCTCGAGCCAGCGCTTCTGGCCGCCCGCCCAGACCTCGAGGTCGTACTGCTTGCTGTGCGAGAACCCGATGTCCCCGGCGCAGATCAGGAGCACGCGGTAGGGCAGCTCCAGCTTCTGGAGCAGCCGCTCGGCGTCGCCGCGCAGCAGCTCCAGTTCGTCGAACGACTTGTCCGGGTGCACCCACTTCACGAGCTCGACCTTGTCGAACTGGTGGAGGCGGTTGAGCCCGCGCACGTGCGCGCCCCAGCTGCCGGCCTCGCGGCGGAAGCAGGGCGTGTAGCCGCAGCGCTTCACGGGCAGCGCGGCCTCGTCGAGGATCTCGTCGCGGAAGAAGTTCGTGACGGGCACCTCGGCCGTCGGGATCAGGTAGAAATCGTCCGTCTGGGCGTGGTACATCTGCCCCTCCTTGTCGGGGAGCTGGCCCGTCGCGGTGGCGGAGGCGGCGTTGACGAGCAGCGGCGCGTGGACCTCGGTGTAGCCGCTCGCGCCGGCCTCCTCGAGGAAGTACTGGATGAGCGCGCGGACCAGGCGGGCCATGTCGCCGACGTAGAACGGGAAGCCCGCCCCGGTGACCTTGACGCCGCGCTCGAAATCGATGGCCTTGGCGAACCAGGCGATGTCCCAGTGCGGCTTGGCCGCGGGGGAGATGAGCTTCGCGTGGTCGCCCCACTCGAGGACCACCTGGTTGTCGGCCTCGGTGCGGCCTTCCGGCACGGAGGGGTGCGGGATGTTGGGGACGGAGAGCGCGACGGCCTTCATCCGCTCCTCCACCTCGGCGACCTTCCGCTCGAGTTCCTTGACCTGGGCCGAGGCGGCCTTCATCTCGGCGACCTTGGCCTGGAATTCCGGCGACCCCTTCGGCAGCGCGGCCATCTCCTTGTTGGCGGCGTTCTGCGCGGACCGGGCGGCCTCGAACTCGGCGACCGCGTGGCGACGGGCCTCGTCGGCGGCGAGCACCGCGTCGAGGTCGACCTGGAACTTCTTCCGGGCCACGCCGCGGCGGACGAGCTCGATGTTTTCGCGGAGGAATTTGGGGTCCAGCATGGCCCGACATTGCCCAAATCCCCCGCCGGAGGGCAACGGGGAATTATCGGCGGCGCGCCGGCCGCCGGCGCATGCGCGGACAAGCCCCGCTGCGCGAACAGCGGGACTTGCGTGGTGCTATGCTTCGCGCCTTAGACGCGGCTCGCCACGGGGGCGAAGACCTCGTCCGGACGGAAGAAACGGCGCACCTCGGCGTCCGCGGCGGCGGGGCTGTCCGAGGCGTGGCAGACGTTGCGCATCATTTCCGTGCCGTAATCGCCACGGATGGTGCCCTTGGGTGCCACTTTGGAATTGGTCGGCCCGAGGAGTTCGCGGACCTTGGAAATGACGTTTTCGCCGGTGAGGACCGCCACGATCACGGGGCGGGAGGACATGAAGGCCTCGATCTCGGGGTAGAAAGGCTTGTCGGCCACGTGCGCGTAGTGCTCGCGCAACTGGGCGGAGGTCAGACGGGTCATCTTGCTGGCCTGGATCTCGAAGCCGGCGGCCTCGAAGCGGGCCAGGACGGTGCCGCAGAGACGGCGCTCCATGCAATCGGGCTTAAGGATGATGAGGGTCTTTTCCATAGGGAACCTTCGGGAGAGAAGGCGGTCGTTCACTCTTGGCCTTTTACGGACCTTTGACAAGCCCGAAACCCACGACCCCGGCGATTTAGCCCGAATTAAGGGGCAAAAACGAGGCAAACGGCCTGGACCGCCAGGGCCCTACCCTGCCCGATCGAGTCCATCCCCTCGTTGGTGGTGGCCTTGATGCCCACCTGCCCGGGCTGGAGGCCGGCGATTTTGGCGACGGAAGCCCGCATGGCCTCGACGTGGGCCATGACCTTGGGCCGCTCCCCGATCAACACGAAGTCCAGGTTGCCGACCTTCCATCCGGCCCGACCCGCCTCCTGGACCGCGCGGGCCAAGATCAAGGCCGAGTCCATGCCCTTGAGGGCCGGGTCGGTGTTCGGGAAATAGTGGCCGATATCGCGCAGGCCGGCGGCCCCGAGGACCGCATCGGCGGCCGCATGCAGCAGGACGTCCGCGTCCGAATGCCCATCGGGGCCGACCTCGGAAGGGATGCGCACGCCGCCGAGGATGCAAGGGCGTCCCGCCACCAAGGGGTGGATGTCGTAACCGAGACCGATGCGGAAGGGCGGCGTGGCGGACATGCGGCTTTTCTAGGGGGTTCCGCCCCGAAAGGGAAGCCCGCGCATAAAACCCTTGAAAGGCGTTCGGCCGCGGGCATTTTGAAGTCGGTCAGTCTTCAGGCGCGGTAGCCAAGTGGTAAGGCCGGGCTCTGCAAAAGCCCCATGCGTCGGTTCAATTCCGACCCGCGCCTCCAGTTTAAAACAGGAAGGGCGTCCCCGGACCGGGGACGCCCTTCTTCTTGGCCGGCCGGCCGACGGCTCAGCGGACGGTCTTGCTGAGGTTGGCGACGCCGTTGACCTTCGAATTCACGCGCAGGCGGAGGCCGTTCAGGCGGATGAAGCCGGTGGCGTCGTCCTGGTTGTAGGCCTTGGTCGGGTCCGCCTCCATCGTGGCGATGTGCGGATTGTACAGCGAGCGGGGGCTCTTGCGGCCGGCGACGTAGGTGTTGCCCTTGTAGAGCTTCACGCGGACGGTGCCGGTGACGTTGCGCTGCGACTCGGTGATGAGGGCCTGGAGGGCGAGGCGCTCCGGGGCGTACCAGAAGCCATTGTAGACGAGGGTGGCGTAGCGCGGGACGAGCGAGTCGCGCAGGTGCATGACCTCGCGGTCCATGGTCAGCGACTCGATCTGGCGGTGGGCGAAGTGCAGGATGGTGCCGCCCGGGGTCTCGTAGACGCCGCGGCTCTTCATGCCGACGAAGCGGTTCTCGACCATGTCGACGCGGCCGACGCCGTGACGGCCGCCGAGCTTGTTGAGCGTGCGCA
>JBEBDN010000195.1:0-3056 GCA_041156945.1 Verrucomicrobiota bacterium | reverse complement strand
TGCAGTCGATGCTGGGGCTGATCTGCGATCCCATCGCGAACCGCGTCGAGGCCCCGTGCCTCGGCAAGAACGTGCTCGCCGCGACGAACGCGCTGTCCTGCGCGAACATGGCGCTGGCCGGTTTCGACCAGGTCATCCCCTTCGACGAGGTGGTCGACGCCGCCAAGGCCGTCGCGGAGCGCATGCCCCGCGAGCATCGCTGCACCGCCCTCGGTGGTCTCTCCGTGACCCCGACGTCCCTCGCCCTCGAAAAGCGCCTCGCCGCCGGCCGCGGCTGCGGGACCGGCGGCTGCGGCTGCGGTTGATTTTTCGCCGCGCATGAACCGACTCACGCTCCTGCTCGTCTGCCTGGTCGCCGCGCTCGGTGGCGCCGGCTTGCCGGCCGATTTCGCGGACGAGCAGGCGCGGTTGTCATCCCTGCTGACCGCCCGGGCGTCCGGCCTGGGCTTCGCCGAAGTCGCCGACCTCCGCCAGTTCGACGCCGATCCCGCCACCGCGTCGGCCTTGGCGCGCCACCAATTCATCCGCAAGGTCGGCGCCCCCGCGTTGCGGACTTTCCGCCAAGAAGGCCCGCAGGCCGCGTTCCTCGCGTGGTTGTGGGAAGAGCCGGCCGCCCTGAATCTCTTCCTGGAAGGCGCCACCCCGTTGGGGCTGAACCCGCGCGACGAGGATAAATGGACGATCAAGGTGGAGGTCCTGGCGAGGTGGTCGCGGCTCTGGGGCGCGGATGAGGAGTCCCGCCGCGGCGTGCCCCTGCGCCTGGCCATGGCGACGGCCCTCCTGCCTCCCGGCGAAGGCAACCACGGGGCGGGGCAGCAGGTTCCCCCACCGGATCCGCTGGGTCGCTACCTCCATTTCAAGCGCGCCTACCAGTCCAAGGAGCTCTACCCGAGCTTCGAACGCCATTCCGTCTGGGAGTACATGCAGGTGGTCTCCTCGCCCGCGTCGGATGCGGACCTGGCGTGGACGCGCCGGATGGTGAACACGTGGCGACCCGACCTGCGAATCAAGGAACAGGTGGTCAAGACCGTCAGCGAGGTGAAGTACGGCAACTCGCCGCACCCCTACGGGGATTACATGGACGTCCTCGATGGCGGGGGGAAGTGCGGACCGCGTTCCTCGTGGGGCGTCATGGTCTGCCAGGCGTTCGGCCTCCCCGCGGTGGGCGTGGCGCAGCCGGGCCATGCCTGCGTGGCCTTCAAGACCGCCTTTCCCGAGACGCAGCCTCAGCCCGGCAATATCTGGAAGGTTGATTACGGCGCCGGTTGGGAGAAGTCGCGCATCAACGGCCTGAGCGGCCCCGATTTCCTCCAGGCCGTCGCGGCCCGTTCCCGGACCGCCGAGTTCACCACCTTGGAGCGGCTGCGCTGGCTTGAGGCGGCGGTGGCGCCGACGGCGCCGAGTCGGCCTGCCTTGAAGGCTTTGTTGGTCGGCCAGATGGCCGAGCTCCGCCAGGCCAAGCCGGTTTTCGGCGCCGGGGATAACGCCGCCGAGGCCGAGAAGGAGCCACCGACCAAAGCCGCCCCGCCCGTGGTGGCCAAGGCGGCTCCCGCCGCCATCGGCGCCGGGGTGACGACGATTCCCGCGGCCGGCTTCAGCAAACTCGGCGGAGCCCGCGCGCACGATAGTTTCGATGGCGGGCGTCAGGTTTATTTCGAGAAGAACGCCCCGAACACTTGGGCGGAGTTTCCGGTGGAGGTCGCCCGCCCCGGCAAGTACCAGGTGGTCCTCCGGGCGGCGACCCCCAACACCGGACAAGCCATCGACCTGTCGGTCGGCGGCCGGAAGCTGGCGACGCTCGCCGTGCCGAACTCGCGCGGCCTCTGGGCGGATACGCCGGCCGTCGAGGTCGAACTCGCGGCCGGCCCGCAGGTCCTGCGGTTCACGGTGCCGTCGCAGCGGGGCTTGGCCCTCAAGCACGTCGAGTTGCGGCCGCGTTGAGCGTAAACGCCGCCCTGGGCCGCTGAGCCCGGGATTAGTTGTGCCCCCGGGGCGCCTGGGGGGAGAGCGCGAGCCGGAATTGATTGAGGCACGGCTGGCCGGCGCTGGGGTCGACGATCGCGAAGGTGACGTGCCGGAAGGCGCCGTGGAACGGTCCTTGGAGGGCCTGACGGAACAGCTCGGCGATGAGCTCGGGGTCGTTCGCGAAGTTGCCGCAGCCCCAGGCGCCCAGCACGAGGGCGTCGTGGCCGTTGGCCTGCGCGGCGGCCAGCACCTTGACGATGCGCGCGCCCATCGCTCCGGCGATCTTGGGCTGGTCCAAGGGGGCGACGTCCCGGGCGTCGCAGGCCGCGGCCGAGATGAACGCCACCCGGAAGGGCTCCTCGAGCTTCCGGTGCTCGTCGTCGCGGAAGACGGGGACCTCGGGCGAGTAGATCATGGCGTCGGAGCGCAGCGCGTTGGCCTGCTGCGCGTGGAAGGCGTACATCGGGCCCCCGACCTGGCAGGCGAAGAGGGCGGAGGAGCGGCAATGGTATTCCTCCTGGGCGCGCTCCCCGGCGAGGAAACCGCCGCCCGGCACGGTGGCCGAGGCGAAGTTGAGCACCACCGGCCGGCGGCCTTCGGCGATCTGCCGGCGCGCGGCCGCGAGGGAGGTTTCCTCCGTCACTTCGATGAGCGTGGCGTGCGGGCCGGTCCGCGGGAAGGTGTGGCGGTGGTCCGGCGGCAGGTGCGTCGTGCGCGCGACCGCCGCGGCGATGTCGGCCGCGATGTCCACCTGCCGATTCGTCGGGGTGGCGTACAGGCCCAGTTCGATGACCTGCACCGCTTCCCGGCCCAGCTTGTGGGCGAGTTCTCGCGGGATCTTGGGGTCGAAGGGCATGGGGTGGCGAAGCGCCGACGATGCCGCGCGGTGGGCGGAAGCCAACCGTAACCTATGACAGGCGGGCGATTTGACGGTGGCCGGCCGCCGGGTAGCCTCGTCGCGTGGCCTCCACGGTAAACATCTACTACAGCGACGAGTACGCCCTCGCGAGCGGGCTCGAGACCGTCACCAAGTCGGCCGAGGTCGCCGCGGCGATCGCCGCCGAGCCGACGCTGGCCGTCCGGCTCGTCCC
>JBEBDN010000194.1:0-3133 GCA_041156945.1 Verrucomicrobiota bacterium | reverse complement strand
CGCGTGCCCGGCGCGAAGCCAGCCAGCAGTTCGCGGCTCCCCGCGGCGGTCAAGTTGCCCATCACCCGGTGGTTCGCCCGGCCGCCGACGAGGCAGGAGAAACGCAGCTGCTCGAACTCGGTCTCCGCCAGCGGCGTCAGGCCCTGCTTCTCGCCCGCGTAGGCCAGCCCCGTGCTGAAGCAGTCCATCAGCGGGAGCGGGGTCGCCAGTTTCTGGAGCACGTTGCCCGCCGGGACGTCGATCAGTTCCTCGTCGTTGACCGCCGGCAGCTCGCGCAGGGACGCGAAGACCTTGGCCAGGTGCGGCACCATCGCGCGGTTGGCGACGCCCGCCACGTAGAGGTCGGCGCTACCTTCGTGCATGTCGCCGATGGTCACGATCGCCTCGGCGCCCTGGGGCATGCGCCAGCGGATCACCAGCGGCACGCGGTCCCGGCGGCCGAACAGGTTCCAATCGTGGCCCTCGACGCCGCAATCGCCGTCGCCGGCGCGGAGCAGGGCGAGGTCATAGCCGAACAGGTCGACGAACACCTGGAAGAGCGGGTCGAAGTCGACGACCATCTCGGCGGTCCGCTCGGCGCTCAGCGGGCTCATCGTCAGCCCGGTCAGCGGGCGGAGCGGGCGGTCCTTCGCCGCCAGGGCGACGTCGAGGGCGAGGATGAACCCGCGGGTCGGGACGAAGCTCTTGCGGATGATCTCGGTGGGGATGGATTGGAGGGTTAGCATGGTATTAATAGGGGAGGCTCGCCCAAAACTACGGCGGGGTCCCGCGTCGCACGAATCTACCGAGAAAGGGCCCGCACCCACGCCTGCTTGCGTGTCAGCCGCCCCAAGAGTTACGAAAATACGCGCGGAGTCGTCTGGACGCCCCTCGACATCGCTGTCCCGCGAATCCAGCTCCCCGGACCACCAAAGCTTTTGTCGACGGGCCTTTTCGCCGTCGCACGAACCGGACAGGAATGCGGCGGTGGACCGCGGCCGGGGCCAAAACGAGGCAGAGGGGGCACGTGGGCAAGGGCGCACCTGTAGCCTCTTCATGCGCGCCGTCATGGGGACTGGCCTCATCTCGCGCAGCGATGATGTGCCTGCCCCCATGACCGGCTCTCTCACCAATTACCTCTTACCTTCTCCCCACTTCCCAATCCCCACTGGCTACTCCCTACGCCCCATTTCCGACTCCCCTCAGCCCCTGCCTCACCTCTTCCGGAACGTCACCCCGGGGATGCTGCGCAGGTCGCTGACCAGCGAGCGGTAGAGGGCGGTGTCCGGATCCATCTCGGCGAGCACCAGGCCGGTATCTCCCAGGTTTTCCCAGTCCGAGCCCTCGAAGGTCTCGTTCCTGACCGCGGTCGTCTTGAGTCGCTTGGTCAGGCGTTTCAGGCAGAGCGCCTTGAAGTCTTTGAAGGCCTCGAGACCGTCCTGGATCATCCGCTCTTCTTCGACGACGTCGAAGTAGATGCCGTAGTTGCGCTGGGTGATGAAGTCGACGACCTCGAGCGTGCTACGCTCGCGCTTCTCGCGCTTCCGCACCTCCTGGAGCAGGACCTGCAGCTCGGGGAAGAAATGCACCGGTGCCTCGGCGTCGAAGCCATGTTCCGCATGCCGGTGTTCCCGCAGGGCCGCGCCGTAGTGCTCGACCGCCTTATGCGGGTCGTCGGCCAGGCCCGCCTGCCAGCGCTGCCAGCAGATCCGCCCACGGAACAGGTTGGCCAACGAGCGCCGCGCGTCGGGCATCCCGGCGTACAGGTCGACCAGTCGTTCCTGCAGCTCAAGCACCAGCCCGGCGCGGATGTAGCGGGGGTTGGTGGCGAACCCCGCGGCGTAACGCACGCAGGTCATTCGGAGGTCGGGCTCTTGCTTCAGCAGCGCGGCGGCGCGCAACAGCAGCAGGATGACCTTCTTGGACGAGGCGACTTGCGCGGCGGACGGGACGTGGGTGCGGTGCCCGAAGCACGCCCGGGCGAGCCAGAACGCCGCGCCGCACGCCTCGTGGCCGGCGGCCTTCGGGTCGGCGGGGTTCTCTTGCTCGGCCGCGAAGGCGTGGGCGACCGCCCGCTCGAGGTTGCGCTCCGTGAGCAGCCGGAACTTCCGCAGGGCCGGCGTGTTGGCCGCGGCGAAGAGCTGCAGGCGATCCCGCAGGAAGCCCGCGCTGTGCCGCGAATGTTCGGACGCCTGGGCCACCACCCGGGCGCGCTCCGAGCCGGCGGCTTGCGCGGTGTAATGATCGCCGAGCACCTCCCAGAGGTGCGTGTCCAAGTCGGTCAGGCGGCGTTCGAGGAGCTTGGCGAGTTCGGTGCGCAGCGCGGCGATCCGTTCGGGCGCGAGCTGCCAAGCGGAAGGCGTCTCCAGGACGCGGAACCAGCCTTCGATGAGGCGCAGGTAGCGGAAGGGCACCCGTTCCTCGTCTTCGCCCAGGCGCACTTCGACTTGGTGCGGCTGGGGTTTGCCGCGGAAATGCCGGGCCAGCGCCGCCTGCGCGTCTGCGCGGAGGTTCTCGGAAAGTTCGTAGAGATGGGCCACCAGCCCCCAGGCCAGCGCGGGCAACACCGCCAGGCGGAAGGACTCCTCCGCATGCTCGGTCAGCGAGCCCGCGGGGTCCTCCGAGTGCTTGCCGATCGTCAGGGCCGTGAACCGTTCGACCATCCGGGCGGCCGGCACCATCGGCGGCCAGTCGCCCGCCGCCAGGCGAGCCAGGCGCGGGCGCGCCTCGGTCAGGTCGCGGATCACCTGCGCGCTCGCCGTCTCCGTCTTCGCCATCACCTCGGCCGACGCCTGCAGGGCCACGCCGATGTTCGCCCCGAAACCCTTCGCGGTCAGCTTCGGCAAGGCCGTGCGGAACGCCGCCGCCGTGCGGTACGTCTGGCGGCGGTCGCTCGTCGGCTTGCGCTGTTCCAGCCGGGACAGCGCCTTCTCCAGCTCGCGCAGGATTGTCAGGTAGTGGAAATCCGCCGCATCGAGGCCCATGCCCGTTGTATTAAGAATACCCTAGACCGGGGAAAGGGCAAAAGGTAGGGGCAGCACCGCGTGCTGCCCTAGTCTCCTCTGCAAGCCCTGCCGCCAACCTCCACCCGCCCGCTTGCCCGCGTGTCAACGTGCCCCCGTGCCAGCTCTGTATCCTTAGGTAGGGACCAGCG
>JBEBDN010000193.1:0-4849 GCA_041156945.1 Verrucomicrobiota bacterium | reverse complement strand
CCTAGCGGTCGGGCTTGCGGTTTCCTTCTGGCGACGCAGAAGTTGACGGTCCCATGCGGATCTCCCGCACCACCGTCCTCCTCCTCGTCGCCAACCTCGTCGCCTTCGGCCTCGTGTGGCGCGCCACGTCCGCCCACCGGCCGGCGGCGGAGACCCCGGACCTCGTCTTCACGGCGGCCGGGGACAAGGTCGAGCTCACGGACGAGGGCCGCACGTTGGTCCTCGAGCGGCGGAATTCGGTCTGGCGCGTGACCGCCCCCTTCGATTGGGCCGCCAACATCTGGACGGTCCAACGCCTGCAGGATGAGCTGCGCTTCATCAGCCTCGACAAGGGCTTTCCGGTCGAAGCCGGCGGCGAAGGGCTCGCGGCCTACGGCTTGGCGCAGCCGCGCTGGACGCTGAAGGTGACGGGGGAGGCCGGCGGCGTGACCGAAGCCAAGGTGGGCCTGATGCCCAATACGCGGAAAGGCTTCCTGCTCACCGGGGACCGTCGCCGCATCATCCCGCTGTCCGAAGCCCTGGTGGCCGCGCTCGAGACCAAGCCGGAGGCCTACCGCGTGGACAAGGTCTTCGAGATCTCCGACTTCGAGGCGCGCGCCGTCTCCATCCGCCGCGGGCCCACCGACGACGGCTACACGCTCGTCAGCGAGACGCGGGCGCGCGTGGGCGTGGCCGCGACCGCCCCCGAATGGCGCTACGAAGCGCCGTTCGACGCGCTGGCCGACGCCGAGGCGACGCCGAAGGCGGTGGCGGAGCTGACCAACCTGCGCCTGGTGCGCTTCGCGGAGGCCACCCCGGACGAGACCGGCCTCGCCGCGCCCGCCCTGCGCATCGCGCTCGAGGGCAACGCCCGCCGCCAGGCCCTGCTGGTCGGCAACGCGACGGGCGAGAAGGGCAACCTGCGCTTCGCCAAGCTCGAGGATAACCCGGCGGTCTTCCTGGTGGACGCCGCCGCGCTCAAGGTCTGGTCCTACCATTTTCAGTTCTTCCTCTCGAGCCGCCCGGCGGCCTTCGACCCGCCGCTGGTCACCGGCCTCACGCTCACGCACCAGGGCCGTTCCCTCACGCTGCGACGACTCGACGCCGCGGCGGGCGGCACGCGTTGGGAAATCCCCGTCGTGCCCGGCTCGACCGCCACCAAGCGCCGCGAAGCCGACCGCGCCCAGGTGACGCGGTTCCTGCAGGACTTGGCCGGACTCCGGGCCGTGTTGGCCGGCGGAGGCCTGACGGGAGATATGACCCCCGGCGCGAGGCGGGTCTACGTCCTGCCCGTCCCTGCGCCCGAACCCCAGCAGAAGATCGAGCTCGAATTCGGCAACGATCGCCTGACCCTGCTCGTGCACAAGGATCTGATCTACGCCAAGGACGCCAAGTTCGGCGCCGCATGCGACTTCGGCCTGCTCGGCGGGCTGCTGACGCAGGTCGAGCCGCAAGGTTGGCGCGACCGCACCGTGATGCAGCTTCCGCAGGGCGCGAAGGTCACCGGACTGCGCCTGACCGAACGCGCCGGCGGCAAGGTGCTCGGCGAGGCCCGCCTGGCCCCGAACGGCAGCTGGACCGGCAGCGGCCGGTTGGACGCGGCGACCGCCCGGCGCGTCGCGGAGACCATGGCGGAGGTGACCGCCGCCGAATTCCCGACCCGCGACCTCGGGGCGGGCGACTGGCGATACGAATTGCGCGTGACCGACCAGGCCGCCGCGGGCGCCGGCGGGGCCGCCGAGACCCTGCGCACCTACCTGCTCGCGGCCCCGAGCGGGGCCCATAACCTGCTGGTGCGGGACGAGGCCGACACGGATTCCTTCCTGCTGGCGCCGGCCCGCGCCGACATCCTCATCCCCCTGCTCGACGCCGGGAAATGAAGCCGCGCCCGGCCACCTCGCCGGTCCGCCGGTTCCTGCGAGGCCTCGCGAACACGGCGCTCTACCTGTTGCTCCCCTGCCAGTTGCTCCTGCTCTGGCTGGTGACCCGCGAAGGTCCGGTGGAGCTCCCCGGATTGGTGGCGCGCTACCTCGAGGAACGTTGCGCGGAGGCGGGGGGACGCTTGCATGCGGGCCGTTACCTCCTGACGCCGCAGCGCACCTTGGTCGCCGAGGACGTCGCGTTGGAGATCGCGGGCCTCCCCGGCGAAGTCTTCACGGCCGCGCGGCTGGAGGTCGGCGTCCGGCTCACCGGCAAGAACCGCGGGCTCACCTCGCTGCGGATCGCGGAAGGCAAACTCTGGTGTCCGGCGAAGGCCTCCGGCCGCGGGGCGCGAACCCTGCTGCTGGATCAGGTCCACGGCAGCCTCCTGCACGAAGGCCGCTGGTGGCAGGCGCAGCTCCAGGGCCGCGCCGGCAAGTTCACGCTCACCTTCGCCGGGACGCTGCCGGGCGGGCTGGGGAACACCCCGAAGCCGGCGGCGGGCGCCGCGCCCGCCCCGGCTCCGGCCGAGGCTTTCGGGGACGCGCTGCGGACCGCGGAGGACTGCCTGAACTGGTCGGCCCGCACCGGCGGCGGCGGGCTCCACTTCACCGGGGCGGGCCGGGCCGACGGGGGCGTCGACCTCACCGCCGAAGGCCACCTGGGCGATCACTGGATCGACGAGCGTCTCGGCATCGTGCGTTTCACCCAGCCGCGGTTCGAGGCGCAGGCCCGGCTGGATGCGCAAGGCCAACCCGGCCCTTGGCGCCTCGCCGCCGAGGCCCGCGACCTCGAAACGCAGGGAAGACAGGCGCGCACCGTGGCGGTCACGGCCACCGGCGAAGGGCTGGACCCGCGCGGCTGGCGGGCCACGGGCCGGCTCGGGGACGCCCAAGCCTTCGGCTTCAGCGGGGTGCAGCTGGAACTGGAAGCCAGCGGCGCCGAACAAGGTGGCAGCGGCCGGCTCCGGACCGCGACTTCCCGGGCCGACCTCTCTTGGCGACGGTCCGCCGATGGCTCGTCGCGGCTCCGCTGCCCGACGGCGACGCTGTCGGCCGAAGACCTCGCCCGGCTCCCGGAACTGCGCGCGGCCCTGGCCGCGGGCGGGGTCACGCTCGACGGCGCGGTCCAACTGGCGGATGGGGACGTGAGCTTCACGGCCGGATCGTGGGAGGTGCACGGTGCCACGGGTCGGCTGTCGTTCAGCGGCCTACGGGCGCTGGGACTGCACGCGGAAGCCATCGCCCCGGGGGCGGGGGCCCCGCTGAACGCCGACCTCCGCTACGACGCCGCCGCGACCGACTTCCCGCTGGTCCTCGAGCGGCTCGACCTCGCGGGCGTGCGCGGCGACGCCCATTGCTCGCTCCGGGCCGGCGGCCCGTTCCGGCTCAACCTGCGCGGCGAACTCGCCCCGCCCTGCCTCGACCAGCTGCTCGGCGATTGGTGGGTGCAGCTCTGGGGCCTCTTCCGGCTGAACGCCCGCCCGCACGCGGTCATCGAGGTGGAGGGCGCGTGGGGCCAGCCCTTGAGCACCACGACGCGTGGCGTCGTCACCCTCGCGGATTTCCGCTTCATGGAGGCGCCGTTCCGCTCGGTCGCGGTCCGCATCGACGCCGATGCCCGCCGCACCGCCATCGGGCTGGGCAAACTCGCCGGCGGAGACCGGGAAGCCGACGGCTCCGTCGATGGCTTGGTCACCTGGGATTGGTCGAAGCCGCCCGCGGAAGCGGGGCCGCGCGTGCACGTCGAAGGCAACCTGGCTCCCTGGATCGCGGCGACCATCGCCGGACGCGAGTTGGGGGCTTCGCTGCGCGCGCTGGAACTGCCGCCCTCGCGACAGCTCGTCGTCGACGTCGCGCCCGGCGTAGGCGGCCAGCCCGAGGTCGCGGCCAAGGTGCGGTGCGCCGACCCTTTCCGCGCTTGGGCCATCGACTCGGCCCACCTGGAGTTGGCGGTCCGCTCCGTCGGTCCCAAGCTCGCGGTCACCGCGGACCTGGACCTCGCCGCGGGCCGGGCGCACTTGGACCTGGCCGGCGACCTCCTGCGGACCCCCCAGGTCCAACTCGAGCTCCGCCGCTGCGATCTCGCGAAGGTCGCGGCCTTGGTCGGCAAATTCGGGCCGGCCAAGACCGCCGAATCCGCGCCGCCCCCGCCGATTCGCGCCAGCGTCGCCCTGCTGGACTTGCGTTACGCGGGGACCGTCGATCTGGCCCACCCCACCCTGCTCCGCGGCCGGGGGGATTTCCTGCTGAACGACCCTGAGCTGAAGAAGGTCCGCGTCTTGGGAGGGCTTTCCTCGGCCCTCGAATCCATCGGGGTCGATGCGACCTCCTACGAACTCCAAGTCGCCCGAGGGACCTTCGGCTGCCTGGAGGGTAAAGCCTACTTCCCGGACCTAGCCCTCACCGGGCCCGACGCCCGGCTGCAACTCACCGGGGAAGTTGACCTAACTGGGCCCACCGTGAACTTCCTCGGGGACTTCTCCCTGCCCTCCCGTGGGTCCTTCAACCCCCTCGAGTTCCTTAACTTGAACCGCGCCTTGGTGGCCCTCACGAAAATCAGGGTAAAAGGGCCTTTGGCCAACCCGACCACCAATGCCCTACCCAGGCTAAAGGATTTAGTTAAGTCAAAGATTGATAATGACTTGGGTAAAATACCCCCCACCCTTCTGGAATGAGGGTTGATTTACCCCCAAGGGTGGCTGTATCAGAGAGGTCCAAACCCCCTCACGGAGGACAAAACCTTGGACCTAAATAAGATCAAACAAGTCGTGGATTTGATGAAGAAGTCGGACCTGTCCGAATTCGAAATCCAGGACCAGGAATTCAAGCTGCGCATCAAGCGCGACGTGGGAGGCCGCGCCGCGGTCGCCCCGGTCGCCGCTCCGGTCGCCGCCCCCGCCCCGGCTGCCCCGGCCGCCGCCGACCCCAACGTGAAGGTCATCACCTCT
>JBEBDN010000192.1:0-7802 GCA_041156945.1 Verrucomicrobiota bacterium | reverse complement strand
GACCATGACCCGAACGCGGGCAAGGCCAAGGGAGGCGAGGGCAAGAAGAAGGCGAAATAAAGGCTACTTCGCACCCTTCGGCGCTTCGTCGAACCCAGGCAGTTCACCCGTGTGGGTGACCTTGATCTCGGCGATGCGCCCGGGGAAGCCGGCGCCGAGCAGGACCTGCGGACTCGCCGCGGGGTTGCGGCCGCGCGCCTCCGTGAAGAGGCAGTTGGGCGGAAGCTCGGTCCGTTCGGAGGCGACCTTGCGGCCATCGACGTAGATGGTGGCTTCGCCGTCCTTGATCGTGAAGCCCAGCCGGAACCAGCGACCGGAGGGCAACGGAGCCTTGCCCATCAACGTCACGCCACGACGGGATGGCTGGCCAGGGCTGCCCGCGGTCTCCAACTGGAGCCAGACATCGTCGCGGTTGACCTTGAAGGACAGGACGGTGCCGGCGGTCCCGTCGTGGGCGGCATCGGCCTCGAGCAAACTGCCGCTCCGGTCGGGCGCATCGGCAGGGATGAGGACTAAGGCTTCAAAGCCGAGGTTCGTGGTCGCCAGCACATGACCACCCGCCCGCAGGCCCGACCTCGCGGGCAACCGCACGGCATCGGCGTCGCCGAGCAGGTCGCGGACGACCGGCCCATGGGTCTCGTCGAACTTCCAGTGGGCGTAGAGTCCGCGGTTGTCGGCGACCTCCTTCGGCTTCTTGAGCAGGTCGGCGTTGAGGTAACCGTAGAAGAGGCCGCGGTCGAAACGCGGCGTCTTGCAGCCGGAGAAGTGAACCTCGAGATCCTCGGCGAACATCGCCGTCCCCGTCACCTCGGTCGTCGGCGCGAGGTGCACTTCGCCGAAACCGCGGATCATCACGTCGCCGGACACGACGCCTTCGCCATCGAGCGTGGCGTATTCGAGCAACTGGGCGCGCCCGCCCAGGACGGCCTTGCCGGAAAGCTTGGCGTAGCCGCCGACGTGCGCCTGGCCTTCGACGCGGGCGCGGTCGCCGACCCGGGCGAGACCGCTGACGACGGCGTCGTCGCCGACCTGCGCGGACTGTCGGATGATGGCCTGGCCGCAGATGCGGGCCCGGCCGGTGACGCGGGCGCCGTCGAGCACCTGCGCGCCCGGGGCGACATAAGCGGTGGCGTCGACCTTGGCCGACTTGGCGACGAAGCCGCCGCCGTTCGGGTGCGGCGCACCAGCGACCTTTGGGGCGGGCACGGCGGGGGGACCCGCCGGCACGGCGCCGACGACGGCGATGGAATAGGGGTAGCGACGCTTAACCGCGAAACCGGGGCGGAACTCCTGCGGCACGTACCGGGTCGGGGTCGCGGCCACCGCCAGGGTCA
Source organism: Verrucomicrobiota bacterium (assembly GCA_041156945.1). Lineage (GTDB taxonomy): Bacteria > Verrucomicrobiota > Verrucomicrobiia > Opitutales > UBA953 > UBA953. The sequence goes on along the minus strand of JBEBDN010000192.1, from coordinate 6,468 downwards.
GGCGTTCGCCGGACCGCACATCCAACGAGACTTTTCCGGAGCGGATCGTCGGACTGTAGCGGCAGCGCCCCAGGGCATCGACCGCGACCAGCGTGGCACGCCAAGCGCCGGCCTCGGTCGGGTCGACCTCCCCGGCGAAGTCGACCTCGACGGATTGCGCCCCGGCGGCGACCTCGAGGCCGACGAGGTTGACGCCATACTGCTTCGGCGCATGCGAATGCAGCGGGTACCAGCGGCGGTCCCGTCCTTGCTCAAGAATCGTTCCTAGGCTGGAAACGCGACCCGCGTCGCGCTCGAGTCGGCGGATTTCCTTGAGGTGGAAATACTGGTTCTGGAAGTCCCAGCCGACCATGCGGGCGGCGAGCTCGCCGATGGTGTCGCCAAAACCTTCGACGCCGTCTTTCCAGACCTTGCGCTCGACGCCGACGCGCATGATGGCCTGGAACGGGTCCTCCAACGCGCCGTCGCGATCGTTGCGCCGGCATGCCGGCCAGATGTCGTAGGGAAAGGACCAGCCGAAGCGCGGATCCTCCGCGAGCACCTGCAGGAAAGGCCACGAACCGTAATTGTGGCGGCTGGAGTTAAGCTCGTAATGGGCGCGCTCGGCGTAGTGCCCGAGCACCGGCGGGTAGGCCGGCATGAACTGCTGGGTGCTCCAATTCGCGTGGCACTCCCAGAACCAACCGACCAGGGGCGAATCGCGGAAGCCCTTGGAGTAATACTGGACGGAGTGCGTAAACTCGTGAATCACCACGCTGCTGCCGTCGCCGAGGGCGCCCGGGTGCATGATCACGTCGGCTCCACCGAAGGCGAAACCTTCCTTGTGCTTGGCGAGCCCCGTGCCGGTGATGAAGACGTTCAGTTTGTGGGGGGACCGGTCGCCGGCCATCGGCAGCGGGGCGCCGAGTTCATCGAGGTGGGTCCAGACCGTCTCGAACCAGACCTTCTGGCGATCCAGGAAGCCCGGGGCGAAGGCCTTCTTCCCCGAACCAGCCTTGTCGGGGCCCGTGTAGAAGGCGAAATGCGGGCTCACCGTGACGTCCGCCGTCTCCTTCGTATACCCCTTCATCACCAGAGGGTACTCGGTGCGGGGCTTCGGGGAAATCTTCTCGCGGCGCTTTGCCTCGAGCTGTTCGGCGAGGGCCCGGTCCGCCGGGGAAAGCAGCTTGGCGGGATAACTACGCAGGCGGTAGTCGTCCCGCAGCAGGATCAGCGCCGCGGACGAGAATTCACGGTCTTCGCAACGGAGCTCGACGAACGCGCCCTTCACCTCCTTCGGCCAGTCCGCCATCGGCGCCGGGAACGCCGCGAAGGTCCAGGTACGCATCTCGCGGCCGACGGCCATCCGCCGCCCTTCGGCCAGGCGCAGGGCCTCGGTCTCCTGGACGGAGGCGAGGAGCGGGCCGGCGACGAAGAGGGCAAGCAGGCAGGCGCGGAGGGGCATCCGGCCTTTCTACCCCGCCCCTCCCCTTCGCCAACCCGAAACCTCGGGCTTACTTCGGCCCCTCGGCCTTCTTCTTGGCCGCGTTCTTGGCCGCCTTGGCCTGGCGCTCGCGATGGGTCCGCTCGCCGGTGGCATCGGGGTCGTCGACGTCGGGCACCTTCAGCTCGGCGCGGAGCCGCTTCAGGCGCGCTTCGAGGTCGGCCTGGATGGCGGCGTAATCCGGCTGGCCGGCGACGCTCTTCAGCTCGAGGGGATCCTTGGCGGTGTCGAACAGGTCGACCGCGTCCTTCCCGACGCCGTAGTAGCGCACGAGCTTATGGTCGGCGGTGATCACGCCGTAGTGCGGGGAGACGTGGTGCGGCTCGGGGTACTCGTAGTAATGGTAGTAGAACTCCTTGCGCCAGTCGGCCGGAGCCTGCCCCGCGAGCACGGGCCGCAGGCTGCGTCCCTGCATGTCGGCCGGGGCCGGGACGCCCGCCATGTCGAGGAAGGTCTGCGCCAGGTCGACGTTGGCGACGAGGGACTTGTCGACGGAACCGGCCTTGGTCACGCCGGGCCAGCGGACCAGCAGCGGCGTGCGGACGGACTCCTCGAAGATCCAGCGCTTGTCGAACCAGCCATGCTCGCCGAGGTAGAACCCCTGGTCGGCCGAGTAGATCACGATGGTGTTCTCCAGCAAGCCCTCGGCTTCGAGGTACTTCAGGACGCGGCCGACGTTGTCGTCGACGGACTTCACGCAACCCAGGTAATCGTGCATGTAGCGCTGGTAGCGCCACTTGACGAGGTCGCGGCCCTCGGGCTTGGCCTGCCGGTAGGCCTCGTTGATCGGATCGTAGTAGGCATCCCAGACCTTGGCCTGCTCCGGCGTCATGCCGGGAGGGCGGACCAGCTTCATGTCGAGCGGACTGATGGTCTTCGCCAAGGTCATGTCCTGGTCGGCGACCACCGCCGCGCGCCCCTTGTAGTCGTCGAACAAGGTAGCCGGCTCGGGATAGACGCGCCCCTTGTCCCAGCCGAGGTCCGTCAGGTTGGGCGACCACTCGCGGTGCGGGGCCTTGTGCTGGCACATGAGCAGGAACGGCTTGGACTTGTCGCGCTTGGCCAACCAACCGAGCGACACGTCGGTCGTGATGTCGGTCACGTAGCCCGAAGTCCTCACGACGCCGCCGGCGGTCTTCATCGGGGGGTTATAGTAGATGCCCTGCCCCTGCAGGATCTGCCAGAAGTCGAAACCGGTCGGGTCGCTGTTGAGGTGCCACTTGCCGACCATCGCGGTCTGGTAGCCGGCGGCCTGGAGCAGCTTCGGGAACGTGACCTGCCCGCCGTCGAACACGGAGTTGGTGTTGTTGTAGAAACCATTCCGGTGGGAATACTTGCCGGTGAGGATGACCGCGCGGCAAGGGCCGCAGATCGAATTGGTCACGAGCGCCCGGTCGAACCGCATGCCCTCCTTGGCGATCCGGTCGATGTTCGGGGTCTGGATGAGTTTCCGGTCGTCGCCGTAGGCGCTGATCGCCTGGTAGGCATGGTCGTCGGAATAGATGAAGACGATGTTGGGACGGGGGCGGTCGGCGGCGAAGGCCGCGACGCAAAGCATGAGCAGGGCGAGGAAACGGGGCATGCCCCATTCATCGCCGAAATCCCGGGTCCGTAAACAGAAAACCAACCCGACGACCGGGGAACCCTCGCGGCCCGGCGGTGTCGGCTTGAAATGCGCACCGCTGCCCTCTTGTTCCTCGCCCTGGGGGGCGCGCTGCTGGCCGAACCGGACCGGACCCCCTACCCCACCCGCCCTTCCCCGAAAGGCCTGCAGGTGCAGATGGTGCCCGACGCGCTTGAACTCGGCATCCACCATGCCGGATTGAACATCACCCTCAACGGCCTCCTGGCGCCCGAGAAGGAAGCCAAGCCCGGGCAACCCACCGCCTCGGCCGACGGCTTCACGTTCGCGATCAACCAGAAGTACGCGGAAGCGATGGACCGCCAGATCAAGCCTTTGAGCGACCGCGGAGTATTGGTCACGCTCATCGTGATCACGTACCGCTCGCCCGACGAACGCATCCGCGCCCTGACCGTCCACCCCAAGGCCGACCCGGTCAAGGGTACGACGATGGCCGCCGATACGGTGACCCCCGAAGGGCGCGCCTGCTACAAGGCCCTCACCGACTTCATCGCCCGGCGGTGGTCGGCGGCGGACGCACCCCATGGCCGGGTCTGGGGGTGGGTCGTCAGCAACGAAGTGAACTCGCACCATGAATGGCACCAGATGGGGCCGGCGAGCGCCGAAGAGGTCGCCCGGCAGTACGAGGACCAGGTCCGGCTCGCCTGGGGATCATTGCGGCGCCATTCGGCGTGCGCCCGGGTCTACCTCTCGCTGGAACACCACTGGACGTCCAAGAACCATCCCAACCCGCTGATGGCCTGCCCGGGGCGCACTTTGCTCGAACTCTTCGCGAAGCGCGCCCGGGAGCGCGGCGACTTCGACTGGAACCTGGCCTTCCATCCCTACCCTTGGAATCTCCGCGACCCGCGCACCTGGCTCGACAAGGTGACGTTCGACGACGAAACGAAGAAAGTGACCTTCAAGAACCTCGAGGTGCTGACGCGGAAACTGGCCACGCCCGAACTGCTCTTCGCCGGCCAACCTCGCCGCCTCAGCTTCACCGAACAAGGATTCGACCTGACCAAGCGCCCCGACGCGCCCGCGGAGCAGGCCGCCGCCTATGCCTACGCCTGGGAAAAAGTCACCCGGCTCGGCGGCACGGTCGACGCCTTCCTGTACCACCGGCAAGTCGACCACGCCAAGGAGGGCGGCTTGCGCTTCGGACTCTGGAGCAACAAACCCGGGAGCATCGCCGACCCCGACCAAAAGCGCCCGATCTGGTTCGTGCTGCAGGCCGCCGGGACGCCCGCCTGGAAGGCCGCCGCCGAACCGCACCTGAAGACCTGCGGTCTGCAGAGTTGGGATGAGCTGAACCCCAAGTAAAGAGCGGTTGGGGGTTGGGAAGAAAAACGCGCCGTCGGCGGCACCCCTTTCGCCTGCTTACTTTTCCAACCGCCAGCCGCTTACCGCCGACACCTCCCTCGGTCCTTGCCCCCGTCCCCCTGCCCCCTCAATAAACCCGCATGCGTGGCTTCGTCATCGGCATCGACCTCGGGACCAGCGGCGTGCGCGCCGCGGCGGTCGACGTGAACGGGAAGGTCCTCGGCCTCGGCACGGCGAAGCTACCGCCGACCTTGGCGCTGGGCGCTCGCCGCGAGCAACACCCCGATGACTGGTGGGTCGGCGTGAAGCTGGCATTGCGCGAACTCGGCCAGCAGGTCGACCTCTCCCGAGCCCGAGCCCTCGCCGTCGACGGGACCTCGGGCACGATCGTCCCGGTGGACGCCGGCAACCAGCCGCTGGCGGCCGCCCGCCTTTACGACGATGCCGACACGGGCGACCGCGCGGCCCGCATCCGCTCGCTGGCCCCGCGGGAGAGCGCGGCGCATGGGGCGACCTCGCCGGCGGCGCGCGCGCTGGACTGGGTCGACCTACCCGGCCTGCATCGCATCATCCATCAAGCCGATTGGTTGAACCGGCAGCTCGGGGCGACGGATTACGTCACCGACGAGAACAACGCCCTGAAGACGGGCTACGACCCGGTGGCGCGAGTCTGGCCCGCGTGGTTGAAGGAATTCGGACTCGACCCGGCCTGGCTTCCCACGGTGGTGCCCGTCGGCACCCCCATCGGCACCCTGGCCTCGGCGCCGGCCAATGCGCTCGGCCTCCCGGTCGGCATCCCGCTCGCGGCCGGCACGACCGACGGGTGCGCGACCTTCCTCGCCAGCGGCGCCCAGGAAATCGGCGAAGGGGCCACCGCCCTCGGCTCGACGCTCGTGATCAAGCTGCTCAGCGACCGGCCGATCTTCGCCCCGGAATACGGCATCTACAGCCATCGGCTCGGCGATCGCTGGCTGGCGGGCGGGGCCTCCAACTGCGGCGGTCGCACGCTGGCCAACTTCTGGCCGCCGGAGCAACTCACCGCGCTCACCGCCCAGGTCACCCCGGAGATTCCGACCGGGCTGGACTACTACCCGTTGCCCGCGACCGGCGAGCGTTTTCCGATCGCCGACGCGACCCTCGCTCCGCGGCTGACCCCGCGCCCACCGGAAGACGCGCGTTTCCTGCAAGGAATCCTCGAAGGCTTCGCCGCGGTCGAACGCCTCGGCTACGCCCGGTTGCGGGAACTTGGCGGACCCGCCTTGCGCGCGGTAAGGCACGCGGGCGGCGGCGCCCGCAACCCCGCGTGGATGAAACTGCGCGCCCAGGCGCTCGGCCTGCCGTTGAGCGAGGCCGCGAGCGAGGAAGCCGCCGCCGGCGTGGCGCGCCTCGCCTGGCAGGCGCTCGGCCGGACCGTGGGCGGGCACGTCGGCTCGCTGCGGGCGCATCCCGGCCTGTGCGCGCTGGCCAAGTCCCACAACGTCCTGCTCGTCGACCAGTTCGGCACCCTGCACGACGGCCAGAAAGCCTATCCAGGCGCGGCCGAGGCGCTGCGCCGCTTCCGCGAGGAAGGCGGCAAGGTCGTGGTGCTTTCCAATTCAGCCAAGAGCGGCGCGGATAACCGCGCCCGGCTCGCGAAGTTCGGCTTCGGCGCCAAGCACCTCGACGCCGTCGTCACGTCCGGCGATGCGGCCCAGGCCGCGATCCGCGAAGGCCGGCTCGGCCGCGCCTTCAAGGCCGGCGCCCGGGTGCACCTCTCCGGCAAGCCCGGCGATGATTACGGCTTCGGCGCCCTCGGCCTGCGGTTGGTCGGACCCGATGACTGCGAAGCGATCATCCTGACCGCCAGCGTGGAACCCGACCGCCCCTGGACCGAACAGGTCGCCGAGCTCGCGGGCGCCGCCCGCCGCGGCGTGCCCGTGCTGGTCGCGAACCCCGACCTCGAGATGCTGACCCCGGCGGGCGTTCGCCCGTCGGCCGGCGCCGTGGCGCGCGAACTGGAGACGCTCGGCGCCCGCCTGATCTGGTTCGGCAAGCCCCA
>JBEBDN010000191.1:0-3463 GCA_041156945.1 Verrucomicrobiota bacterium | reverse complement strand
CAACCGCGGCGATTGCCTGGGTATCCGCGGCGTCGCCCGCGACCTCGCCGCCGCGCTGGGCCTCGCGCTCAAGCCGCTCACGGTCAAGACGGCCGCCGGCCTCGCCGCCGCGCCTGCCGCCACCGACGCGGTGAAGTTCGTCCGCTCGTCCTCCGAGTTCTGCCCCTACTACACGCTCCGCACGCTGAAGGACGTGAAGGTCGGCCCGAGCCCGGAATGGCTCCGCCGCGACCTCGAGGCCGCCGGCCTCCGTCCGATCAACAACGTCGTCGACATCACGAACTGGGTACTGCTCGAACTCGGCCAGCCGCTCCATGCGTTCGACGCCAAGAAGGTCTCCGAAGGCATCGAGGCCCGCCCGGCCCGCGAAGGCGAAGAGATCGTCTTACTCGACGGCAAGAAGGTGAAGCTCGAGCCCGGTGTCTGCGTCATCGCCGACGCCCAGCGTCCCCTCGTCGTCGCCGGCGTGATGGGTGGCGCCGACTCCGGCGTGACCGCCGCCACGACCGACGTGCTGCTGGAGTCCGCCTGGTTCCGCCCCGGCGAAATCCGCCGCGTCGCCCGCCGCCTCGGCGTGTCGACCGATTCCTCCCACCGCTTCGCCCGCGACGTGGATCCGGCCGGCGTCGAGCTCGCCTCGCGCCTCGCCACCGACCTCCTCGTCGAACTCGCCGGCGCCCAGGTCGTCGGCCCCGCGGTCGCCGTCGGCCAGCCGCCGCGCGCCGACGTCACCATCGAGCTCCCCGCCGGCTACGTCGCCGCGAAACTCGGGACGCCCGTCGCCGACGCCGACGTCTCCGCGGCCTTCGCCCGCCTCGGCTTCACGGTCAAGCCTTCCGCCGCCGGTTTCTCGGTGCTGGTGCCTTCGTTCCGTTCCGACGTGACGCGTCCGATCGACCTCGTCGAGGAGTTCATCCGCATCCACGGCACCGACAAGGTGCCCGCCGGCCGGCCGATCGCCCCGCTCCCGGGCGAAGAGGACGCGCCGACGTCCGTCTTCACCCGCGAAGTCTCCGCCCGCCTCGTCGGCGCCGGCTTCACGGAGTGCTGCCACTACTCGCTCCGCGACGCCGCGGAGCTGGAGCGTACGCTCGGCGCCGACAAGGCTGCCCTCGTCGCGATGGACAACCCGCTGACCGCCGAGCAGACGCACCTCCGCGCTTCGCTCGTCCCGGGGCTCGCCGGCGCGCTCGCGCTCAACCTCTCGGTCCACGCCGACCCGCGCGGCCTCTTCGAGGTCGGCACGGTCTTCCGTCCGCAGGCCGACGGCACGGTGCGCGAGTTCCTCGCGGTCGCCTTCGCGATCGTCGCCGACCCGGTGACGCGCTCGTGGAAGTCCCGCGAGCCGTTCGACGCCCTCCGCGCGAAGCGCCTCCTGCAGGACGCCGCCGCCCTCGCCGGCGTCGCCGCCGTCCGCCTTTCGTTCGCCGCCGCCAACGGCGGCCTCTGGCAGGCCGACCACGCCGCCGCCCTCGTCGACCGCGGCCGCGCCGCGGAAGGCGCCTGCGGCGTGCTCGACCTCCGCTGGACGCGTTCGCTCGGCCTGAAGAGCTCCGTCATCGCCGGCGAAGTCTGCTTCCCGCGCGCGGCCTTCGCCGAAGCCCGCAAGGTTCCGCGCTTCGAGGCCTTCTCGTCCTTCCCGCCCGTCACCAAGGACGTCGCGGTCGTCGTCCCGGTCGGCGTCGCCGCCGCCGAGGTCGAAAGCCGCGTCCGCCAGGGCGCGTCCAAGGCCGCCGGCAAGGAGTTCGCGCTGGAGTCGGTCAACTGTTTCGACGTCTTCACCGGCCCGGGCCTGCCAGAAGGCCACCGCAGCCTCGCCTTCGAGATTCGCTGGCGCCACGCGGCCCGCACCCTCACCGACGAGGAGACCAACCAAGCCCTCGGCGTCGTCATCGCCGCGCTCGAGAAGGGCGCCGGCTGGACCGTCCGCCGCTGATCCCCATGGCCGAAGGTTTCGACATCGACCACCTCGCGAAGCTCGCCCGCCTCAGCCTCACGGCCGAGGAGAAGGCGCTCTATTCTTCGCAGCTCAACCAGATCCTGGGCCACTTCCAGGCGCTGGCGAAGGCCGACCTGCCCGCGACGATCGACGACGCCCGCGTCGTCGACGAAGCCGCCCTCCGCGCCGACGAGCCGGGCCCCGTCCTCGGCGCCGAAGCCGTCACCCGCATCGCCCCCGCCTCGCGCGACGGGCAGATCTCCGTCCCGCGCGTCGTGGACGACGAAGCCTAAGCCATGGCCGACGCGCTCCACACGCTTTCCGCCGCCGAGCTCGGCCGCCGCCTCGCGGCCGGCGCGCTCACGTCCCGCGCCCTCTGCGAGGCGCTCCTCGCCCGCTACCGGGCGGTGAACGACCAGGTGGGCGCCTTCACGCACCTCGACCAGGCCGACGTGCTGGCGCAGGCCGACGCCTCCGACGCCCGCCGCAAGGCCGGGCAGGGCAGGGGTCCGCTCGAAGGCATCCCGGTCGCGATCAAGGACAACATCGCGGTCAAGGATCAGCCGCTGACCTGCTCGAGCAAGATGCTCGCGCCGTTGGTCTCGCCTTACGACTCCCACGTCGCCGAGCGCCTCCGCGCCGCCGGCGCGATCCTCTATGGTCGCCTGAACATGGACGAGTTCGCGATGGGCTCCTCCACGGAGAACTCCGCGTTCCGCAAGACGTTGAACCCTTGGGACCTCGCCCGCATCCCGGGCGGCTCTTCCGGCGGCAGCGCCGCGGCCCTCGCGGCCGGCCTGGTCCCCCTTTCGCTCGGTTCCGATACCGGCGGCTCGATCCGCCAGCCCGCCTCGCACTGCGGGGTCGTCGGCCTCAAGCCCACCTACGGCCTGATTTCCCGCTTCGGCCTCGTGGCCTTTGCCTCGTCGCTCGACCAGATTGGTCCGATGGCCCGCAGCGTCGAGGACTGCGAGCTGCTCCTCAACGCCCTGGCCTCCGCCGACGCGCGTGACATGACCTGCTTCGGCCCGTCCGACCGCGCGCTCACGCCGGCCGGCGACGCCAAGAAGCTCCGCATCGGCATCCCGAAGGGCTTCCTCGGCAAGGGCGTCGCCCCCGAGGTCGCCGCCGCGGTGAACGCCGCCGTCGAGTTCTACCGCGCCCAGGGCTGCGCGATCTCCGACGTCGAACTGCCCTCCGCCGACCTCGCCGTCCCGACCTATTACGTCGTCGCGACCGCCGAGGCTTCCTCGAACCTCGGCCGCTACGATGGCGTCCGCTACGGCCATCGCTCCGCGGTCGCCGGCACGCCGGTCGAGATGATGACGGCGAGCCGCTCCGAAGGTTTCGGCCCCGAGGTGAAGCGCCGCATCCTGCTCGGCACGTTCGTGCTCAGCGCCGGCTACGCCGACGCCTATTACGTCCGCGCCCTCCGCGCCCGCGCCAAGATCCGCGCCGAATACCTCGCCGCCCTCGCCGGCGTCGACGTGCTGCTCACCCCGACCGTCCCGACGCCCGCCTTCA
>JBEBDN010000190.1:0-14465 GCA_041156945.1 Verrucomicrobiota bacterium | reverse complement strand
GCCCGCGAATCCGGGCTTAGTTTTGAGCACCTCCGGCGGCTCTGCCTCAAGGAAATCGGCCGGACCCCCATGAATCACCTGACCCACCTGCGCATCCAGCAGGCGGTCCGCCTGATCAGCGAGACGGACGTCAAGCTCGCGGCCATCGCCCAGCAGGTCGGTTTCGCCAATGGCAACAGTTTCTCCTCGGCTTTCAAGAAAAGCACGGGTTTCGCGCCCTCGCATTTCCGGGCCGGTTCCGGGGGCGCGGACTAGCCCCCGATGTGCGTTTAGGTGTAGGGGGGTGCGGGCGGATGTATCGCTAAAACTTGTAGGGACCGGAGGAGGGGCTTTGATGAACCCATGCTACCCCGCCTCAGCCACCTCCTGCGTCTGGCCCTCGTCCTCGCCGGCGCGACCCTCGCCGCCGCCCCGTTGCGCGTCCTCGTCGTCAGCGACCAGGACGCCGTCGGCGCCGACCTCGCCGCCGGCCTCGGTCAGGGTGGGGCGCAGGTGAAGCGTGCCGCCGCCCCGGCGGCCGCCGACCTCGCGTCGGCCGACGTCGCCCTCCTTTACCAGTCGAAGTTCGTCGCCTATGACTCGGCCGCGCAGAAGGCCCTCATCGACTTCGCCAAGTCAGGCCGCGGCCTCGTCGTCGTGCACGGCGCCATCGCCGGTGGCGCGACCGACTGGAGCCGCGAGAACCTCGGCGGCGGTTGGACGCCCGAGAGCCAGAGGTTCCGCGCGACGACCATGCTCAACATCCGCTCCGACGCGCACCCGCTCGTCAAGGGCATGTCGACCTTCGACGTCGAGGATGACACCGTCTTCGACCTCGCCCTGAACGAGAAGAACTACGTCCTATCCGCCTCCTTCACCTCCAAGGTCACCAATGCCCGCCGCAAGGCCGAGGCGGGTCGCGCCTCCGTCTACGACATCCAGCCGCAGTCCTGGGTCCTCGAGGCGCCGACGCACCGCGCCGTCGTCCTCCTGCAGGGCGACCCGGCGACGCTTCGCCATGCGAGCATCCACGCCTTCCTCAAGCGAGGCGTCGCTTGGGTCGCCAAGCGCGCCGACTTCGACGAGCTCTGCACGCCCGCGGACCTCGCCGACCTCCGTTACCCCGTCGGCGGCCCGCGCCGTCCCGCCGACGCCGTCGCGCAGTTCCGCCTGCAGCCCGGCTTCAAGGCCGCCTCCATCGTGGCCGAACCTCTCGTCAACAAGCCCATCGCCGTCCAGTGGGACGAACGTGGCCGCCTCTGGGTCGCGGAAACCCCGGAGTACCCGAACGGGCGCCGCACCCTGAACGCCGAACCGTGGAAGGAAGGCGGCGTGCTGGTGCCCGGTCTCTACGACCGCCCCGCCCAGGACAAGATCTCGGTCCTCGTCAGCTCTAAGGGCGACGGCAACCTCGACCAGAAGCAGGTCTTCCACGAAGGCCTCGAGCTGATCACTGGTTTCTGCATCTGGAAGGACGGCGTAATCGTCGTCGCGCAGAAGGGGATTTTCTGGCTCCGCGACACCAACGGCGACGGCAAGGCCGACCAGGAAGTCCTCCTCTATGGCGGCTTCACCCCGGGCGACACCCACTTCGTCGCCAACCACTTCATCGTCGCCCCCGACGGCTGGATCTACGCCTCCAACGGCGGCGGCGGCACCGCCACCCACGCCAAGACCGGCGAGCCGATGGCCCGCCTCTCTCCGGGCACCTTCCGCTTCAAGCCCGATGGCTCCGCGATCGAGCAGGTCGCCTCGCTCGGCGGCAACAGCTTCGGCAATGAGGTCACGAGCGACATGGAGCTCTACCACGGCAAGGCCACCAATGGTAACCCCATCCAGCACGTGGTCCTTCCCGAGCAGATCCTCGCCAAGGCTCCGGGCACGCCCGCCAAGGCCTTCAACTCCGTCAACCGCGGTCGCCCGGTCGCCCGCGCCGACATGCCCGACCGCGCCCCCCTGATGCAGATCGACCAGGTCGGCCATTACTCGGCCGGTTGCGCCGCCGCCGTCTACGAAGGGGGCGCCTGGCCCAAGGAATATCACGGCACCGTGTGGATGTCCGAGCCCATCCTCGACATCGTGCACCACGAGAAGCTCGTGCTCGATGGCGCCTTCTACCGCGGCGAACTCCTGCTCGAGAACAAGGAGTGGCTCCGTTCGGCCGACCACTGGTTCTGCCCGATCGACATCTCCTTCGGCCCCGATGGCGCGATGTACATCCTCGACTTCTACACGCCCGTCGTCGCCCACAACGACACCCGCGGGCCGCAGCACTCCAAGTCCGGCGCCTCGGTCCGCCCCGACCGCGAGCACTACTTCGGCCGCATCTACCGCATCCAGCATGAAGCCGCCGCGGCGCAGGCGCACCCCGACTTGGCCAAGGCCGATGCCGCCGGCCTCGTCGCCGCGTTCACGCACCCCAGCAAGGTCGTGCGCTTCAACGCGATCCGCGTCCTCCTCGACCGCGACGACGCCACGCAGGCCGCGGCCGTCGCCCCGCTTTCCGCCTTGCTCACCTCCGGCGCAGCCGTCGAAGCCCGCATCCAGGCCCTCTGGGCGCTCCTGCGTCTCGGCAAGCTCGCTCCCGCGACGCTCGCCACCGCCGCCGCCGCGCCGGAAGCCGCCCTGCGCAAGAACGCCTTCCTCGCCGCCGAGTCCGGCAAGCTCGCGCTCCCGACAGCCGCCTTCCGGGCCGCGCTCGCTGACGCCGATGGCCGCGTCCGTCTGGCCGCGCTCCGCGCGATGGGCTCCGCCCCGTTGACCGCCGACGCCGGTTTGCTGCTCCTCTCGGCGCAGTCCCAGTTCACCGATGAATGGTCCAAAGCCGCCGCCACCGCCGCCGCTTCGTCCAACCCGGTCCCGACGCTCGAAGGTCTGCTCGCCGGTTCGGCCTCCTCCAAGGAGGTCGTGGAGTTCGCCCGCTCGCTCGCGGCCGCCGTGGCGACCGCCAACCAGCCCGAAGGCGTTGCCCGCGTCCTCGCGGCCGCCTCCAAGGGCGCCAACGTCGCCGTCGCCAAGGTCGTCCTCCGGGAGTTCACCGAACGCCGCACCGCCGCCGTCGCCGACACCCAGGCGCTGAAGTCCCTGCTCGCCTCCCCGGACCTCGAACTGGCCGCCGGTGCCGCCAGCCTCGCCGTGCAGTGGAACCAGGTGGCCGCCCTCGGCAATGAACTGCTCCCGATCGGTGAGCGCCTCGTCCCCGTGCTCGCCGATGCCGCCGCCGCCCCGGCCGTGCGCCTGCAGGCCGGCCGGACCCTGACCGCGTTGCGCGACCTCCGTCCGTCCTTCCGCGCCGCGGTCGTCGCCGCGCTGGCCGACAAGTCCACGCCCGAATCCGTCAGCCTCGCGATCGTCGCCTCCGTGGTCGCCGCCGGCGACGTGCAGGCCGGCCCGCTGCTTGCGGGAGCCCTCGGCAAGTCCACCGGCCTGCTGCGGCAGTCCCTCTTCGGCGCCCTCATCAGCCGCGCCGAATGGGCCCAGCTGATCCTGGCCGAGCTCGAGGCCAAGCACGTCTCCCCGATGCAGCTTGGGCCGCTCCAGACCTCCCAGCTCACCCGCCACCCCGACGCCGCCGTCGCCAAGCGCGCCGCCGAGGTGCTGGCCAAGCTCAACGTCGGTTCCAGCCCGGCCAAGGACGACATCATCAACAAGCTCCGCGCCGAGGTCGAAAAGCCCGGCGATGCCGCCAAGGGTAAGGAACTCTTCGTCGCCGCCTGCCAGACCTGCCACCAGGTCGGCAACGTCGGTTATGACGTCGGCCCCAACCTCCAGGGTATCGGAGCTCATCCCGCGTCCGAACTCCTCGTGCACATCGTCGACCCCAACCGCATGGTCGACGACGAGCACCGGACTTGGAACATCAAGCTCAAGGACGGCACCCAGCACCAGGCCTTGATCGGCAGCGAGAACGCCGTCGCCCTGAAGCTGAAGATGGCCGGTGGCGTGACCATCGAGGTCAAGGTGGCCGACATCGCCGCGCGCACGCGCGTCGAGACCTCGCTCATGCCCGAAGGCTTCGAGGCCCTCGGCGCCGAAGGACTCCGCAACATCATCACCTACCTCCGCAGCGTGGCCGTGCCCGTCAACGGCGTGACCGTGGGTAGCTTCCAGCTCCTCGACCTCTCGGCCGCCATGACCGCCGACACCCGCTGGGGCCTCTACGCCAACCGCGAGACCAAGGGCGATACGCTGCCGTTCGTGAAGTTCGGCCAGGTCACCGCCAACGGTGTGCCCTACATCATCCTCGATCCGGCCAAGGCCAAGGACGGCAAGAACGTCATCGTCCTCAAGGGCGGCGCCGGTCGGGCCTATTCGCAGTCCTTCCCGCAGAGCGTCGAGATCCCCGTGGGGGTCGCCGCCACCCGCCTGCACTTCCTCGGCGCCGTCGGCGGCTGGGCCGGCATCCAGGGCCTTCCTGCCCAGACCGTGGAAATCCGGTTCGTCGGTGGCCGCAAGCAGGTCGTGACGCACTTCGCCGGCCGCGATTTCGCCGACTACTACCCGGACGATCCGGAGGTCCCCGGTTCCAAGATCGCCGCCGGTCTGGTGAAGAGCCACCACGTCCGCACCCTGGTCGTCGCGGTCGATGGTCCGGAGGTGATCGAGAAGGTCGTCCTGACGAGCCCGGGCAACACCGTCGCTCCGACCACGGTGGCCATTACCGCCGAGATCGGCGGCGCCCCGAACCCGCCCAAGGGCACCCAGCCTACGCCTCCGCCTCCCGGTAAGGCCAAGGCGAAGGGTCCGACCATCAAGGATGGCGACCTGCCGGCCGACAACCCCCGCACCACCGCTCCGACCGGCCAGAAGTTCGGCGCCCGCAAGCCGGGCCAACTACGTGTCCTCGTGGCCGGGGCCGGTAGCTCGCATAACTTCCCGAAGTTCTTCCTCGGCACCGACGGGCAGACCGCCAAGGCCGCCGGCTACGACGTCGCTTCGACGCCGAACATCAAGGAGACGTTGGCGCTCCTCCCGCAGGCCGACCTCTTCCTGTTCAGCGGCAACCACGGTCAGTTCGGCACGCCGGAGTTCCAGAAGGCCATCCGCGAATTCGTCGGGGCGGGGAAGGGCGTCGTCCTCCTGCATGCCGCCACGTGGTACAACTGGCCGCTCGAGACCAAGTACAACGAGGAGTTCGTCTGCGGCGGGGCCCGTGGCCACGGCCACAGCGAGTTCCCGTTCACCGTGACCAAGCCCGCGCACCCGGTCATGGCCGGCGTGCCCGCCACCTTCAAGATCCGCGACGAGAGCTACAACGTCGAGCTCACCCGCCCGGAAGGCGCCGAGGTCCTCGGCACCATCCCGCGCCAGAACCCCAAGGAAGGCCAGTCGACCATCCTCCCTTCCGTCTGGGTCGTCCAGCACCCCAAGGCCCGCATCGTCTGCATCGCGCTCGGCCACGACGAGCACTCCCACGACCACGAGGCCTTCCGCAAGATCCTCGTCAACGCCCTCACCTGGGTTTCCCAGAAGTGAGCCGAGTGCGGAATCGAGCGCCGCATCGATGATCTACCTATAGCCTGTCCGCCGCGGATAATCGCTTCCCTCTAACCGCCAAGCCCCAACCTCCAACCCCACCTCTCTCATGGTCTACCACTACGGCACCTTCGTCTTCAAACCCGAGGTCACTCCGGCGACCATCGACCGTTGCTTCGCCGAGATGCGCGGCATGGTCGGCAAGATCCCGGGCCTTCTGTCGATGCAGCATGGCGTCTACCAGAGCGACGAAGGCCTGAACGACGGCTTCACGCACGGCTTCGTCATGACCTTCGACTCGCCCAAGAGCCGCGACGAATACCTCCCGCACCCCGAGCATGAACGCGTCAAGCTGGTCGTCGTCCCGAACCTCGCTCGCGTGATGGTCTTCGACTTCACGGTCTGAGGACGGGGTGTCCCCCCGTCATTTGGCGTCCGCGGACCCGGTCGCGGGCTTCCGCGGTTTGCCTTGGCTAGCGCCGGCCGGGAGCGCGAGGTCGAAGTCATTCCGTTGCGCCGCTCCCGGCGTGCTCCGTCCGGCGTCGAGGTATCCCTGCATCAACGTCGCCAGCTTCCGCGCCACCTCGGGGTTGGCGGCGAGGATATCCGTAGTTTCGCCTAGGTCGGCCTGCAGGTTGAAGAGTTCCCGGCGTCCGTTCTTATGGAAGATCAGTTTCCACGGCCCTTGCCGCAGGGCGAGGTCACCGGCGGCGGACTGATGGACGGTCGCCTCGCGGACCGGTCCGGGCGAGGTCCCCGTCAGTTCGGGGACCAGGCTCACGCTGTCCTCGCCGGCGGAGGCCGGTAACGGCGCGCCGGCGACCTCGGCCGCCGTGGCCATGAGGTCATTGAGGCAGATCGTGTGGTCGTTCGTGCTTCCGGGCAGCACCTTGCCGGGCCAGCGCACCACGTACGGCACCCGGTGGCCTCCCTCGTAGATGCTGCGCTTGGAGTCGCGCAGCGGCGCATAGGCGCGATGTTCGGCGCCGTTGTCGCTCGTCACGATGACGAGCGTGTTCTCGGCGAGGTGGTTGCGTTCCAGCGCCTCCAGGATCCGGCCCAGCAACGCGTCGCCTTCGAACAGCCAGTCGCCGTAGGCCGGATCCTTCTTCACCAGGTCGGCGGCGCCGCTCCGGCCCGCGAATTCCGCCGTCGGCGCGATCGGCTCGTGCGGGATGCCGAGGGGGAAGTAGAGGAAGAAAGGCTCGCCCGGTTTGCGTCGATCGAGCCATTCCACGGCCTTCTGGGCCATCAGCGGCTGGTTCGCGGCTGGCGCGACGTGCGCGCTTACCCGGTCCTGCTCGATGATGGTCCCGATGTTGCGCGCGTGGGTGAAGCCATGGAAGTAGTCGAAACCGAGGGCGTTCGGCCCACCCGTCAACCTTGCTCCGAGGGGCACCTCCTTCTCGTTGCCCGGTTTGCCGTCCACCCAATTCAGGCCAAGGTGCCATTTGCCGATGCAGGCGGTGGCATAGCCCTGCGCCTTGAGGAGTGAAGCCACGGTAGGGCGGTGCGCGGGGATGATGGGCTTCGAGAAGGTCGTCAGCACTCCGAATTGACCGATCCGCGCGGGGTAGCGACCAGTGAGCACCCCGTATCGGGTGGGGGTGCAGACCGCGGCGGCGGCGTGGGCATCCGTGAACCGCATCCCCTCCTTGGCCAGCCGATCGAAGTTGGGCGTGCGCAGGGCGGACTTGGGGTTATAGCATGGCGGTTGACCATAGCCGAGGTCATCGAAAAGGATGAAGACGATGTTGGGTTTGGCTGGTTCCCGCGCGGCCAGAGCGGCGAGGGCCGTCAGCAGGAAGAAGAGCGAGGCGAATTTCGAGCTCATGGATTGGATTGGGCGAAGGAAAGTTACGGATGGTTTGCGGGACCTCCCGCGGCGTTGGTGCCGATTATTCGGAATACAGCCCTCGACGCCCCGCCACCAGCCAGCTGGCGCCGCAGGCGAGCGCCGCGAAGGGCGTGAGGGCGGGGTCGAAGACCTCGCAGGCCATGACGGTGCAGGCCAGGGGGACGGCCCCGGCCCCCGCGAAGACGCCGACGAATCCAAGGGCGGCGGCGACCGAGACGGGCAGGGAGGTGTAGTCGGCCAAGGCGCTCCCGAGGGTGGCTCCGATGACGAAGAGCGGGGTGACTTCCCCGCCGCGGAAACCGGCGCCGACGCAGAGGGCGGTGAGGATGAGCTTCACGCACGGCACCAAGGGATGCATGGGGTGCTGGGCGGCACTTTCGACGAGGCCGAGGCTCAGGCCGGTGAAGTCCTCGAGCCCGCCGCACCAGATGAGACCAGCGTAAAGGACCCCGAACGCGAAGATTGCCCGGTAGGGCGTGCCCAAGAGACCCTGCGGCTTCCAGTCCGGGTTGTGCGTGACCCACCGCAGGTAGAACCTGGCCACGAGCCCGCAGACGATCCCGAGCACCGCCGCCCAAACGAACCCCGCGACTTCCCAGGTCGGCGGCAGGATGAGCCGGTAATCGCCGTGTACGACGCCGAAGCAATGTCGGCCGACCTGGTCGGCCCCGAGGGCGCAAATCAGGGCGAGCGGGAGCCGGTACCACCAGCCGGTGCTCAGCCGCACGAATTCAAGGGCGAAGACGGCGGCGGCGAAGGGGGTGCCGAAGACGGCCCCAAAGCCGGCGCTGACGCCGCAAAGCAGCAAGGTGCGACGTTCCTCCCCGATGACCTGCCCGAAGCGCCCCAGGAGGTCAGCCAGACCCCCTCCCATCTGCAGGGCGGTGCCTTCCCGGCCGACGGAGGCGCCGCCGAGGTGGGAGAGCAAGGTGGTGCCGACGATCGCCGGGGCCATCGCCAGGGGCAACGGGTCGCCGGGTTGGCGGATTTGGCCGAGGAGGGTACGAACGCCACCCGCGCTACCCGGGGTTAGGCGGGCATAGATCCAAGTCATGGCAAGCCCCAGGAACGGCAAGGTCCAGACCAGCCAGAGGTGTGCCTCAAAGGTGCGTCCTACCCACGCGAGCGCATGGAGGAAGCCAGCCCCCGCGGCTCCGACCACGAAGCACACGCCGGCGAGGAGCGTGAGCCAACGAAGCAGGATGGAGGCGGCGGAAGGCAAGGGGGGTAGGAGGGAGTGCTGGATCGAGTGCAGGGTCGATGGCGGAGACGAGGGTGATGCGTGGTGAGTTCAGCAACCCCTAACCGCCAACCTCAAACCGCTAACTCAAGATCCCCTTGACCACCTTGGCCGGGACGACGCCGATGAGCTTCTGGTCGAGGCCCTGGTACTTGAAGAGCAGCTTGTCGTGGTCGAGGCCGAAGCGATTGAGGATCGTTGCATGCAGGTCGCGCACGTGGACCGGGTCCTTGACGACGTTGTACGAGAATTCATCGGTCTCGCCGTAGACGGTGCCGCCCTTGACGCCGGCGCCGGCGGCCCAGACGCAGAAATTGCGCGGGTGGTGGTCGCGCCCGTAGTTGGTCTTGGTGAGGCTGCCCTGCGAGTAGACCGTGCGGCCGAACTCGCCGCCCCAGACGACCAGGGTGTCGTCGAGCATGCCGCGCTGCTTCAGGTCCTGGATCAGGGCCCAGGCGGCGCGGTCGATGTCCTTGCACTGCGCCTTGATGTCGTTCGGCAGGTTGCCGTGCTGGTCCCAGCCACGGTGGAAGATCTGCACGAAGCGGACGCCGCGCTCGACCAGGCGGCGCGCCGTGAGGCAGCTGTTGGCGAACGTGCCGCGGTCGCGGGAATCCGGGCCGTACAGGTCGAACGTCGCGTTGGACTCCTTGGAGAGGTCGGCCAGCTCGGGTACCGAGGCCTGCATGCGGAACGCCATCTCGTACTGCTTGAGGCGCGCGGAGGTCTCGGGGTCGCCGGCGGCCTGGTAGGTCATCTCGTTGAGCTCGGCGAGGCCATCGAGCATCTTGCGGCGCGTGGCGCGGCTCACGCCGTCGGGGTCGCGCAGGTAGAGCACGGGATCGCCCGCCGAACGGAACGTCACGCCCGCGTGCTGCGTCGGCAGGAAGCCGGACGCCCAGAGGCGGGCCGAGATCGCTTGGACGTTGGAACCGGGGTTGGAGTGGCGGGCGTGCAGCACGACGAACGTCGGCAGGTCTTCGTTGGCGCTGCCGAGGCCGTAGGAAAGCCAGGAGCCGAGCGAGGCCTTGCCCGGGACCATGTTGCCCGTGTAGGAGAGCATGTTCGCCGGCTCGTGGTTGATCGCCTCGGTGTTCATCGTCCGGATGATCGCGATGTCGTCGACCATCTTGGCGGTGTGCGGCAGGATCTCGGAGACCCAGGCCCCCGACTTGCCGTGTTGCTGGAAGGAGTAGGCCGACGGCGCCACGGGGAAGCGCTTCTGGCCGGCGGTCATGCCGGTGACGCGCTGGCCGTTGCGGATCGACGCCGGGAGGTCCTGGTCGAAGCGGTTCACGAGCTCCGGCTTGTAGTCGAAGGTTTCGAACTGCGACGGCGCGCCGATCATCGAGAGGTAGATGCAGCGCTTGGCCTTGGCGGGAAAGTGGACGCCCGCCGGCAAGCCCGGGGCGGGCGCGCCCGCGGCGAGGGCGCGGCCGGCGGCGCCGGCGAGCAGCGAACCGAGGGCGATGCCGCCCAGGCCCATGGCGTTCTGGCGGAAGAACTGCCGGCGGTTGACGCGGAAGTTGTGTTCGAGGGGGTCGAAGGGGTGCATGGGCTTATTTGTTGAGGGTTTCGTCGCGGTTGAGCATCTGGGAGCAGACCAGCGTCCAGGCGGCCACCTCCAAGGGCGGGAGCTTGGGGTCGGCCGGTTTGTCCCCGGCCTTGGCGAGCTTGGCGGCCTCCGCGGGGTTGGCCGCGTAGTCGGCGCGGAACGCGGCGAGCGAGCGGACGAAGACCTTGTGCTCGGCCGCGGTGGCCGGACGCGAGAGCAGCAGCCAGCTCAGCCGGTCGACGCGGGAGGCGTCGTCCTTGGCTTCCTTGAGGAGCCGCTCGGCGAGGATGCGGCTGGCCTCCACGAACTGCACGTCGTTGAGGAGGTTGAGCGACTGCAACGGGCTGTTGGAGCGCTCGCGCCGCGTGCAGAACACCTCGCGGGCGGTCGCGTCGAAGTTGAGCATCATCGGATGCGGAGCCGAGCGCTTGAGGAACGTGTACATCGAGCGGCGGTAGAGCCCCTCGCCCTTGTCCGCGGTGTAGAAGCGCGTGTTGCTCTCCTTCATCGCCACGTCGCTCCAGATGTTCTCGGGTTGGTAGGGGCGGACGGACGGACCGCCGACCTTGCGGACGAGGAGGCCGGAGGCGGCGAGGGCCGTGTCGCGAACCTGCTCGGCGTCGAGGCGGTAGCGCGGGCCGCGGGAAAGCAGCCGGTTGCGCGGGTCCTTCTCGAGCTTCGCGGCGGTGAAGGCCCCCGACTGCTTGTAGGTCTCGGAATTCACGATCAGGCGGACCATGTGGCGCAGGTCCCATTTGCGGTCCATGAACTCCACCGCGAGCCAGTCGAGCAGCTCCGGGTGGGTGGGCTTGTCGCCCATGATGCCGAGGTTCTCGGTCGTCTCGGCCAGGCCCGTGCCGAAGAACTGGTACCAGAGGCGGTTGATGGTCACGCGGGCCGTCAGGGGATTGCGGCGATCGACGAGCCAGCGGGCGAGATCGAGGCGGTTGGCGTGCTCACCCCCGCGCTGCAGGGGCGGAAGTACCTTGGGGGTATCGGCGTAGACGACCTCACCGGGCTCGGTGTACTGGCCGCGCTTAAGCACCTTGGCGGTGGCGGGCGTGGCGTTCTCCTTCATGATGAGGGTCATCGCCCCGCGGGCCTTGACCGCGTCGAGCTCGGAGTTGGTGGCCTTCAACTTGGCCAGGATGGTCTGGTCGGACTTGTCGATGCGGCGGTCGAAGTAGCTGCGGAGCATGGCCACGACCTCGGGCTTCGCCTTGGCGCCGTCCTTGCCCAGGGCGGCGCGCAGTTCGGGTACCTTGCCGAGGGTGACGACATCGCCGGCATCCACGAGGGCGGGGATGAGGTTCGCCGAGGCGAGGACGATGCCCGCGGCGCCGGAGGTCCCGCTGCGGGTGCCGAGCCGGAAGGGCACCTTGGTGCGGATGTTCGCCCGGGCGGGCAGGCTGTTGGCGTCGACGAGGGTCTTCTGCGGTTCGCCTTCGATGAAGATCTTGATGCCCTCGGGCTTGCCCGAGCCATCGTAGGTGGCGATGACCTCCACTTCCTTGTTGAGCGGGATCGCGCCGGCGGAGCGCACCTTGAGGGCCTGGTTGGGCCAGCGCTGGATGATGTGCACGGCGGGGTTGCCGTTCTCGATCCAGAGGTCCCAGCCGCGGTAGGCATCGCCCTCGTCCATGCGGGCGAGGATCGCGCCGTTGGCGCCCTTGGTCATCTTGAGGCGCACCTGCACCGTCCAGGCCTGCGTGGACTCGAAGTCACCCAAGGTCGGGTATTCGTAGGCGGAGGCGCCATCGAGCACGAAGCCCCCCTGGCGCTTGTTGACGACCGGGGTGCCGGCGAGCTTGGCGGTCAGGGCCGGGCCGGTCGGCGCCTTCAGCGACGTGGGGCGATCGGCGTCGAACATCCAGCCGGCGGGCAGGGGCTTGGCGACGATATCCGTCGGGGCGGCCTTCTGGCGCCACGCGGCGAATTCCTTGTCGGCCTTGGCCTTCCGGGCGGCGTCCTCCTTCGTCAGGACGGCGAGCTGGGCCTCCAGCTCGAGCCGGCGGGCGGTATCCTCGGGGCGGGTCACCAGCATGGAGGGCGGGTGGTTGGCGTTGTTGCCGTCGAGGGCCGACATCGGGGTGTTCCGGAAGAAGGCCGCCAGGGCGTAGAACTCCTTCTGGCTGATCGGGTCGAACTTGTGGTCGTGGCAGGCCGCGCAACCGCTGGTCAGGCCCATCCAGACCGCCCCGAGCGTCTCGACCTGGTCCTTGGCGTAGTTCGCCATGACCTCCTCGGCGATGGCGCCGCCCTCGCCGGTGGTCGGGAGGCAGCGGCAGTAGCCCGTGGCCACGATCTGCTCGAGGGTGGCGTTCGGGAGGAGGTCGCCGCCGATCTGTTCGATCGTGAACTGGTCGAAGGGCTGGTTCGCCTTGAACGCGCGCAGCACCCAGTCGCGGTAGGGGTAGATGTTGCGCGCGTTGTCGATGTGGATGCCGTGAGTGTCGGCGTAACGCACCGCGTCGAGCCAGTGGCGGGCCATCTGCTCGGCATGCTCATCGGTCTTGAGCAGGCGTTCGACGGCCTGCGCGAAGGCGTCGGGCGAGCGGTCGGCGAGGAAAGCCTGGGTCTCCTCCGGCGTCGGCGGCAAGCCGGTCAGGTCGAGGTTGAGGCGGCGGAACAGGCGGGCCTTGTCCTCCGCGGGGTTCGGCTTGAGGCCCTCCTGGGCGAGCTTGGCGACGATGAACGCATCGAGGGGAGACTTGGCCCAGCCGGAGGCGTCCGCGGGCGGGGCGGGGCGGACCGGGGCGATGAAGGACCAGTGCTCCTCGTACTTCGCGCCCTCCGTGATCCAGCGACGCAGCACCGCGAGTTCGGCGGGCTTCACCGACTTGTGCGACTCCGGCGGCGGCATGACTTCGTCGGGATCCTTCTGCAGGATGCGCGCGATGAGGGGCGACTTGTCCGGGTCGCCCTTGATGATGACGACGTCGCCGCTCTTGGCGGGCGCGAAGGCGAACTCCGGTCGGTCGAGGCGCAGCCCCGACTTGCGGGTACTCGAGTCCGGGCCGTGGCAGTGGTAGCAATACTCCGACAGGATCGGCTGGACGTCGCGGTTGAAGGAGACGCCCTCGGCGGCGGACGCGGCGAGCGGGGCCAGGAGGAGAAGGGCAAGGCGGGACGGCATGGGCGCGGGGTTGGCTCCAATCTGGTCCCCGCCCGGCTTCATGCAATCCTGACCAATTAAAAACCCCTCAATCGAGGGGTCTTGCAGGGGGCTATAAGGCCGTTTACTTGACCGGCGAGTAGTCCGTGGGCACGAGGAACTCGGACTTCACGCCGTTGGGCTGGGGGATGGTCAGGGAGCCGCCGGCCTTCTTCTCCGAGGCCTCCTTCGCGGCGACCCAAGCCGGGTCGGCGCGGAAGGCGTCGAAACTCGCCTTGGCGGCCTCCTCCGACTTGTGGGCCAGCAGGTAGAGCAACGTGTTGCCGGCGACGAGCGGGGACTTGGCGCCCTTCTGGTCGGCGGCGAGGTTCCAGTAGGTGACGTTCGTCATGCCGTGCTTCTCGAAGAGCTTGAGGGTGTGCTCGCGGAAACGGCCGTTCAGGTTGTCGAGGCGACCGGGTTCGGTCGTGTAGGTGCGCAGTTCGAAGACGCCCTGGCCGTAGGCCTTGGCGGCGGCGAGCGGGGAATAGTCGGTCGCGGTCAGGAAGGCGGCTTCCACCTTGGTGATGAGCTTGCCGTTGGCTTCGGAGGCCTTCTGGGCTGCCTTCCAATCCGGGTCGGCCTGGAAGGCCTTCCAGGCCGCGTCGCGGGCGGCGCGATCGGCGTAGGCGAGGAAGTAGACGAGCTTGTTCTCGGTGTTCTTCACCGGGACGAAGTAGCCGAGGCTCGTCATGCCGTGCTTGGCGAAGAGCTTCAGGGTGTGGTCGCGGAAACGGGCGTTGAGCGCGTCGAGCTTGCCGTCGGCGGCGTAGTAGACGCGCATCTCGAAGAGACGGGTGTCGGGCTCGGCGGCGGCCGCCGTGGAAGCGAACAGGCCGAAAGTGATGAGGGAGAGCAGGGTTTTCATGGGAAGTTATTTCTTGAGGAAGGTGTCGACGTTCTCGCGGGTCACGACCTGGAAGGGGATCATGACTTCCTTCTCGAAGGGCTGCTTGGAGGCCAGCAGGATGGCCGTATCGATCGCACCGCGGCCTTGCCCGACCGCGTCCTGGAAGACCGTCGCGTCCAGGCGGCCCGCCTTCACGGCGTCGAGGGCCTGCGCGATGGCATCCACGCCAATGACGTACACGTCCTGCTTGAGGCCAGCGCGCTCGAGGGCGAGGAGGGCACCCATCGCCATCTCGTCGTTATGGGCGAAGATGGCCTGGAACTTGCCCTTGTGGGCCTGGATCCAGTTCTCGGT
>JBEBDN010000189.1:0-12706 GCA_041156945.1 Verrucomicrobiota bacterium | reverse complement strand
AGGCGGCCGCGATCGCCTTGCGGACCTCGGCGGCCGGCAGGACGACCGGCGTGGCGGAGATGCCTTCGCCCTCGCCGGAGCTGCCGAAGCGGACGGAAGTGAAGCCGGCGAACTTGCCGCTGACGCCGAAGACGGGCAGGCCGGTCGACGCGAGGTGGATGGAGAGGAACCGGCGGGGCTTGGTCACGACGGCCCGGACGAAATCGCACTCGACCGCCGCGACCCGCCCCATCGCCTTGTCCATGCGCGAAAGGATGACCACCTCGTCCAGGACCTCCAACGCCTGCTCCGCGGAGGTGTCGATGGGCGCGAACTTGGCGTCCTTCGCCTCCTCGGCCCCCGGCTCGGGGGCGAGGAAGGCGAGGTTGAGGTCGCGGTCCTTGAAGACCACGGTCGCCGGGACCTCGGTGCCGTCGGCCAGGATGATCCGGGCCTCCTTGACCTCGCTGGTGACCGCCAGCTTGACCGGGGCCCCGCGCATGTTGACGGTGCGGCCATCCATGGCGGTGGCGGGGTCGATGGAGGAAGCGGAGATCATCACGAGCCCCTGGGCGCCGACGACGGTGCCGAGTTCCTCGACGCTCTGGTCGCGGGACTGCGCCGGCGCGTCGCCGGCCGTCATCGTGAGCGCGACCGTCGCGCGGATGGTCACGATGGCGTCGGCGTGCGACTTGAAGAGCCGCCGGGCGGTCTCCTCGATCTTGGGGTCGGCGGCGCCGAGGGGAGCGAGGCCGAGGAGGAGGGCCAGCAGGGGGAGGCAGCGGAGGATCATGGGGAAAGGCGAGACGTTCACTTGGCCGCCTCGAGGGCGTTCCAATCGGGTTCGAATTCGAGGTAGGCCCCCGAGATCGAGCGGCGCACCTGGAGGACGACGTGGCGGGGCTTTTCCCGGGCGAGGGCCGCGAGCCGGGCGCGCAGCGCGGCGAGGTCGGGCACCGGCTGGCCGTTGACCGAAAGCAGCAGGTCGCCGCCGCGCAGGCCGGCCAGGTCGGCCCAGCCGGAGCGCTCGACCTTGGAGACGAGCAGGCCGGCGGGGACGTCGTCGTCCTTGCGGGCCGCGCGGTCGTCGAAGCCCTGCTCGCGGACCGAGAAGCCGAAGCGGGTCTCCTTCAGCGCGGGCAGTTCGGCGGCGGGCGCCGGCCGTTCGGCGAGCCGCAGGGTGACCTTGAGCGGCTGGCCGTCGCGCTGGCCCTCGAGTTCGACCTCGGCCCCGACGGGGTAGTCGCGGAGCAGCGCGCCGAAGACCTCGGCGTCCTCGGGCCGGCGCGCGGGGATGACCTTGCCGTCGAGCTTGAAGCAAAGGTCGCCGACCTTGAGGCCGGCCTGCTCGGCGGTGGAGCCGGCGACCACCTGGGTGACGCGGATGCCGGCCTTCCCCTTCAGGCCGAGGGCCTTGGCGAGTTCGGCGGTCAGCACCTGGCTGGCGAAGCCGGCCCACGGGCGGGCGGCGCGCGGCGCGACGGCGGCGTCGACCTCGGGCCCGATGCGGACGACGGAGATGAGTTCGGCCCCGCCGCGCGCGAAGGCGACCAGCACGGGCTCCGGCTCGGTCTTGCCCTGGAGCAGTTCGCGGGAGGCCGCGCGGAGGGCGGCGACGTCCCGGACGGGGCGGCCGCCGACCGACAGGAGGAGGTCGCCCTCGAGGAGGGGCGGCTTGGCCTCGGCGGCGGGACCGCCGGGCCGGAGCGAATCCACGACGACGCCGTCGCGGTTCGGGCGCTTGGCGCGCAGGGCGGAGAGCCGGGTCTGGTCGCGGGCGGTGAGGCCCCAGGAGGCGAGCTCGGCCTCGCGGGCGATGTTGGCCGGGCGTTCGTCGGGCGTGACGGCGACCGTGCGGGTCGCCCCGTCGCGGACGAATTCCACGGGGACCTCGCGGCCGGGGCGCAGGGCCGCGACCTGCCCGTGGTAGGTGGGCATCAGTTCGTCGCAGTCGGCATGGACCGGCTGGCCCGCGAGCGCCGTGAGGACGTCGCCCTGCCGGAGCCCGGCGGCCGCGGCCGGGGACCCCCGGAGCACCGAACGCACGAGCACGCCGCGCCGGCCCTCGCCGGACTGCGAACGCAGCAGGGGTTGCGCATCGAGGCCGAGCCAGCCGCGGACGACGCGGCCGCCGGCGATGAGCTCGGCCGCCACGGCGCGGGCGGTGTTGGCGGGGATGGCGCCGCCGAGGCTGCCGATGCCGATCTCGTTGATGCCGACGATGCGCCCCTGCGTGTCCACCAGGGGCCCGCCGGAGTTGCCGCCGAAGATGACCGCGTCATGGCCGAACCAGCGGACCAGTTCGCCGACCGATTCGCCGTCGAGGCTCATCGCGCCGACGAAGCGCGTCATGACCATGGCGTCGTTGGCGATGATGCCGAGGGTGACGGACTGGGTGAGGCCGGCCGGGCAGCCCATCGAGAGCACCGTATCCCCCGCCCTCACGCGGTCGGAATCCGCGAACTCGGCGACCGGCAGGGGCGCCTTCGACCGGCGGCGGGAAAGGTCCAGCTGGATCACCGCGACGTCGGTCATGGCGTCCGCGCCGACCAACGTCGCCGGCAGCTCCTCGCGGTCGGCGAGCCGGCAGAGGAACGTCGCGCCGCGGCCCGCGACGTGGTAGTTGGTGATGACGCGCCCTTGCGCGTCGATGATCGCGCCGGAACCGACCGCGTGCTGGCGGAGCATGCGCCCCTCGGAACCGTCCTCCGAGATGACCTCGATGCGCACGATGGTCGGGGACATCCGGGCGATGGCGCGTTCGACCTCGGGGCGGCGGGCGTCGTCGGCCGCGCCCAAGGGCGCGGCGAGCAGCAGGAGGCGGGCGAGGAGGCGGAACATGGCGGAAGGTCAGGCGCGCGCCCGCAGGGCGAAGAGCCGCAGCAGGCGCAGGAAGAATTGCTCGAGGCCGGCGAGGACCTGGTAGTTGAGCTCGAGGCGGGCGCGCGCCTCCTCCAGGAGGTCGATCGCGGCGGCGACCTGCGGCAGGCAGTCGGGATGCTGGCGTCCCGCCAACCGGAGGCGCTCCTCCATGGCCGTCAGCAGGCGGGCGCGGAGCCCGCGGCGGATCGACTCCTCGTGGGCCAGTTCGGCCTCCTCCTCGTCGTCGTCGCCGGGGGGCGGCTCGGGGGCGAGCTTCAGGGCCTCCTCCGTGAACAGCTCGAGCAGCACCTCGAAGCGCGCGCAGAGCGCGTAGGCGGGGATGAACAGTTCGGCGGAGCGCGGCAGGGACGGTCCCGCCAGCTTGCCCAGCAGGCGGTCGAATTCGCGGAGCCAATCGGTCCAGGCGGGATCCTGGATGGACGGGGCGTCGCCGCCGACGTGGAACCGCAGGCAGCGGCTGAGGATCGTCGGGAGCACGCGGTAGTAGTTCGCCGTCTGCAGGACGATGAGCGTGCCGGGCGGCGGCTCCTCCAGCGTCTTGAGGAAGCAGTTGGCGCCCTCGGACATGAAGCGGTCCGGCTCATGGACGAGGACGACGCGGCGCGCGGAGACCGAGGTGAGGCGCAGCGCGGCCACGACCTCCTGGGTGGACTCGATGTTGATGCGGCGGGACTTCTTGGCCGGCCGCAGCACCCGGCAATCGGCCTGCGCGAGCGGATCCGGCACGCCGAGATGGATGGCGGCGAGGCGCTCGGCCGCGCGCGCCAGCACCTCGCCGTCGGCGCCGGTCAGCAGGACCGCGTGGGGCATGCGGCCCTCGGCGCGGGCGCGCTGGAGGACCTTGAGGGCCGGCAGGTCGTCGACCTCAGGCGAAGCGGGCTTGGACTTCATGCCAGATCTCCTCGGAAATGAGGTCGGGGGAGCGGTCGGCGTCGAGGACGCGGAAACGGCCGGGCTCTTCGCGGACCAAGGCGTGGTAGGAGGCGCGCACCCGGCGGTGGAACTCCTCGCCCAGGGCTTCGAAACGGTCGGAGCGCCCATGGTCGCGGAGCGACGCGCGCCCCAGGCCGCGGGTCGGGTCTAGGTCGAGCAGGAAGGTGAGGTGCGGGCGGAGCGGCCCGCAGGCCAGGCGATTGGCGGCCTCGATGGCGGCGCGCTCGAGACCGCGCCCGCCGGACTGGTACGCGACGGTGGAGTCGATGAAGCGGTCGCAGAGCACGACGGCGCCGGCGGCGAGCGCCGGGGCGATCACCTCCGCGACCAACTGGGCGCGGCAGGCGGCGAAGAGCAGCGCCTCGGCCTCGGGCGCGATGACGGAGCCCGGACGCTTGAGGACGTCGCGCATCGTCTCGCCCAGCGGCGTGCCGCCCGGCTCGCGCAGGCGCAGGACGCGGGAGCCGCCGGCCTCGAGGCGCTCGGCCAGGCGGGCGAGCTGCGTCGATTTGCCGGCGCCTTCGCCTCCTTCCAGGGTGATGAGCTTTCCCGCGATGGGCATGAGGGGTGAGGATGCCCGCCGGCGCCGGCAAGGCGAGAGGAGAAAAGCAGGCGGCACCGTCAAAAGAAAGACCCGGCGGGCAGCCGGGTCGTCGCCGAGTCCTCGTGGCCGACCTCAGCCGCCGGTCGGGGAGGGGTTCGTCTGGGTCTCCGTCTGGACGGTGCGCTGCACGGTATCGGTGATCTTCTGCAGGGTGGCGTCGGTCGAGCTGGTGCCGCCGCCGGTGCTGGTGTTGGTCGGCTGGGTGGGCGGCGTGAGGGGCTTGGACGGCGGGACTTCGGCGGCCGGCGTCGTCGTGGTGGTGGTGCCGTCGGGATTGGTCGTGGTGACCGGGGCGACGGGCGGCGGGGGCGGAGGGGCGTTGTCGGCCATGTTCTTCACCGTGGCGGCGACGCCCTGATCCAGCGAACTGACCGTCGCGAGCGTGGTGGCGACGCTACCCAGTTGCTCCGAATTCATCGGGGCGAGGCTGATGACCGGAGCGGGGGCGGGCGCGGGCGCCGGCTCCGGAGTGCCGGTGGCGTCCGCGGGCTTGGTGCCGGTCGCGTCGGCGGGCTTGGTGCCGGTCGCGTCCGGGGGCTTCACGGCCTCGACGGGCTTGGGGACGGGCGCCTGGACGGAAAGCTGGTCGCCGGGCTTGACCGCGATGGGGCCGCTGTTCGCGGCGAAGACGGTGGCTTCGACCGAGCCGCGGACGCAGCCGATGTTGAGCGTACCGGTGCCCTTGCCGTTGTCGGCGAACTCGACGGTGTAGATGGTGCCGCGGATGCGGGCGACGCCGACGGGCGTCTTGATGGTGTAGGAGGACTGCGGGTTGAGCTTGCGCACCTCGCCGACGACCTTGCCGCGGATGACCTCGATCTCGGTGATCGACGGGCTGGGCTCCTTGTCGAGCTTCTGGTACTCGCCCTCGACGATGCGGTCGGAGACGACCTGGCGGAAGGTCTTCACCTCGAGCAAGGTATCCGGGCTGACGATCAGCGTGGAGCCGTTCGAGAGGATGAGCTCGACGGTGTTCTTGGGGGTGGTCTCGACGCGGAACCCTTCCTGGAAGATGCGGGCGGTCTTCAGCGGCTCCTTCTTGCCCTGCTTGTCGTAGAGGTAGGCCTCGTCCTTCACGATGCCGACCTGCAGCTTGCCGTTGGTGAGGGCGGCGAAGGCGAGGGACGGGACGAACCCTAGGGCCAGGAGGCAAAACGACGGGAGGGTGAAGCGCATAAGGACCTTGGGGTTAGTGATGAAAACACTACCCGGTCGGCTGGATGAGGCAAACCCTTTAAACAAAAGAACCCCCACGGAATCGTGGGGGCTCCTGTGAATAACTCGGGAGAGGACCTTAGGCCGAGACGAACTTCTCCAGGCGGCGCTGGACGCGGATGGCCGAGAGCTGCGCGTAGCGCGGAAGTCCCTGTTCGTAAGGCAGTTGGAGTTCGCCTTGAATCAGGGGGAGCGCGTAACGGGCGAAGTCCGGATGGATGGACATGCGGTCTTCGCCGATCCACTTGTCGGGGAAAGCCTTCACGCCGTTGGCGATCTCGGAGAGGGGGGCGAGGAGGGTCTTCACGCCGTAGTTCTCCTTTTCGGAGCGGGTGATGATGACCATCTTGCCCGACTCGCCGGCGACGGCGGCCTTGACCGCTTCGCTGCCGCAGAGGAAGGCTTCGTCGACGTCGGTCTTGGAGGCGCTGTGCGAGGCGGCGCGCTGGGCGATGCCGAGCTTGGAGGCGCGGGCCTTGACGCCGGAGAAGCGCTGCTCGACGAGGTTGCGGAGGGACTCGCCGGCGCCGCCGAGGACGGCGTGGCCGAACGCATCGGTGCTGGAGGTGTCGGCGCCGAGGTAGTTGCCGGCCTCGTCCTGGACGCCTTCGGAGACGACCACGAAGCAGTGGCCGCTGGACTTGAGGACTTCCTCGACGCGGCGGATGAAGTTGTCGGCGTTGAAGGGCACCTCGGGGAGCAGCACGATGTGCGGGGCGCCGCAGGAATAGTGCGTATTGCGGACCTGCTTGTCGTCCGACTTGTCGCGGCGATGGGCGAGCACGGAGGAGGCGGCGAGCCAGCCGGCGTTGCGGCCCATGACCTCGAGGATCGAGACGAAGTCGTTCTGGCCCATGGCGGCGTTGTCGAGGGACATCTCGCGCACGGTGAGGGCGATGTGCTTGGCGACGGAGCCGAAGCCCGGGCTGTGGTCGGTCAGCGGAAGGTCGTTGTCGATGGTCTTGGGCACGCCGATGACGCGGAGCTCGTAGCCGCGCTCCTTGGCGAGGGCGTCGATCTTCGCGGCGGTGTCCTGGGAGTCGTTGCCGCCGATGTAATGGAAGTAGCGGATGTTGTGGGCTTCGAAGACCTGGAGGATCCGGTCGAAGTCCTCGGCCTTCTTGACCTTGTAGCGGCAGGTGCCGAGCGCGGCGCCCGGGGTGTGGTGGAGGGCGCGGAGGGTCTGCTGGGACTCGGCGGCGAGGTCGACCAGGTTCTCGTTCAGCACGCCCTGGATGCCGTTCAAGGCGCCGTAGATTTCCGGGATTTCGTCCTCATGGTTGAGGGCTTCCGCGATCACCCCGGCGAGGCTGGCGTTGATGACCGGCGTGGGACCGCCGCTTTGCGCGACGAGAAGATTGCCTTGTAGGGAGGACATGGGAGGGAACAGGTTGAAAAGTGGGTTGTGGGAAGCCCCCCGCCCCTTGGCAACACGGAAAACCCTCCCCCGCCCTCGCGAAGCGGGAAACCCTCAGAGAATGCGCCCGGGCTTGATCTGGGCGGCCTCGGGGACCTTGGCGGACCAGGCGGCGGCCTGGGCGGCGAAGGCGTCGACCTGCGCGCCGGCCGAACCGGTCAGTTCACCGGCCTTGGTCACGGCGTCGAGCAGGACGGACTTGGGCAGCTTGAGGCGGGGATCGGCGGCGAGGCGGTCGACGAGGTCGTTGCGTTCGGTCTTGCCGGAACGCAGGTCGCGGGCGACGGCCACGGCATGTTCCTTGATGGCTTCGTGGGCCGACTCGCGGCCGGCGCCCGCCTTGACCGCCTCCATGAGGAAGGTCGTGGTGAGGAGGAACGGCAGGTAATGGCGCGACTCGCGGTCGATGACCGGCCGGTTCACCTCCATCTGTCCCAGCACGGTGAGGAAGGCCTCGAGCAGGCCGTCGATCGCCAGGAAGGCGTCGGGCAGCAGGACGCGGCGCACCACCGAGCAGGAGACGTCGCCCTCGTTCCACTGGTCGCCGGCGAGGGAGGCGGCCATGGCCAGGTGGCCGCGCAGGATGACGAGGAAGCCGTTGATGCGCTCGCAGGTGCGGGCGTTCATCTTGTGGGGCATCGCCGAGGAACCGACCTGGCCCGGCAGGAAGCCCTCGCTGGCGAGCTCGTGGCCGGCCATCAGGCGGAGCGTGCGCGCGAACGAGGAGGGACCGGAGGCGGCGGAGACGAGGGCGGCGACGACCTCGAGGTCCATCGAACGCGGGTAGACCTGGCCGACGGCGCCCAGCGCGTGCGGGATGCCGAGGTGCGCGAGCACGCGCTCCTCGAGGCGCGCGACCTTGGCGAGGTCGCCGGCGAAGAGCGTGAGCTGGTCCAGCTGGGTGCCGACGGCGCCCTTGAGGCCGCGGGCGGCGAACGCGCCGAGGGCCGCGTCGAGCTGGGCGGTGCCGCGCAGGCATTCCTCGCCGAACATCGCCCAGCGCTTGCCCACGGTGGTCGGCTGGGCGGCGACGTTGTGCGTGCGGGCGGCGATGAGCACGTCGCGGTCGGCGACGGCGCGGCGGGCGAGGCCGGCCACGGCGGCGACGTGCTTGGCGCGGATCAGCTGCAGCGAGCGGAAGACCTGGAGCTGCTCGACCGACTCCGTCAGGTCGCGGCTGGTCAGGCCCTTGTGGACATGCTCGTGGCCGGCGAGCGCGCAGAACTCGTCGATGCGGGCCTTCACGTCGTGGCGCGTCGTCTCCTCGCGGACGCGGATGGACTCGAGGTCGACCCGGTCCTTCACGCGCTCGTAGGCGGCGATCGCCTCGGCGGGGATGTCCAGCCCGAGGTCGCGCTGGGCCTTCATGACGGCGATCCAATACTCGCGCTCCAGGATCACCCGGCCGCGGGTGGACCAGAGGGCCTTCATCGCCGGGGAGGCGTAGCGGTCGGCGAGGACGTTGGGGACGAAGTCGGATTCCATCGGGAGAAAGGGGCTTATAGCAGGGTTAGCGGCGGACGGCAAGCGCCCGCAGGAACATCGCGCGCACCGCCGCCTCGTCGTCGCCGCGGTTGGAGGCGTCGAAGCAGTCGGCGCAGGCCAGCTGCAGGTCCACCAGTTCGGCCAGGGTGAAGCGCGCGGCCGCGGGGGCCACCTTGTTGCTCACATACCAGGCGTTCTGGGAGAACAGGTTGGCGGAGGACTTCGCGGCGGACCCGAAGGTCGGGCCATGGCGCCCGCTGGCGGTCTCGAACTGCCCCTTCGGCAGCCCGGACTCCGTCACGCGGAAATCGCCGGAGTCGACGAGGCAGCGGATCTGGATCAGCAGGCGCAGGCGGTTCTGGAGGGCCGAGAGGAGCGGGCGGGCCGAGGACTCGTTGAAGAAGTAGCGGTCCAGCGAGTCGAGCGCCCAGCGGAGGTCGCGGGCGGCGAGCGCCTCGATCGGCTCGAAGAAATCCCCGTCGCCGAAGGTCGGCACCAGCAGGAGGACGTCGGCCTCCTTGATCGTCCCGCCCGGGCCGGCGTAGCTCGCGAGCTTGTCGCACTCCACCAGCACCAGGCGGGTGGACTGCCCGACGCGGGCGACGATCGCCTCGGGGACGGCGCGGTCGAACTTCACGCCCAGCGACTGCAGGTGCTTAGTCGCGAGCCCCACCTGCATGTCGGCCTGGGCGTCGTCGCCGCCGAAGGGGGATTTGGCGGCCGGCGAGTGCACGACGAACTCCTGGGCCTGGGACTTCAGGGCGGCGAGGTCCTTGCGGCGGCCGTCGTAGGGCGTGGCCGAGATCACGATGGAGACGTCGGCCTCCGCCTCGGCGACGGCCTTGAGGAGGCGGGCGAGCGACTCCTTCACCTCCTCCGACCGGGCCTGGACGCTGTCGGAGACCCAGTTGAAGTTGCGCAGCCAGAGGACGCGCTTGCCGCCGAACATCGAGCGGGTCTTCACCGTCTCGACGAAACTCGTCTCGATCGGGACCGCGTCGCCCACCCGCATGATCACGCCCGACACGATCTCGGCGTCGGCCTCGGGCCCCGCGGCGGCGCGGGCCTTGTCGTAGCAGGCGCGCGCGTCGCGATCGACGAGGAATTCGTCTTTGCCGGCGATGATGGCGAGATACCCGGGCATCCCGGCTAATCTCCCCACCCCACCCCGCGTGGCAATCCTTTGTCGTTCGCAGGCCCGAGGAGAGGCCGGACTGAGAGGTATTAGCGGTTGGTGGGTGGTGGACAGAAAGAACGGAGGTGAAAGGGCTCTTCACCCCATCCCTGCCTTGTTACCCCAATCCAACCGCCAACCGCTGACCGCCCATACCTTCGGCGGCCGGCAGGCGGCCGTCACGCCCCGTGGAGCAGGTCCTCGACGCGGTAGCGGTTCAGTTTCCGCCGCATGAGGTCGAGGGCGGTGTTGACGGCGCGCAACTTGACCTGGGCGCGGTCGCCGGGCAGGTGGACGCGGCTGGCCCAGACGCCGGTCGGGGAGGCGTAGCCGAGGTAGACGGTGCCGACCGGATCGAGCTCGGTCCCGCCTCCGGGGCCGGCATAGCCGGTGACGGCGAGGGCGTAATCGGACCCGAACTTCTCCGCGGCCGCGGTGGCCATGGCGGCGGCGCACTCGCCCGAGACGGCGCCATGCTGCGCGAGCAGGCATTCCGGGACGCCGAGGATGTTCATCTTGGCGTCGTTGGAGTAGCAGACGGCGGAGCCGGCGAAGACCCGCGAGGCGCCGGGCACGTCGGTGAAGGCGTCGGCCAGCAGTCCGCCGGTGCAGGATTCGGCGAGGGCGACGGTCTTCTCGAGCGAACGGAGCTGTTCGACGACGATGGTCGCGAGGCACGAGTGCCCGGTGCAGACGAAATCGGGGCCGACGGTGTCGCGGACGCGCCGCGCCACCTCGAGCAGCTGCTCCGCGGTGGCGCCGCTGCCGCCCGAGGAGATGCGGGCGTCGACGACGCCGGTGTGCGTGCCGAAGGTGAGCACCATGCCGGGGGCCAGCAACGGGCGCACCAGCTGCTCGAGCGGCACGGCGCCGAGGCCGAAGGTCCGGACCTGGACGTAGGCTTCGCCTTGGCAGGCGCAACCGAGGCCGCGCAGGCGCGGGACGACCTCGTCCTCGAACATCGGGCGCAACTCGAGCGAGGGGCCGGGCAGCATCGCGAGGGCGGTGCGGCCGCGGTGGAAGAAGACGCCGGGCGCGGTGCCGCGGGGATTAGGCAAGGTCTCGCCGCCCTCGGGCACGGTGCACTGGGCGAGGTCCGCCGGGGCGACCTTCCGGCCGATCAGCTTGAAGCGTTCGCGCAGGGCGGCCTCGGCCTCCGGCACGTGCCGGAGTCCGACGCCCAGGGCGGCGGCGACGGCCTCGCGCGTGTGGTCGTCGGAAGTGGGGCCGATCCCGCCGGTCGTGACGATCAGGTCGTAGGCGCCCCACCCTTCGCCGATCGCGCGGGCGATTTCGGCGGCGTCGTCGCGGACGACGAGGGAGCGGGTGATGGGGAGGCCGCGCCGGGCCAGGTGTTCGCCGAGCCAGAGGAGGTGGCCGTTCTCCCGCAGTCCGTCCAGCAGTTCGTCGCCCACGTTGATGACGAGGACCTGGCGGGGCGCGTTTTTGCAGGTTTCCATTTGCGGGGCGGAGGCGTTGCGGCAGGGTTAGGGGCCTCCGCCCAAAATGCAAACCGACCGGGAAGAACTTTCGCCGAAGGCGAAGGCGCGGCGCGCCCCGCACACCCCGGGGGTCTACCTGATGAAGGACCCGGCCGGCCTGGTCGTCTACGTGGGCAAGGCCAAGGACCTGAAGAAGCGGCTGGCCTCGTACTTCATCCCCCGGGCGCGGATGACCCCCAAGGTGGCCGCCATGATGGATACGGTGGCCGACCTCGAATGGCACGAGGTCCGGTCCGAGACCGAAGCCCTGCTCCTCGAGGGCAAACTGATCAAGCGGTGGCGCCCCCGCTGGAACATCCTCTTCCGGGACGACAAGCAGTTCCCGCAGATCCGGGTGGACCTGGGCGACCCCATCCCCCGCTTCCGGATCGTCCGGGCCCGCACGACCGAGTCCGCCCGCTATTTCGGCCCCTTCCCCCACCAGCAGGCGGTCCGGCGGACCATCAACGAGATGCGCAAGAAGTTCGGCATCCTCCTCGCCGACGCCACCCCGGCCCCACTGCCCGACGGCCGCTGGCGCCTCTACGGCGACCTGCGCTCGCAGATCCAGAAGTTCCCGAACGAGGTGACCGCCGAGGAATACGGCGCGCGCGTGACGGCGGCCTGCGCCTTCCTCGAAGGCAAGGCGGGCGAGTGGGCCGAACAGCTCGAAGTCGACATGCGCGCGGCGGCGGCGGCCCGCGACTACGAGAAGGCGGCCGAACTGCGCGACCTCCTCGACGCCCTGCGCCGGACGACCGAGAAATCCCGGCGCTTCCTGCGCGAGAATCCCCTGCCCCGCCGCGACGAGTCGGGGGCGCTGGACGCCCTGGCCGCGGCCCTCGGGTTGCCGCGCCCGCCCGCGACGGCGGAGTGCTTCGACATCTCCCACATCTCCGGCACGCTCGCCGTCGCCTCGATGGTGCGCTTCGTCGACGGCCAAGCCGATAAGACCGGCTACCGACGGTTCAGGATCAAGTCGTTCGAGGGCAACGATGACTTCCGCTCGATGGAGGAGGTCGTCGGCCGGCGTTATTCCCGGCTGGCCGAGGAGGGCCGGGCCTTCCCCGAACTGGTCATCATCGACGGCGGCCTCGGCCAGGTGGGCGCGGCCCTCTCCGCTTTCCGCAAGGCCGGCCTGACGCCGCCGCCGCTCATCGGCCTGGCCAAGCGGGAGGAGACGATCGTCTTCCCCGAGGGACGCGAACTCCGGCTCCCGCGGCATGACGTCGGCCTCGCCCTGCTGATGCGCATCCGCGACGAAGCCCACCGCTTCGCCAACGATTTCAACGCCTCCCTCCGCAGCCGGAAACTCAAGGAGTCCCTGCTCGACGAGATGGCCGGCCTCGGGCCCAAGCGGAAGGACGCGCTGCTGGCCCGCTTCGGCAGCATCCAGAAGCTCCGCCTCGCCACCGTGGAGGAACTCGCGCAGGTGCCCGGCGTGAGCGACAAGCTCGCCGCCGAAATCGCCAAGTTCCTGGAGGGAAGGTAGGCGATTAAGCGGGCACGCTGGCCAGCTGGCAGGTGGGCACGGG
>JBEBDN010000188.1:0-12764 GCA_041156945.1 Verrucomicrobiota bacterium | reverse complement strand
ATCTTCTCGGCGCGTTCGCGCAGCGCCTTCATGGCGGGGGAGCTGTTGATCTGCAGACCCGTGGTCGGCGCGGTCACCAGGACGATGGCTGCGTCGGCGGGGATGCCGCGGGTGTCGAACTGCTGGGCCGGCAGGGCGGCGCCGGCGGTGGCCAGCAGGGAGGCGAGGAGGAGGCGCATGGGTGGGACTTTCCCTTGGGGTTAAATGCTTGGGGGCCATTGGCTAGCCCAAACCGAAGGAATGGCCTCAATTTGAGGCGAAAAACCACCGAGGCTAGGTGTCGGGGCACAAAAAAGGGGCGTCTTTCGACGCCCCTCAAAGGTGCTAGTGAATCCGGGGATTAGTAGCCGCCGCGATCGCCGCCGCCGAAGCCGCCGCGATTGCCGCCGCCGAAACCGCCACGACGCTCGCCGCCGCCGAAGCCACCACGGCTGCCGCCGCCGAAGCCACCACGGTCGCCGCCGCCGAAGCCGCCACGGCGTTCGCCACCGCCGAAGCCGCCGGAGCGGGGACGGTCGCCACCACCGAAGGAGGGACGTTCTTCACGGGGACGAGCCACGTTGACCTTCAGGGGACGACCCATGAAATCGACGTTCTCGGTCTTGGCGATCGCATCCTGAGCCTGCTGAGCGTTGCCCATGGTCACGAAGGCGAAGCCGCGGGGACGACCCGTGAACTTGTCCATCATGACTTCCACGGAGACCACTTCGCCCGCTTGGGAGAAATGAGCGCGGATGTCGGCTTCGGTTGCGGCCCAGGGCAGATTGCCCACGAACAGTTTGTTTTCCATATCTTTTGTTTTGCTTGGTTTACCTACACCGCATTGCCCGTTTCCGACCTTCGGATTTCGATTTGCCGTCTTAGCGACCGTCAACTCACCGGATTCTTGCGGGGCTTGCCTCTTACTTTGGTTATTTTCCGAGACAAGCCTGACCACTGATGAGGCCCATTAGCCGGCAGAGGGCAAGTTTATTCACAATCGGAGGCGGCGCCCAGCCCGGCATTGACTCCCCATCCCCGCCTCGGGAGGCTTTGCGGATGAGCTCAGCTTTGACTCCCGAGCAGCTAAAGGTGGCTTTGATCGGTCTGGAGGGGTGGGGGGTTGATGATGGTAAGTTGTTGAAGGTGTATGATTTAAAGGATTTCAAGGCGGCCTTGGCCTTCATCAACCAGGTGGGGGCCGTCGCCGAGGGGTTGAACCACCACCCGGAAATCTATAACTCCTGGAACCGCGTCACCCTCCGGCTCTGCACCCATGACGCCGGGGGGCGCCTCACGGAGAAAGATTTGACGCTCGCCCGCGCCATCCAATCGATACCCCCTCCGTGATCGACCCCGCCGACGCCATCGAAGCGCTCCTGGACGAGCTCAAGCGGCAGCGCGCCGCCGGGGTGACCAAGGTCAGCGTCTCTCCCGAGTCGCTCGAGTTCCTGCGTAAGGCCGCCGGGACGGGTCGCCCGTCCGCGGCCGCCCCCTCCGCGCGGCCCCCGGCGGACGAGTCCCGGCGCGAGGCTTCGCCCGTCGCCGCCTTCACCGCGTCCGCCCAAGCGGCCCGTCCTGCGCCCACCGCCCGGCCGACCCCGGTCGTGGTCGCGCCCGCGGCCGCCACCGTCGCCCCGATCCCCGAGCCCCCGGTCGTCACCTTGCCGGCCGGCGACAAGGTCGCCCGGCTCGCGGCCTTGCACGCCCTGATCGCGCAGTGCCCCGAGACGCGCCGCCACCTGCCGCCCGGCCAACGCCCGGTGCTCGGCCACGGCTCCGTGGACGCCCGGATCTTCTTCGTCGGCGAAGCCCCGACCCTCGAGGAGGCCGAGGCCGGCCGGCCCTTCGTCGGCGCCTCCGGCGAGCTGCTGCGCAAGATCCTCGCCGCCGGCCTCATCGGCGAGGAGCTCACCTACCTGGCCCCGGTCATGGGCTGGCGCCCCGAGCCGCCCACGGCCCACGGCAAGCGTCCGCCCAACGCGCGCGAGCTCGCGTTCAACCTCCCTTACCTGCGCGCCCAGATCGAGGTCGTGCGCCCGCAGGTGATCGTCGCCCTCGGGGCGCAGGCCTGCGAGGCCCTGCATCCCGGTGGTCCGCCCATCACGCAGGCCCGCGGCAAGTGGCTCGACTACCAGGGCATCCCCCTGCTCCCGACCTTCCACCCGAACTACCTGCTGCACAACCCCTCGGCCACCGCCAAGCGGACGGCGTGGGAGGACTTCCTGCTGGTGATGGAGCGGGTGGGCCTGCCGATCTCGGACAAGCAGCGCGCCTACTTCCTGCCGAAGTGATCAGCGGACGGAATCGCTGAGGCGACGCAGCGCGAAGGCGAGCACCTGCGAATTGCGGCCGCTGGCCTGGAGCGCCTTGCGCCGCTCTGCCGGCAGGTCGGACGCCGCGGCGGGGAGGAACCCGCAGGCCGACTGGAAGAAGCCCTGCGTCTGCGTGGTGAGCGCGAACAGCTTCTTGGCGCCGAGCTGCTTGGCGCGGCGCTTGGCGAACTCGACGAGTTTGCGGCCGACGCCGCGGCCGTGGTAGAAGGGCTGCACGTAGACCGCGCCGAGCTCCATCGACTTGCCGTCGGCGTAGGGGCGGAGGGCCGCGCAGCCGATGATGCTGTCGTCGATCTCGTAGACGTAGAAGTCGGCGTAGGCCTGCTCGATCTGCTGGCGCGTGCGGGCGACGAGCGCGTCGGTCTTGGCGCCGTGCTTCGCGAGGTTGTAGAGGGCCTGGGCGTCCTTCTTCCTCGCCTGGCGGATGCGGTCGTAGTCGTTGGCGTGGACCATCGTCCCCAGGCCGACCTTGTCGAAGATCTCCGTCAGCAGGCAGCCGAAGACGCGGCCGTCGAGGATGTGGGCGCGCGGGACCTCCTCGTCGAGGGCCTTGGCGGCCTGCACGGCCTTGCTGCGGATGCGCGGGTCCAGCTTGGCCGACTTGTCGGCGAGGAGGCGCTTGAGCTCGTCCTCGGGGAGGTTCAGCTGCACGACCCCGTCGACCTGCAGTCCGCTGAAGGGCGTGAGGTAGATGAGCTTCGAGGCGCCGAGGGCGACCGCCAGCTCCATCGCGAGGTGGTCGCTGTTCACGCGGAGCGACTGGCCTTCGCGGTCGCAGACGATCGGCGTGACCAGCGGCAGGAGGTCCTGCGCCAGCATCGACTTGAGGATGGCCGCGTCGACCTTCTCGACCTTCCCGGTGTAGAGGTGGTCCACGCCCTTGAGGCGACCCACCTTGGTCGAGCGGACGGCGTTGGTGATCGCGCAGCGCAGCCCGGCCTGGGAGAGGTGCTCGAGCACGGACTGGGACACGAGGGCGGAGGCCTCGCGGGCGAGCGACATCGTGGCGGCGTCGGTCGGTCCCTCGCCCTGGACGTCGGAGAGCGCGATGTTGTGCTCGCCGGCCAGGCCGACCAGCTGCTGGCCGATGCCATGGACCAGCACGACCTTGATCGCGAGGCTGCGGAGCACGGCGATGTCCGTCACGATGTTCGCGAAGTTCTCATGGGCCACGATCGAACCGTCGACCGCGATGACGAACACGTGGTCGCGGAACATCGGGACGTAGCGGAGGATTCCCCGCAGGTCGGTGGGCTTCATGGCGCGCTCGCGCTGGCTGGACATGCCAATCCTTATGGACTCCGCGCGGGCGGGGGCAATACTGATGCGTCATGCCGAGGAACGCCCGCGCCGCCGCCGTGCCGCCCGACCTGCGGGAAGGGATCGACGCCTTCCTCGGCCACCTGTCGCTGGAGCGCGGCCTGGCCAAGCTGACCGTCGCCGCCTACGAAGGGGACCTGCTCGCCTTCGCCGCCCATTGCGGCCGCGCCGGCCAGACGCGCTGGGCCGACGTCGGGCTGGCCCAGGTCGACGCCTGGGTGCGGGTCCTCGACCGCCGCGGCCAGGCCCCGGCTTCGCTCGCCCGCCGGCTCTCGGCCGTGCGGTCGTTCGCCCGGCACCTCGTCCGCGTGGGCGCGCGCCGCGACGACTTCACCGAACTCGCCCGCGGCCCCAAGTTCCGCCGGCGCCTGCCGGGCCTGATCAGCCCCGCGGAGGTCGCCCGCATCGTCACCGCGCCGGACGCCGCGACCCCGCAGGGCCTGCGCGACCGGGCGATGCTCGAGCTGATGTACGGCTCCGGCCTGCGCGTCTCGGAACTCTGCGGCCTCGACCTACAGGCGATCGACGAGGAGTCCGGCGTCGTCCGCGTGCGCGGCAAGGGCTCCAAGGACCGGCTCGTGCCCGTCGGCGAGACCTCGCTGACGGTGCTCCGGGCCTACCTCGCGGCCGGCCGGCCCGCCCTCGTCCGCCCGCGCACGGGGAGCGCCCTCTTCCTCAGCGCCCGCGGCGTGGCGATCTCGCGCAAGACCTTCTGGCTGGCCGTCAAGCAGGCCGCGGCCCGCGCGGGGCTGCCGGCCTCGGTGAAGCCGCACCTGCTGCGCCACGCCTTCGCGACGCACCTCCTCGCCGGCGGCGCGGACCTCCGCTCGATCCAGGAGATGCTCGGGCACGCCGACATCGCGACGACCCAGATCTACGCCTCCGTGGAGCGCTCGGCCCTGGCCGC
This sequence comes from Verrucomicrobiota bacterium, assembly GCA_041156945.1. Lineage (GTDB taxonomy): Bacteria > Verrucomicrobiota > Verrucomicrobiia > Opitutales > UBA953 > UBA953. The sequence goes on along the minus strand of JBEBDN010000188.1, from coordinate 8,222 downwards.
CGCCCATCGCCGCCACCACCCGCGCGGGCGGAAGGCCTAGAACAGCATCACCACGCCGAGGGCGAGGATCGCCGCGCAGAGCGCGCCGACGAGGAAGCGCGTCCCGGCCGGCACGGGCAGCGGCGCGAGTTCGTCGCCGTCCTCGGTGGGGCGGATGAACGCTTCGCGGAGGAGGGAGAAGTAGTAGTGGATGCTGAGGGCCACGCCGACGAGCGCGACGCCGAGGACCCACCAGAGCTTGGCCTTCACGAGCAGGCCGAGGATGATGAGCTTGGCCACGAAGCCGACCGACGGCGGGATGCCGGCGAGCGAGCCGACGCCGAAGCCGAGGGCGGCGGCCAGCACCGGGGAGCGGCGCAGGAGGCCGCGCAGGCCGAGGAGCGGGCGGTCATGGTCCTCCGCGGCGGGCAGGCTGACGAGCGCGGCCGAGGTCAGGAAGGTGCCGAGGATGTAGGCGTAGAGGTAGAAGTAGACCGCGTGCTCGGCGGAGATGGCCAGGCCGCCGATGGTCTCGAAGTGGACGTTCGGGGCGACCACGGCCACCGCGATGGCGGCGAGCAGGAAGCCGGCGTGGGCGACGCCGGAGAGCGCGAGCGTGCGCTTGACGTCGGTCGCGGCGAGGGCGGCGAGGTTGCCGGCGAGCAGGGTGAGGATGGCGAGGCCCGCGAGCAGCGGCCCGAGCTTCGCGCCGAGGGCGGCGAAGGGCCCGGTCACGAGCACGAGGAGCGCCAGCGCGCCGGCGGCCTTGGAGGCCGTGGCCAGCAGGGCGGTCGTCGGCGTCGGGGCGCCCTGGTAGACGTCGGGGATCCAGGTGTGGAAGGGGAAGGCGCCGAGCTTGAAGGCCGCGCCCGCGAACACGAGGGCCACGCCGACGAGCGTGAGGGGGTTGACGTTGCCTTGGGTGGCCTGGAGGGCGGCGGCGATGTCGGCGAAGCCGAGGGAGTCGTTGGTCGGGGTGGCCAGGGAACCGTAGATCAGGACGATGCCCATCAGCAGCAGCGCGGAACTGAGCCCGCCCGCGACGAGGTACTTCACGCCGGCCTCGAGGGAGGCGGCGCTGCGGCGCAGGTTGCCCACGAGCACGTAGAGGCCGACGGCGGCGGTCTCGAGGGCCACGAAGAAGACCACGAAGTGGTTCGCGCGGGCGAGGAGCATGAACGCCGCGGTCACGATGAGCAGCACGTGGTGGTAGTCGGCCACCGAGACGCCGCGGTCGCGGAGGAAGCGGCCGGCCAGCAGGCTCGTGCCGAGGGCGCAGGCGAGGAAGACGAGGCGCGCGGCTTCGCTGTTCTCGAGCTGCACGCGGAGCAGGCCGTGGAAGGCCGGCAGGCCGTCGGCTCCCGTGAAGAAGCTGGCCGGGAAGTTCTCGGCGCCGTGCGGGAGGTTCCAGGGCGTCCCGGCGGTCAGGGACATCACCAGGACGAGGAACAGGCCGACGCGGGCCGTGGCGGGCTGGAGCCAGCGCTGCGCGGGCGGCAGCACGAGCGCCTGCAGGAGGCACAGGAGGCCGAGGCCGGCGACGGCGATCTCGGGGAGGATCGACAGCCAATCGGCCGCGCGCGGCGCGAGCGTCTTGAAGGCGGGATCGATGTTGGCGAGCAGGGAAGTCATCGAGCGGAAGGGGCGGGGGCGGCGGCGGGCAGGGTCTCGGCGACGTTCTTGGCGATGTCGCGGCAGTAGTCCTGGGTCTGCGCGGTCACGAGGCCGGGCTTGAAGCCGATGAGCAGCGAGGCGCCCAGCAGGAGCAGGGCGGCGGCGCGCTCGGCCCAGCCCAGGTCGGCGACGGGCGCGACGGCGAGGCGCTGGCTGAGCGCGGCGGTCGGCTCGCCGTAGAAGGTCGCGGCGACGGCCCGGAGGGCGTACACGGCGGAGATCACCACGGTGGAGGCGACGGCGGCCTGGAGCCAGAGGGACTGGTCGCGCAGGGCGAGGAACACGCCCATCTCACCCCAGAAGTTGCCGAAGCCCGGGAGGCCGATGGAGGCCATCGTGGCGGCGACGAAGCAGGCGGCCAGCACGGGCGCCTGCTTGGCCAGGCCGCCGAGCTCGTCGAGGCGGTAGGTGCCGGCGCGCGCCCGCACGCCGTTGGCGAGCAGGAAGAGGGCGGCGCAGGAGAGGCCGTGGGCCACCATCAGGAAGAGCGCGGCGGCGACGCCGTCGGGCCGGCCGGTCACGCCGGTCACCCAGAGGCCGAGGAAGATCGGGCCCATGTGGGCGACGGAGCTCCACGAGAGCAGTTCCTTGAGGTCGCGCTGGGCCAGGCAGATCAGCCCGACGAGCACGACGTTGGCCAGGGCGCAGACCAGGAACCAGTCCGCCAGCGCACCGTGGGCGCCGCCGAGGGTGTTGAGCGTGACGAGGATGATGCCGTAGAGGCCGAACTTCTTCAGCGCGCCGGCGTGCAGCATCGAGGCGGGCGTGGGCGCGGCGGTGTAGCCGGGCGCGGCCCAGGAATGGAACGGGAAGAGCGACGCGAGCACGCCGAAGCCGAAGAGCGTGAGGCCGACCGCGGCGGCGGGGACGACGCGCAGGTCGAGGGTGTTGAGCAGTTCGCTCCAGGTGGAGGTGTAGCCCGTCTTGGCGGCGCCGAGGACGAGCAGGAGGCCGGCGAGCGAGACCATCGCGCCGACGGTCAGGTAGATCGCCATCTGCATGGCGGCCGGCCGCCGCCCCGCTCCGCCCCAGAAGAGCGTGAGCAGGAAGGTCGGGATGAGCGCGAACTCGTGGAAGAAGTAGGCGCCGAGCACGCTGGTCGTGCCGAAGGTGCCGAGCGTGCCGCCGAACATGAAGAGCAGCAGGCCGAGGTAGGTGTTGCGGCGTTCGACCTCCTGCCCGAGGGCCTTGATGCCGGCGGCGAGGCCCACGACCGCGGTCATGAGGAAGAGCGGCGCGCTCAGGCCGTTGAGGCCGAAGTCGAAACCCCAGGGGGCCCCGACGGAGGTCAGCTGGGCGAAACCGGCCTTCGGACCCGTCCCCGGGGCGACCAGCCAGAGGCCGAGGATCAGCGGGAACGCGAAGCCGGCGAAGGCGAAGCCCGAGGCGAAACCGGCGGGCAGCCGGCGGCCCGCGAGCAGGACCAGGCCGGCGACGAGCGGGACGTAGACCGCGACGGCCGCGAGGTTGGCGTGGAGGAAATCGAGGGGGTCCATGGGTCAGCGGGCGAGGAAGTACCAGGCCAGGAGAAGGGTGCCCGCGACGAGGCTGAGGGCGTAGAGGCGGGTCTGCCCGCGGTGCAGCGTCCGGCCCGTCAGGTAGCCGAGGACGGCCGGCACGCCGGCGGCGAGCCAGCGGACCGCGACGCCGTTGATCAGCAGCAGGTCGAGGAAGGCGAGGAACTCGGCCATGCGGCGCTGCACGCGGTCCACGTACCAGCCGTAGAGCGTGTCCATCCAGCGGAACTCGAGCACGCCGTAGAAGCGCGGCAGGTCGGCGCGCAGGCTGTCGACGCCGGCGGTCCGGCCGTAGTAGCGGAAGGCGAGGGCGCCGAGCGCCAGCGCGGCGAGGCCGACGAGCGTGGCGGCCGAGGTGGCGTGGAAGGCCATCGCGCGCAGCGGTTCGGCGACGCGGGCCAGGGCGGCGGCGGGGATGAGCGCGTCGGCGGCGAAGCCCGCGGCGACGGAGAAGCCGAGGCCGAGGACGACCAGCGGGGCCGTCATGGTCCAGGGCGACTCATGGGCGTGGTCGGCGGCCTCCGAGTTGGCCGGGCCGAAGAAGACCAGGCGCACCATGCGGGCGCTGTAGAGGCAGGTCGCGACGGCGGCGAGGCCGAGCAGCGCGAAGAGGTAGTGGTTCTGCGCGTGGGCGGCCTCGAGGATCGCGTCCTTGGAGTACCAACCGGCGAGGAAGGGCACGGCGCAGTTCGAGAGCGTGGCGGCGACGAACGCGGCCGTGGTGACGGGCATCTTGCGGGCGAGGCCGCCCATCTTCAGCATGTCCTGCTCGTGGTGGCAGCCGTGGATGACGGAGCCGGCGCCGAGGAAGAGCGTGGCCTTGAAGAACGCGTGCATCGCCATGTGCAGCACGGCGAGGTCGGGGCGGCCGAGGCCGAGCGCGCAGCCCATGATGCCGAGGTGCGCGAGGGTGGAGTAGGCGAGCGACTTCTTGATGTCGGTCTGGGCGAGCGCGCAGAGGCCGGCGAGGGCCGCCATGCCGGCGCCCGAGACCGCGACGATCTGGAGGACGTCGGGCGTCAGCAGGAAGGCGATCCGCGCCATGAAGTAGACGCCGGCGGCGACCATCGTGGCGGCGTGGATGAGCGCGGAGACGGGCGTCGGGCCGGCCATCGCGTCCGTCAGCCAGACGTGCAGGGGGAACTGCGCGGACTTGCCGAGGAAGCCGCACATCAGGAGCGCGCCGAGGAGCCACGGCCAGCCGGCCGCGGGCTTGAGGGCGGCGAGGGCCTCGAACTGGAGCGTGCCGAAGTGGGCGAGGCAGAAGGCGAGGCCGAGGATGAAGCCGAGGTCGCCGACGCGGTTGACGATGAAGGCCTTCTTCGAGGCCGCCGCCGCGTAGTCCTTGTCGAAGTAGTGGGCGATCAGCATGTACGAGCTGAAGCCGACCAGTTCCCAGAAGACGAAGGTCATGAGCAGGTTGTCGGCGACGACGATGCCCAGGATGGAGAACATGAAGATCGAGAGGCCGCCGAAGAACCGGCCGCGCGCGTCGTCGTCCCGCATGTAACCGATGGAGAAGAGGTGGATCCAGGCGGCCACGAAGGACACCACGAAGAGCATCAGGCGGGCGTTGGCGTCGAGGAGGTAGCCGAAGCCGAGCGAGATGTCGCCGAGCTTGGCGAGCTCGACGTGCCAGCGGGTGTCGCCGGGGGCGGCGGTCAGCAGGCGCAGCGCGAGGGCGGCGATGGCGAAGGCCACGCCCGTCGAGAGCCAGGCGGCGACGGCGCCGGCGCGGCGCAGGAAGAGGGCGATGAGCAGCGCCGCGCCCAGCGGCAGGAACAGGATCCAGTGGACCAGGGACGAAAAGTCGGGGGACATCGGAGAAGCTTAGTCGCGCAGGGTGTTCAGGGCGTCCGACTGGATCGTGCCGCGGCGGCGGTAGAGCGCCACGATCAGGGCCAGCCCGACGGCGACCTCGGCCGCGGCGACGGTGATGACGAAGAAGACGAAGACCGCGCCGTCCATCTTATGGGCGAAGCGCGAGAAGGCGACCATCGCGAGCGTCGTCGCGGCGAGCATCAGCTCCAGGCACATGTAGACGACGAGCAGGTTGCGGCGCACGAGGACGCCGGTCAGGCCGAGCGCGAACAGCAGGCCGGCCAGCAGGAGGTGGTGCGAAAGGGTGGTGTGTTCCATGGCGGCGTCCTCAGGCTTGGCCCTCCGGCGCGTCCTTGCTCAGCGAGACGACGCCGACCAGGGCGACGAGCAGCAGGAAACCCGCGATTTCCAAGGGCAGGAGGTACTTGGTGTAGAGGAGCCGGCCGAAGGACTTGGCGGCGGTGGTGAACTCGGCGGGGTTGGCCGAGAACTCCGGGGGCGTGGCGCCGGCCGGGGCGGTCCCGACGGCCCCGGACCAGTGGAACAGCCAGAGCACGCCGGCCCCGAGCAGGAAGAAGGTGGCCAAACCGAGGGCGGCCGTCTTCCAGGGGTAGGCCCCGACGGCGTCGTCCGTATCCAGGAGCATGATGATGAACAGGAACAGCACCATCACCGCGCCGGCATAGACCAACACCTGGAGCACCCCGAGGAAGTAGGCGTCCAGGAGGAAGAAGTCCGCGGCGATGCCGACGAGGGCTAGGATCATCCCCATGGCCGAGGTCACGGCATTCCGGCTCAGGACCAGGAGGAGGGCGGCGCCGAGGGTCAGCGCCGCGAAGAAAGTAAACAGGCCGTCCGGCATGGGCGGGAAGGTAGGGCGGGGGGAGGCCTTGGAAAGGACAAAAGGCGTAAAAACGCCCCTTTTGGCCGTTTCACTAGGTACGATAAGAGAAAACAGAGGATTTGCCTAAAAATAAGCAAATCAGCCTTTGGCTAGCAGGGGGAGGTGCCGGCGCATTTCACAGGTCGGGTGCTGCTGCAGGGGGGTGCCGGCGTCGAAGAGTCCCGACCAATCCGGGAAAAAGGCGTCAGCGGTCGGCTCCAGGGGGACGTGCGTCAGGATCAGCTCGCTGCACCAGGGGAGGGCCTCGGCGTAGAGGGCAGCCCCCCCGGCCAGGAACAGGGTCTTCCCGGGCTCGACTTGGGCGGCCTCCTCCCAACTGGAGGCGGTGACGACCCCCGGGGCCGTGAAACCCGACCGACTCAGCACCACGGTGGTCCGGCCCGGGAGGGGGCGCCCGATGGATTCGTAGGTCTTGCGGCCCATCAGCAGGATCTGGCCCATGGTCGTCGCCTTGAAGAAGGCGAAGTCCTCGGGGAGGCGCCACGGCAGCTTGTTCGCGAGGCCGATGCCGCGGTTGCGCGCGACGGCCGCGATGGCGATGAGCGGACGGCCGAGGCGCACGGTCAGATGGCCACGGGGGCCTTGATCGCGGGGTGCGGGTCGTAGCCCTCGACCGCGATGTCCTCGAACTTGAACGCGAAGAGGTCCGTCACGGCCGGGTTGAGCACCAGGCGGGGCAGGGGCCGCGGCTCGCGCGAGAGCTGCAGGTCGACCTGCTCCACGTGGTTGGAATAGATGTGCGCGTCGCCGAAGGTGTGGACGAAATGCCCCGGCTTGAGCCCCGTCACCTGGGCGATCATGTGCGTCAGCATCGCGTAGCTGGCGATGTTGAAGGGCACCCCCAGGAAGAGGTCCGCGCTGCGCTGGTAGAGCTGGCAGCTGAGGCGGCCGTCGGTGGAGACATGGAACTGGAAGAGCGTGTGGCAGGGAGGCAGGGCGACCTGGTCGGCCTCCTCCGGGTTCCAGCCGGACACGATCAGGCGGCGGCTGGCGGGGTTCCGGCGGATCTCCTCGACGAGTTTGCGGACCTGGTCGACCCCGTCGGCGGCGTACGTGCCGTCGGGGCGCTTCGTCGCCCCGAAGTTGCGCCATTGGTGGCCGTAGACGGGCCCGAGGTCGCCCTCGGCGCGGCCGAACTTGGCGCACTGCTCCGCGGTGGCCCATTCGTTCCAGATGCTCACCCCGCGCTCGGTCAACCAGGCGTTCTGCGTGCTGCCGGACAGGAACCAGAGCAGTTCGTGCGTGATCGACTTGAGGTGCACCTTCTTCGTCGTCACGAGGGGGAAGCCCTCCGCGAGGTCGAAGCGCAGCTGGGCGCCGAAGATGCCGAGCGTGCCCGTGCCGGTGCGGTCGGCCCGGATTTCTCCGTGCTGCCGGACGTGGCGGAGCAGGTCGAGGTAGGCCTTCATGGGTCTTGGGTTATTCGCCGGAAAGGTCCCGCCGCAACACGGAAACCATGCCGCCCGCCGAACCTTTCGCCCTTGCCTCCCCGCCCCCTCGGAGGCACCCCTCAAGGGAGCCCACATGAGCGAAAAGACCGACCTCAACGCCATCTCCCACGACCTCCACGCGGTCCGGAAGGAGAAACTCGCCCAGCTCCGCGCCGCCGGGGAGGACCCCTTCCGCGCCGAGTGGGCCCAGACCCACGTCTCGACCGAATGCCCGGCCCTCCTGCCCGAGGGCGTCGAGGAAGGCCCCGAGGTCTCCGTCGCCGGCCGCATCGTCGCCCTGCGCGTCATGGGCAAGGCCAGCTTCGTCAAGCTGCTCGACCGCGGCGGCGTCATCCAGACCTACTTCACCCGCGACGCCCTGGGCGACGCGTACGACACGCACTTCAAGAAGCTCGTCGATTCCGGCGACTTCGTCGGCGTCCGCGGCAAGCTCTTCCGCACCAAGACCGGCGAGGTCACCATCCGCGTCGCCGAGTACAGGCTCGTGTCCAAGGCCCTCCGCCCCCTGCCCGAGAAGTGGGCCGGCCTGACCGACGCCGAGAAGATCTACCGCCAGCGCTACCTCGACCTCGTCGTCAACGAGGAGTCGCGCCGCCGCCTGTTCGTGCGCAGCCGCGTGGTCGAGGCCATCCGCCGCTTCCTCTGGAGCCGCCAGTTCACCGAGGTCGAGACGCCCGCCCTGCACGCCATCGCCGGCGGCGCCGCGGCCCGCCCGTTCGAGACGCACTCCAACGCGCTCGACTGCGACTTCTACCTGCGCATCGCCCTCGAGCTGCACCTCAAGCGCTGCCTCGTCGGCGGCATGGACCGCGTCTTCGAGATCGGCCGCGTCTTCCGCAACGAAGGCGTGTCCATCAAGCACAGCCCCGAGTTCAC
>JBEBDN010000187.1:0-5245 GCA_041156945.1 Verrucomicrobiota bacterium | reverse complement strand
GGGCAGGAAGTGGATGTCGGCCACCAGGGGCTGGGCGAAGCCCGCGGCGCGGAACCGGCGGTGGATCTCCTTGAGGGCGGCGGCCGCGGCCTTGTTCGGGGCGGTGATGCGGATGATCTCGCAGCCCGCCTCCGCGAGGCGGATCGCCTGGGCGACCGTCGCGGCCACGTCCTCGGTGTCGGAGGTCGTCATCGACTGCAGCCGGAGCGGGTTGGTCCCGCCCACGGCGACCCCGCCGACGTTCACGACGCGGGTCGGGCGGCGGACCGTGCGGTGGCGGGAAGGACAATAGTCCGGAGGCATGGGGTCATCTCAACCCCTTTGCCGCCGGAGGTCAACGTGCGTCAGAAATCCCAACGGTGGGACGACGGGATCCACTGGTAACCCTTGCGGCCGTTGGGGACGACCACGCCGAGGCCGGGCCAAGGGAGGTGGAAGCCGTAGGCCCGCTCCTTGGTGGCCGCGATCTCCGCGAAGACCTTCTTGCGGGTCGCGATGGCGACCTCCGGGTGGTGGTCGAAGTCGATGAACCAATTCGGGTCCTCGAGCATCAGCACGTGGTTGTGGGCGAGGTCCGAGATGTGCAGGAGGGAGTCGTTGCCCGACTTGATGCGGAAGATCGCGTGTCCGTCGGTGTGGCCGGGCGCCGCCAGGATGGTGATCGCGCCGTCGAGGATCTGGTCGCCGTCCTTGTGGAGCACCAGGTTGGGCTGGAGCGTGTCGAACGAGCCGCGGACGCTGCGGATCATGCCCTTGATGTCGTCGGTGCGGTGCGATTTCGAGAAGTCGGGCTGCGGGCCGCGCCAGAAGTCGACCTCGTCCTTGAGGACGTGGACGGCCGCGTTGGGGAAGAGGATCTTGCCGCCGCTGGCGAGCCCGCCGATGTGGTCGATGTGCGAGTGGCTGAGGAGGGCGTGGGTGACGTCCTTGAAGTCGATGCCGATGCCGTCCATCGCGTCGGCGAGCCAGCCCCACGTGGCGTTCTTGTGGGGGCCGAAGCCGGCGTCGACGAGGATGACCTCCTTGTCCTTGCGCAGGAGCAGGATGTTCACGTAGAGCGTCATGTCGTCGGGGCGCTCGCCGAGCGCCGCCAGCGCCTTGGACATCTCGGCGCGCTCCGCCGGCGGCCACATCTTCTTGGTCACGCCCTGCTTGAAGGTGCCGAACCCGTCGCTGATGGACCAGGCCTCGAACTTGCCGATCGAGAACTTGTAGATGTACGGGTTCGAGATGACCTTCTTCGGGATCGGGTTGCCCGCGGCGTCGGTCGCGGCCTGGGCGGCGGCGAGGCCGGCCGGGAGGCTCAGTGCGGCGAGGGTGGCGCCGAGGTTGCCGAGGAAGTTGCGGCGGGAGGAGGCAGGCTGGTCCATGGGAGGGAGGACAGGAGGTTGGCGGAGACGGTTCCCCAGGACGAGAAGAATGGGCTTAGGTGATGGGGGATGGCGGTTCGGGGTTGGCGGTTGGGGGAGAAATGGGGGGCAGGGGCAGAGTACAGAGCGCTGAATCGAGTGCAGAGTGCTGAGTCGAGGGTAGCGAATGCCGCATTTGGCGCGCTACGCGCGGGTAGGGACAAGCGTCCCTGCTCGTCCGCGGCCGGCCGCTTGGCTTTTGCTTTGCAACTCCTGTCGCCTGACCCCGGCCCTAGCCCTGTCCCATGCTTCCCCAATCGCCAACCGCTACCCGCCAACCCCTTCCTACTTCCGATATTCCGCCGGTTTGTAGACGTGGCGCTCGAGGATCTGCTGGCGCAGCTGCATCTCGCTGTCGCCCGAGCAGCGCCGGACGTCGTTCAGGATGATGTAGGCCATGAGGCCGAAGAGGAGCGCCATGAACGTGTACTGCAGGATGATCACCGCCGAGGCCTTGATGGCGTTGTTGGTGTAGCGCTGGATCGTCGCGATCAGCATGTGCCCGCCGTCGAGGACGGGGATGGGCAGCAGGTTGAGGATGGCGAGGTTGAGGTTGATCAGGACCGTGAAGAACAGGACGCGGGTGATGTCCTCGGAGATGTTGTAGTAGGTCTTGGTGATCGAGATGACCGAGGCCAGCTGGTTGACCTTGATGTCGGAGTCGCGGTCGAAGAGGCGGCGCAGGGTGGTGAAGGTCGAACGGACGATGTCGACGCAGGTCTCGAGCGGGTTGCGCTGCTGGATGTCGGGCCGGCTCAGGAACGCCACGCCGACCTGGGCGACCTCCGTGGGCTTGCCGCGGCGGACGGAGGCGTTGGGCAGGGCGAGGTTGCCGCTGTCCCCGTTGGCGCGCTTCCAGTAGAGCGTGAGTTCGCGCGGGCCGCCGGCGCCGACCCGGTCGAGGTCCTCGAGGGAGCGGATGGCCGCGAGCTCCTTGCCGTCGACCTTGTCGACGATGGTCCCGATGCGGAGGGCCTCGGCGAGGGCCGGGTCCTCGGGCGAGACGCCGAGCACCATGAGCTGGTCGCGCGGGGCGGAGGGGTCGCGGGACAGCAGGTCCTTGGTCACCGGCACGACGATGAGCGAGTGGCGGTGGCCCTCTTCGCCGTAGGCGATGACGCTCACGGGGTGCACGGTGGTGTTGATCCGCGGCGTCACCGGCAGGGTGGCCGTCGTGCCGTCGGCGCGCTCCACCTTGAGCTGATGTTCGACCGCGCCGCCCTTGCGGAGCAGCTCGCGGAATTCGGACGAGTTATTGACCGCCTGCCCGTCGACCGCGAGGACGCGGTCGCCCTTGCGCAGGCCGGCCTTGGCGGCGGGGGAATCCGGCAGGGGCTCGTCGAGCACGACCTTCGCGCGGGCCTGGATGCCGGCCACGCGGATGCGGTCGCCGCTGCGGGCGTTCAGCTCGAGCCGGGCCGGGTTGACGGTGATCTCGAGGGTCTGGCCGCCCCGTTCCACCGTGAAGATCGAGGTCGGGCGGTCCTGGGCGTCGCGGCGGTTGCCCAGCATGATGGCCTCCATGACCTGGGCGAAGGTCTTCACCGGCTGGCCGTCGATGGCGAGGATCTTGTCGCCGCTGCGGATGCCGGCGGCGTACGCCGGGCCGGGGATGGTCTGGCCGAGGCCGAGTTCGGCGAGGTGCGCCGAGCCCGTCACGATCTGTTCGGGCACGTAGCCGACCACGGTGCTGCCGTTGCCTTCCGCCACGGGCATGCCGGTGAACCAGAGGATCGTCGCCAGGACGAACGCGAAGATGACGTTGAACACCGCCCCCATGACGGAGACGATCATCTTGTCGGCGTAGGAGATCTTCGGGAGCGCCTCGGCCTCCTCGGAGTTCTCGCCCTCGATGCCCTGCATGTCGGCGAGCTGGGGCAGGGCCACGTAGCCGCCCAAGGGGATCAGGGATACCCGGTAGTCGACGCCGTCCTTGCCGGTCCAGCCGAAGAGGCGCGGGCCGAAGCCGATCGAGAAGCGCTCGACCTTGAGGCCGCGCTTGCGGGCCGCGAGGAAGTGGCCGAGCTCGTGGACGAAGATCGAACCACCGAAGAAGAGGACCACGAGCAGGATGCCGCGGAGGCTACCCAGGAGGTCGGAGACGGAGAATTGGTCCATGAAAGGCGTAAAGGGGAGTTATTTCAGCGGGCCAGCCCCGGGGCGAGCCTGGAAGCGGTCCGGCGGGCATCGGCGTCGGCCGCGAGCACTTCGGCCAGAGCGGACGGCTCGCCGGCGGGGCAGGCGGCGAGGGTCGCGGCCACGAGCTCGGCGATCCCGGTGAACCCGAGGCGTCCCTCGACGAAGGCCGCGACCGCGACCTCGTTGGCGGCGTTGAAGACCGCCGGGGCGGTCCCACCGGCGCGGGCGGCCGCGCGGGCCAAGCCGAGGCAGGGGTACCGGGCCGGGTCCGGGGGGGACATCGAAAGGCTGAGCGCCGCGGCCAGGTCCAGCCGCGGGGCGGGGCAGGGCAGCCGCCGGGGGTACAGCAGGCAGTCCTGGATGGGGTAGGCCATCGAGGGCGGCGACAGCAGCGCCTGCAGGGTGCCATCCTTCAGCGCGACCATCGAGTGGATGATGCTCTGGGGGTGGACGACCACGTCGATCCGGTCCACCGGGAGGTCGAAGAGCCAGCGGGCCTCGATGATCTCCAGGCCCTTGTTCGCCATCGTCGCCGAATCGATCGTGACCTTCGGCCCCATGTCCCAGTTCGGGTGCTTCAGCGCTTGGGCCACCGTCACGCCCGCGAGCTGCGCGGGCGGCGTGTCCCGGAAGGCCCCGCCGGAAGCCGTCAGCACGAGCCGGTCGATGTCGTCGGCCGGCTTGTCGCGCAGCAGCTGGAAGATCGCATTGTGCTCGCTATCGACCGGGAGCAGCCGCGCCCCGGTGCGCCGCGCCGTCGCGGTGACGAACTTGCCCGCCAAGACGAGGAGTTCCTTGCTGGCCAGGGCCACGTCCTTGCGGGCCTCGAGCGCCGCGAGCGTGGGGACGAGTCCGGCCGTGCCGACCACCGCCGAGACGACCATGGCGACTTCGGGCAGGCAGGCGACCTCGGTCAACCCGGCTTCGCCCTCCAGGATGCGGGTGCCGGCGGGAAACTCGCCCGACGCGCGGGCGGCGGCGGCCGCGGCGGGGTCCGCCAGGGCGATGGTCCCCACCCGGAACTCGCGGGCCGGGCCGATCAGTTCGCGCCAGCGGGAATGCGCGGCCAAACCGGCGACCCGCAGGAGGGCCGGATGGGCCCGGACGACTTGGAGGGTCGTCGTGCCGATGGAGCCGGTGGCCCCGAGGATGGCGATGGCCCTGGGTTCCATGCACGAATGGGTGAAGGGAAGGCAACCGCCACCCCGCCCTGAGGCAAGCCGGTTTCGGGTCTCGGGGGCGGGAAAGGGCGTTCTCCGCTTGTCTCTTTCGCCGCGGTCGCTTGCCTCTTGGCATGGCCACTCAGCCTCAGGACCTCGCCGGGCTCTCCCACCTCGGGAATACCCAGAACAAACCCCAGCAGACGCTGGAGACTTTCCCGAACCGCAACATCGGCCGGCACTACACCGTGGAACTCACCACGGATGAGTTCACCTGCCTCTGCCCGGCCACCGGCCAGCCCGACTTCGCGAAGATCACCATCCGCTACGTCCCGGGCCCGCGGATCGTCGAGTCCAAGTCCCTGAAGCTCTACTTCTGGAGCTACCGCCAGCAGGGCATGTTCCACGAGCACCTTTCCAACAAGATCCTCGACGACCTCGTCGCCGCGCTGGATCCGGTCTGGTGCGAAGTCGTCGGCGCCTTCGGCGTGCGCGGCGGCATCGGCATCACGGTGCGCGCCGAGCACGGCAAGAAGC
>JBEBDN010000186.1:0-12196 GCA_041156945.1 Verrucomicrobiota bacterium | reverse complement strand
CGATTGCACTCCACCCTGCCCTGTCCCATAAATCACCACCCGCACCCCCATGTCGCCGAAGAAAACCGAAGCCTGGAGTTCCAAACTGGGCGTCATCATGGCCGTCGCCGGCAGCGCCGTCGGCCTCGGCAACTTCCTCCGCTTCCCCGGCCTCGTGGCCGACCCGGAGACCGGCGGCGGAGCCTTCCTGGTCGCCTACTTCGTCTCGCTGCTCGTGGTCGGGCTCCCCATCTGCTGGGTCGAGTGGACGCTCGGACGCTTCGGCGGCACGCAGGGCTACAATTCCTCGCCCGGCATCTTCCATGCCATCATCCGCAAGCCTTGGGGCAAGTACATCGGCCTGCTCGGCTTCATCATCCCCGTCGGCGTCTACTTCTACTACGTCGTGATCGAATCGTGGTGCCTGGGCTACGCCTGGTCCAGCTTCACCGGGGCGCTCGACCTCGGCAAGGACCCCGCCGCCTATTCCGCGCACTTCGCGGCCTTCACCGGCCTCAAGGCCGACGGCGCCGTGCTCGGCGGAGGTCCCTTCCTGTTCTTCGTCGGCGTCTTCGTCCTGAACTTCGTCATCATCTACCGCGGGCTCTCGAAGGGCATCGAGTTCATCTGCAACTGGGGCATGCCCCTGCTCATCGTCATCGCCCTGGTGCTCCTGGTGCGCGTCATGACCCTGGGCACGCCGGACCCCGCCAAGCCCGAGCTCAGCGTGTGGAACGGCCTCGGCTACATGTGGAACCCTCGCGACATCGCCCGCGGCCTCGCGAACCCCGCGGTCTGGCTCAAGGCCGCCTCGCAGATCTTCTTCACGCTCTCGGTCGGCTTCGGCGTCATCATCACCTACGCGAGCTACCTGAAGAAGAAGGACGACGTGGTGCTCAGCGGACTCACCGCCACCGCGGCCAACGAGTTCTGCGAGGTCGGCCTCGGCGGCCTGATCACCGTCCCGGCGGCCTTCGCCTTCCTTGGCGCGTCCGCGGTCGCCGGCGGGACCTTCGCCCTCGGCTTCAACGTCCTGCCGCAGGTCTTCGCGGGCATGCCCTACGGCCACCTGTTCGGAGGCCTTTTCTTCACGCTGCTCTTCATCGCCGCGATCACCTCCTCCCTCTCGATGCTCCAACCCGGCATCGCGTTCCTCGAGGAAGGGCTCGGCCTCGACCGCCGGGGCTCCGTGGCGCTGCTCGGCCTGATCACCGCGGTGGGCTGCACCCTGGTCGTCTGGTTCAGCGCCGGCCTCAAGGCCCTGTCGACCGTCGACTTCTGGATCGGCGACATCGGCATCTTCCTGCAGGGCACCCTGCTCATCTACATCTTCAACCTTTCCTTCGGGACGGAACGGGGCTGGCAGGAGGCCCACCAAGGGGCCGACCTCCGCATTCCCCGCTTCTTCAAGCCCATCATCCGCTGGGTCTCGCCGGCCTTCCTGACGACCGTCTTCGCCCTCTTCGTGCTCAAGAACGTCGCGGGCTGGAACCTTTCGTTTGCGGACGCCCGCTTCACCCCGACGGAACCGATCCTCGACCTCATCGGCGGGCCCGGCCACCCCGCGAGCGGGGTCGCCCGCCTGACCGCGCTCGGCCTGCTCGTCTTCGCCGGCTTCTCGGCGCTGCTTATCCGCCGCGCGGGCCAACGCTGGGATGCCCGCTGACCTTAAGCTTTACCGACCATGACTATCGCCGGACTCCTGTTCATGCTCATCTCCGTGGGCGCCGTGACGACCTTGTTCGTGTGGTGCCTGTGGAAGGTCCTCGCCGGCACCAAGCCGCCGGAACACCTCGCCCACATCGAGCCGATCGAGACGGCCGACCTGGACCAGCGCTGAGGCCCGCCTACTTGGCCGCCGGCGGCGTCGCCAGTTCCTGGCGCGTCGCGATGGGCACGTAGCCGACCTCGAGGCCCTTCGGCGGCGTCACCACCTGGGCCGGATCGAGGTCCGCCAGTTTGCCGACCGTCGGAGGCGCGAGGTAGTCGCGATCCTTCGTCCAGGCGCGGTGGAGCTTCTCGACCTTGACCTGCATGGCCTCGCGCTCGGCCTTCGTCAGGTCGGCGTTCAGGAGCGCCGGCTGATCGGCGAAGCGGTACCAATAATAGGTGACGACGCTGCCGTCGCCCAGGAAGGCCTTGAACGGGCCGGCCTTGGGCCCCGGCGTCTTCCAGGTCGTCTGCGCGCCCTCCGGGGTGTCGTAGGGCTTCTGCGGGCGTTCCTGTGGCCGCGGGAAGGCCTTGGCCTGCAGCTGCGTCTCCGCCGGGACCTCCGCGGCCTTCACCGGCAGCCACTGCGTCCGCTTGGGATCCGCGTTCAGGCGGAAATACTCCGGCAAGGTCACCTGCGCCCCCTGCGCGGTCGTCGAGCGCGTCACGAACGCCTCGTTCCACTTATAGCCGTAGGTCGTCGGTTCGGGCGAGAACGGCGTGCCGAAGGACTTCCAGTCGAGCGGCGTCTTCTTCTCCTTCGGCGTCCCCTCGGGATAGATGCGCCAGGTCGAGCCCCCGCCGTTCTTGAAGGACTGCACGAAGGCCCCGGCCGGGTTGACCGCGCCGCTGACGGGCGCGCCGCCGTCGAACCAGGCCTTCACGCCGTCGTAGAGGGCCGAGCGGTCGTAGCAGGTCAGGCGATGCATCGTCACCGAGTAGCCTTCGGGGCCGACCGGGAAGACCGTCGGGGCGACGCGGGCGAAGGTGCGGCCCTGCGCATCCGTGGCGACCGCGGCCGGGACGTACTGCGTCTCCATCTGGAACGCCTTGTTGGGGTCCGACGGACGCGTGTCGAGCAGCTGCCCCGCGTAGGCGGGATTCACCTCCGCCGAATGGGCCCAGAAATACGGCGTGAAGAAGCAGACCGGTCCCTTGAAGTTGCCGGTGTTGAGGAAAAGCGTCCAGCAGTTGTCGCCCATCGGCACCTTCGCCGCCGTCGTCGTCTTCGCCTGCGCGAACGGCAGCGGCAGGTAACCGTAGCCGAAGAGGCCGCCGTGCGTGCCCTGCTTCACGTTGAGGCCGTCGATCGGGAAGAGGAGCCAGGGGCTCAGCTGGGCCACGCCGTAGAGACCCTGCGGTTTCTCCCAACTGCCGCGGCCATGCGCGGGCCCGTTGGCGATGTCCTTGAAGTTGGCGCCTACGCCGCCCATGATGAACTTCGGCGTCTCGGTCGGGAAACGCGTGTCGCGCCACCAGCCCAGGCCACCCTCGATGTCGGAATAGAGGTCCTTCGGTTTCTCGCCGTCGTACTGCGCGAACATCCATGTCCCGAAGAGCCCCGTCTGGAAGCGGTGGCCGGGGTAGGTCGGGAGCAGCGGCCAGGCCGCGGCGTAGACCGAGAAACCGGCGTTGTACTTCGCGGGGACGCGATCGACGGGCACCAGCATGTAGCCGGCCATCTCGGCCTTGCCGGGCTCGGCGGCGGGCAGGATCGCCGCGGCGAGCAGGAGGGGAAGAAGCCAGCGAGGGGTGCGCATGGCCTAGGTCTAGCGAACCCGCCCAAACCTGCTAACCGAAAGTGCCGACCGCTTGCCTGCCCCCCGCCCCACCCCCTCCGCCCCCTCGTTTGTCCTTGTTTCAGGGCCCCTCCGGGGGTTAACCATACCCCTCGACTCCGTCGACCCGCCCCCGCCATGAACCGCACCCACACCTGCAACGCCCTCCGCCCCGCCGACGCCGGCCAGACCGTGACCCTCGTGGGTTGGGTCGACACCAAGCGCGACCTCGGCGGCGTGACCTTCATCGACCTCCGCGACCGCGAAGGCGTGACGCAGGTGGTCTTCAACCCGGGCCCCAACCAGGAGATCGCCCAACGCCTCAAGACCGAGTCCGTGATCCAGGTCACCGGAAAGGTCACCGCCCGCTCCGCCGAGACGGTCAACCCGAAGCTCGGCACCGGCGCCGTCGAGGTCCTGGCCGCCACCATCGAGGTGCACAACGTCTGCGCCGACCTGCCCTTCCCGATGGACGACGACAAGGCCGACAAGGTGAACGAGGACCTGCGCCTCGAGTACCGCTTCCTCGACCTGCGCCGCCCGCGCAACATCGGCCTGCTCAAGCTGCGCGCCAAGGCCGCCCGCGCGATCCGCGCCGAGCTCGACGGCCAGGACTTCCTGGAGATCGAGACCCCGACCCTCTTCAAGAGCACCCCGGAAGGCGCGCGCGAGTTCCTCGTGCCCAGCCGCACCAACCCCGGCGAATTCTACGCGCTCACGCAGTCGCCCCAGCAGTACAAGCAGATGCTCATGGTGGCCGGCGTCGAACGCTACTACCAGATGGCCCGCTGCTACCGCGACGAGGACCTCCGCGCCGACCGCCAGCCGGAGTTCACGCAGGTCGACCTCGAGATGTCGTTCATCGACCGCGAGGACATGTACAAGCTGATCGAAGGCATCCTCAAGCGCACCTGGAAGGAGACCCTCGGCGTCGACATCCCCACGCCCTTCCCGCGCATGTCCTACCAGGAGGCGATGGACCGCTTCGGCATCGACAAGCCCGACACGCGCTTCGCGATGGAGATCCAGGACCTCACCGGCCTCTTCCGGAACTCCGCGTTCAAGGTCTTCCACGGCGCCGCCAACACCCCGGGCTCCGTGGTGCGCGCGATCAACGCCAAGGGCCTCGCCGACCTCACCCAGGGCGAGCTGACCAACCTCGAGACCATCGCGAAGAGCCAGGGCGCCAAGGGCCTCGCCTTCATCAAGGTCGAGGGCGGCGAATGGAAGTCCCCGATCACCAAGTTCTTCTCGGAGGAGGAGAAGGCCGCGCTCAAGGCCACGCTCCAGATCGAGGATGGAGACATCATCTTCTTCGCCGCCGCCCCGTGGGAGCAGGCCTCCAACGTGCTCGGCCGCATCCGCCTCGAATCCGCCGCGCTGCTCAAGGCCAAGGGCCGCCTCAGCCTCCCCACCGACCAGTACAACTTCCTCTGGGTCATCGAATTCCCGCTGATGCTCTGGGACGAGGAGGAGAAGCGCTACCTCTCCGCCCACCACCCCTTCACCGCTCCGGTCAAGGAGGACGAACCGCTCCTCGCCACCGACCCGGCGAAGGTCCGCGGCCAGCACTACGACATCGTCCTGAACGGCGTCGAACTCGGTGGCGGCTCCATCCGCATCCACAACCCGGCCGTGCAGAAGCGCGTCTTCGAGGACATCCTCAAGATTCCGCAGGACATGGTCGAGAGCCGCTTCGGCTACATGCTCAAGGCCTTCGCCTACGGCGCCCCGCCCCATGGAGGCATCGCCCTCGGCTTCGACCGCGTCGTCGCCATGCTCGCCGGCCGCAGCTCGATCCGCGACATCCTCGCCTTCCCCAAGAACCAGAACGGGCGCGACCTCATGGCCGATTGCCCGAGCCCCGTCACCCCGAAGCAGCTGCGCGACCTGCGCATCCGCACGGTGGAGGAAGAGAAGAAGGCGTAAGGCTTATCAGGGCCAGGGTCAGGGCCAGGGCTAGGGCTGGGGCTCATACGGAGCACCTAGGAGCCGCGCACACCAGAGGCCCGCCATGAGATAATCTCGGTGAGCGCAAGGGTGTCAGGCACTATGCCCACCACGGCATGCGAACGCTTGCCTGTTTGCCCATCCTAGCCCCGGCCCTAGCCCTAGCCCTGCCCCTGGCCCTGGCCCCCCACTACCACACTTCCTCGTGGATCTGCTCGGAGTCGCAGCGGGGGCAGTGCGAGGTCTTGCCCAGGCTGCGGCCCGCCGAGTAGGCGCCGCCGGCCCACGGCGTGACGCACCAGTAGATGATTTCGAGGAGCGTGCTTCCCGGCTTGCGGTCGACCGTCTCGTTGAACTTCGCCCCGCAACGCAGGCACTCGTAGCGCAGGTGCGTCCGGGGGTCGGGTTTCCGCGGGACCGGCGCGGGCGTCGCGGGCGGCGGGGTCGCCGCCTTGGGCTTGGGCGGGTCGAAGGTCGTGCCGACCAGCACCCAGCCGGCCATGCCCTTCTTCCAGTAATGGTCCGACGCCTTGACCGTCCCCGCCCCGACCAGCACCGGAAGGTCGGCCTCCGGGTAGCGGCCCAAGATCTGGCCGGCGCGGGCGATGTGGATGAGGACCATGGGGACGCGTCGGGTCTAGCCACCGCCGATCGGGGCGCAAGCGGGCTCCGCCGGGGTAAATTACAACTTCGGGGGCGGAAATGGAGGACCGGCGCGGGCATCCCCCCAAAACGATTATTTTAGACGGGATAAGCCCGGGCGGACGCTTATAAGGAACATCCCCATGCGCCCCCTGCCCCGCCTGCTCCTGGCCAGCCTCACCTTGCACCTGGCCGCGGCCGAGGTCCCGACCACGGGCGCGACGATCGCCCGCGTCACCGTCTACGCCGACCGCGCCGAAGTGGTCCGCCGCTTCGCGACGACGCTGCCCGCCGGCGAGCATGCGCTGGTCTTCGACGCCCTGCCGGGCGACACCGACCTCTCCTCGGTCCGCGTGACCGGCCAAGGCTCCTTCAGCCTGGTCGACATCCGCGCCGAGACCATCCAGACGCTGGAAGTCCCGGACGAACAGGTGCGCAAGCTTTCGGCGGCCCTCAAGGCCGAGCAGGTGAAGCTGCAGGAGGTGACCCAAGCCCAGGCGCGCAACGCGCAGCGTCGCGCCTCGCTCGACAAGGTGCTGGGGCGCCTCACCGCGGTCGGCAAGGAATCGGCCAACCCCGACCTGGATCCCGCCAAGTGGGCCGGCTACCTGGCCTACCACGTCGGGAGCCTCGCGAAGCTCGACCAGGAGACGCTGGAGCTCAAGGGGCGCGACGACGCCCTCCGGGCCGAGATCGGCAGGCTCGAGCGCGAACTCAACCAGCTCACCGGCAACCGCACGAAGTCCCGCAACCTCGCCCGCGTGAAGGTCGAGGTGAAGCAGGCCGGTCCGCAGGAATTCGAACTTTCGTACGTGGTCGCCGGCCCGAGCTGGTCGCCCCATTACGACGTGCGCGCCGACACGATCGCCAAGAAGCTGACGGTCGCCTACCAGGCGCAGGTCCGCCAGCGCACCGGCGAGGATTGGCGCGGCGTCAGCCTCCGCCTCTCCACGGCCCAGCCGGGCGTCGGCGGGCGCGAACCCGAGCTTTCCCCTTGGGCGCTCTACAAGGCCGAGCCGGTGACCCTGACCGGAGCGGGGGATACGTCGGTATTGATCGCCGACGGCACCGCCGCCAAACCGGCCGACGCCGGCTTCCTCCGCCGCGGAGTGGAAGCCAGGCGGAAGTCCGAAGCGCCCGAACTCGTCTCCGCCGGCAAAGGGTTCGCGGCCGCGCCCGCCGCTCCCGCCATGACCGTCGCCACCGCCACGGTGCAGGCCGGCGCCACCGCCGCCCTCTTCCAGGTGCCCCGCGCGTACGACATCCCCTCCGACCCCAAGTCGGTCAAGGTCGCCCTGACCGAACAGACCTTCTTCGCCTCGTTCCGCCACAGCTGCGTGCCGAAGCTCTCGCCCAACGTCTACCTCAAGGCCCAGGCGGTCAACGCCAGCGACTACCCGTTCCTGCCCGGACCGACCGCGATCTTCCTGGACGGCGCCTACGTCGCGGCCGCCTCGATGGACCTCGTGCCCGCCGGCCAGGAATTCACGACCTTCCTCGGGGTCGACCAGTCGGTCAAGGTCGAGCGCCGCGTGCTCGCCCGCCGCGAGGAGGTCAACGGCGTCTTCGGCAAGAAGACCCACCGCACCGTGCACGACCAGCTGTTCAAGGTGACCAACGGCAAGCGGGCGGAGATCGACCTCACGGTCGCCGACCAGCTGCCCATGAGCAACCACGACGCCATCAAGGTCGTGCTCGAGGAACCGCGCTACGAGAAGGACACCGAGGCCCTCAAGCTCACCGAGCAGAAGTTCCTCGAGTGGCGCCTGCGCCTCGGGGCCGGCGACAAGCTCGACGTGCCCTTCCGCTTCGCCGTCGAACGCCCGGAGGACGTCGTCGTCGTCGGCCAGTGAAACCCACCCTCCTTATCTTCAACATGAAACTCACCCCCACCCTGCTCCTCCTCGCCGCCGCCCTCGGGGCCGCCGAAGTCAAGACCGACGGCGCCCCCATCACCCGGGTCACCGTCTACGCCGACCGCGCCGAGGTCGTCCGCACCTTCAAGGGCCGTCTCGAGGCCGGCGAGCAGACCCTCGTCTTCGATCGCCTGCCCGGCGCGACCCGCCTCGACCAGTTGCGCGTCGAAGGACGCGGCGAGTTCACGCTCCTCGACATCCGGCCCGAGACGGTCCAGACCAAGGAGATCGCCAACGCCCAGGTGCGCGCCTTGCAGGACGCCCTCAAGGCCCAGGACCTGCGCCAGCAGGCGCTGAACCAGACCGAGGCCCGCCTGACCTTCCAGAAGTCGGCGTTGGACAAGATGCTCGCCCGCCTCACCACGGCCGGCAAGGAATCCGCCAACCCCGAGATGGATCCGCTCAAGTGGGCGGCCTTCCTCGACTTCCAGGACAAGCAGCTGGCCGAGGTCGACCGGCAGGTCCTCGCGCTGCAGGCCGACCGCGAGGCGGTGCGCGCCGAGGTGGACCGCCTGAACCGCGAGCTCGCCGCCCTGCGGGGCAACGAGCGGCGCTCCCGCCTCCTCGCCAAGGTCAACCTCGACGTCCGCCAGGCCGGCGAGGTGGAAGTCCACCTGAGCTACCTCGTGCGCGGACCGAGCTGGTCGCCGTCGTATGACATGCGCGCCGACACGAAGGCGAAGACCCTCGACGTCACCTACCGCGCCGAAGTGCGCCAGGCGACGGGCGAGGACTGGAAAGGGGTCTCGCTCCGGCTTTCCACCGCGCAGCCGGGCCTGCAGGGCCGCGAGCCGCGGATGGACCCTTGGTTCCTGACCAAGGCCGAGCCCATGGTCTTGGCGGGCGGCTTGATCGCGGGTCGCCAGGATGCCGGCGGGCGGGCGCGCGAAGGGCAGATGTTCAACGACATCCGCCCCATGGGTAACGCCTTCGCGACGGCGGACGCGAACGACTTCCAGGCCCTCGCCAAGCAGATGAAGGCCATGGAACAGGGACGCGCGCAGGTGCAGGCCGGCGGCACGGCCGCGACCTTCGTGATCGAACGGCCGTCCGACATCCTGGCCGACAACAAGCCGGCCCAGGTGACGGTGATGCGCGATTCCTTCCCGGCCTACTTCCGCCATACCTGCGTGCCGAAGCTCTCGCCGTTCGTCTTCCTGAAGACCAAGGCCGTGAACAAGACCGATTTCACCTTCCTGCCGGGCCCGACCGCCGTCTTCCTCGACGGCGCCTTCGTCGCGCAGGCCAACCTCGACCTCGTGCCGTCGGGGCAGGATTTCTGGACCTATCTCGGCGTCGACCAGGGCGTCAGCGTCGAACGCAAGGAGCTCGCCCGCCGCGAGGAGTCGTCCGGCGTCTTCGGCAAGAAGACGCTGCGCACCGTCTTCGACCAGGTCTTCAAGCTGAAGAACGGCAAGGCGACCGACATCGAACTGGTGCTCTGGGATCAGGTGCCCGCCTCCAACCACGAGGACATCAAGGTCGTCTTCGAGGAGCCCCGCTACGAGAAGGACACGGACGACCTGAAGATGAACGAGAGCAAGTTCCTCGAGTGGCGCCTCCCCCTGAAGGCCGGCGCCAAGCAGGACCTGCCGTTCCGCTTCGCGGTCGAACGGCCCGAGGACGTCCAGGTCGTCGGCCTCTGAGCCGGCCCGCCTCTAGGGTTGCCTCGCCCGCGGCGCCCGCCTTGCTACCGGGCATGTCCACCGAGCCCGCCGCCGACTCCCCCGCGCCCCACGTCGTGGGCGCGAGCTACGAGTTCGACGAGGTGCGGCGCGCCCACGGGGGCGACCCGAAGCCCCCGAACTTCGTCCTCCACCGCGAGGGGAAGGTCATCGGAGTCTGCCTGGGCCTGGGCTGGCACCCGCGCGCCGAGGACGACCCCTGCGAGGTCTGGGTCGGCCGCAAGGGCGATCAGGCGAAGTGGGGCATCAAGCTCGCGGAGACCAAAGGCCCCCTGCCCGTCTATGTCCGCCGCACCGAAGGCGGCCCTTGGTTCTACAACGGCCGCTACGAGGTCACGAGCGCGACGACCGACCCCGCCCTGATCCGCCCGCGCCTGCAGCCCCCGAAGATCGTCGCCGTGGCGCAGGTCGTCTTCCTGCGCAAGCTTCCCGCCTGAAGGCATGAGCGACGCCCCCCGCCAGCACCCGCGCGACCCGTTGCACGGCGTGACCCTGCAGAAGGTCCTGGAGACGATGGTGGACCGGTACGGTTGGCGCGAACTGGCCGAGCGGATCCCCATCCGCTGCTTCATGTTCGACCCGACCATCAAGTCGTCGCTCATCTTCCTGCGCAAGAACCCGTGGGCGCGCGAGAAGCTGGAGAACTGGTACGTGGGCGACGCCAACAAGGCCCGCGGCGGCGGGCTCTGAGCCGGGGATAGGGTTTACTTCGCCGGGCGGGCGGATTTCCTCACCGCATCCCCATGCGCCTCCCCGCCCTGCTCGCCGGTTTCCTCGGCGCCGCCCTCCTGCCGGCGGCCGACCTCCTCGAGTCCAACCGCGACCCGGCCGTCCCGGCGACGGCGGACTTCTGGCGCCACGCCAACGCCCGCTGGAACGCCGCCCACCCGCTGGCGGAGGATCGCGCCTCTTATTACTCGTATGACTGGTTGGACGACCTGGTCCGGGCCGACGTCCTCGCACTGCACCGCGACCTGCTGGCGCCGGGCCGCGACCTGACCCCGGCCCAGCGCAAGATCGCCGACTTCTGGCGCTCCGCCCTGGCCTTCGAGTCGGGCCCCGCCGAGCTTCCAGCCGGCGTCCGCGCAATCCTCGGGCGGCTGGACGAGGCCCGGACCCCGCAGCAGCTGATGGAGATCGCGGCCGACCTCTCCCGGGCCGGCGTCGGCACGTACGTCGGCGTCGGCGCCGACCAGGATGCGCGCGACGAGAGCAAGGTCGTCGTGCTGCAGGGCCAGGCGGGCCTCTCGCTGCCGGAAAAATCCTATTACTTCGGGACCGAACCGGAGACGCGCCGCGTGCGCGACGCCTTCCCCGCCCACGTCGCCCGCCTGCTCGCGCACCTCGGCGACGCCCCCGACCGGGCGGCCGCGGCGGCCCGGGACATCCTCGCCTTCGAGACCCGGCTGGCCGAGGTCTCCCGCGCGCTGGAGGACCTCGAGGACCCGGAGAAAAACTACCATAAGCTGACGCTGGCCGAACTCGACGCGCTCGCCCCGGGCTTGGGCTGGGCCGAGATCCTCCGCCGCGCCGGCGCCCCCGCGACGACGCACGTGGTCGTGGGTCAGCCCGAGTTCGTGACGGGCCTCGGGAAGGTCCTCGCGACGACGCCGGCGGGGACGGTGCGCGACTACCTGCGCTTCCAGGCGATCGCGGCCTTCGCCGACGTCCTGAACGGGCGGACCGCCGCCGATGCGTTCATCTTCGAGGGCACCGTCCTCTCCGGGGCGAAGCGGCAACGCAGCCTCGAGGAGCGGGCGCTCAAGATCGAGGACGGGGCCATCGGCGACCTCGTGGGGCGCGAGTACGTGGCGAAGCATTTCAGCCCGGCGCAGCGGGAGCGATTCCGGTCGGTGACCGAGAACGTCCGGGCGGTCTTCGCGGAGCGCCTGCGCGCCAACCCGTGGATGGACGCGCCCACCCGCGACTGGGCCCTCCGCAAGCTCGCCGCGGTGAAGGCACGCGTCGGCTACACCGACAAATGGCGTCTCTACGAGGACGCGGCCATCGGCCCGGGCCGGCTGGCCGACAACCTCGTCGAGGTGCACGCCTGGAACCTCCGCCGGGAGTTCGCCCGCGTCGGCGGGGCGCCCGAACGCGAGGAATGGGGCATGCGCCCCTACACGGTGAACGCCTACTACAACCCCCTGAACAACGAGATCGTCCTCCCCGCCGCCATCCTCGCCGCCCCGGGCTACGCCGGGGCCGAACTGGACGACGCCGTGCTCTACGGCTACATCGCGACGACCATCGGGCACGAACTGACCCATGGGTTCGACGACTCCGGCCGCCACTACGGGGCGACGGGCCGGCTCGAGGAGGGCTGGTCCCCGGCGACGGTGACGGCCTTCCGCGCCCGCTGCGAGAAGCTGATCGCGAGCTACGACCGCGAGGAACCGCTCCCGGGCCTGCGCGTGAACGGACGCCTGACGCTCAGCGAGAACATCGCCGACCTCGGGGGCGTCGAGCTGGCGCTGGACGCCTTCCTGCGCACCGAGGCCTACCGCTCCGGGCGCAAGATCGACGGACAGACGCC
>JBEBDN010000185.1:0-27419 GCA_041156945.1 Verrucomicrobiota bacterium | reverse complement strand
TCGTCGTCGATCACGCCGACGCAATAGGCCTGCTTCCATTCCGGGTGCGCGGCCAACGGCGCGGCGAGGAACGCGAGGAAGGCGAAGAGGAAGTTGCGCAGGCGGGTCACGTCCGGTGCGTAGCGGTCGGTTCGCCTTCAGGCAACCTGCAACCGATGGTTCACCCGCCCTTACCTCCGCCGGAAGGTGGTTCGGGACGCGGGCGACGCTTCCCCTCGGGCTCCGTACCCCCGGGGCGCGCGTAGGTCACGGTCAAGTCGGCCGTCCCCAGGATCTTGCCTTTCATCGCCGGCAGGAGGGCGGCGATGTCGACGGGTTGGCGGGCGTCCGGGAGGTTCGGCTTCGCGGACAGCGCGAAGAGCGTGAGCACGTACTTCTTCAGGCCCGGTCCCTGGGAGTGGGGCGGGGCGTATTCCACGCGGTCGTGCACCGTGCTCAGGCCCAGCCGGCCGAAGTCCTTCGCGTCCTTGGCGACCGCGGACGTCTTCGGGTCGATGTCCGTCACCAGCCAGTAGATCTTCGTCCGGCCCTCGGGGTCGAGGTGGTGCATGACGAGGGCGAGGGAGACGGTGCCCTTGGGGGGCTGGGTCCAAGCCAAGGGGAGGCTGACGCCGGCGCCATCGCCGGTGAATTCGGCCGGAAGGGCGCCGCCGTCCTTGACGACCGGGCTGGTCAGCGTGAACGCCGGGGACGGGTTCGGCGAGGGCTTCGCGGCGGCGACGAGGTCAATCGCGCCTTTGGGCGTTTCCGCGCCCCTACCTCCCTTGCCGCCTTTGCCGCGGGAGTCTTCGGCCGCCGCCAGGCTGAGCGTACCGAGGCCGAGGAGCAGGAGGACGAGCGAGACACGGAGTTTAGGCATGGGACGAGGATACCCGAACACGCCTTAAAGGCAGATTAAGCCTGCGCGCCGCCTCGGCCCGCCTTCAGGTCGGCGGGGTCGTAGAAGACCTTCTCCATGAAGAGGCCGCGCGCCGGGGCCGTCGGGATCTCCGCCGTGATGACGCCTTCGTCGCGGTAGGCCGCGAGCCGCTCGGGCGGGAGCTTGCCTTCGCCGACGCGCAGGAGGCCCCCGACCAGCCGGCGCACCATCTTGTAGAGGTAGCCGCTGGCTTCGGTCGTGATGGTGATCCGGTCGCCGCGCTGGGCGACGTCCAGGCGCCGCAGCTCCTTCACCGGGTTCTCCAGGTCCATGCCCTGCGCGTGGGTCCCGCTGAAGGCGCGGAAGTCGTGGGTCCCCAGGAGCAGCTTGGCGGCGGCGCGCATCCGGCGCGCGTCGAGCACCCGCTTGCCGGTGCCGAAGCAGTAGCGCGCCTCCCAGGGGGGCGGCCACCCGTGGCAGATCTCGTAGCGGTAGCGCTTGCCCTTCGCCCAGTGCCGGCAATGGAAGTCCGCCGGGACGCGCCGCAGGTCGGTGACCAGCAGTCCCTCCTGTTCGCACGAATTGATCGCGAAGAGCAGGTGCTTGGCCGGGTGCGGCCAGAAGGCGTCGAAGTGGAAGCGCTGACCGACGCTGTGGACGCCGGCGTCCGTGCGGCCGCTGCCATGGACGTCGATCGGGGTGCGGAAGATCCGCGACAGCCGTTCCTCGATGGCGCTTTCCACGGTGCGCTGGTTCGGGTTGACCTGCCAGCCGTGGAAATCGGTGCCGTCGTAGGCGATCGTCGCGAGGAAGCGCTCCGGCTTCAGGATCGATTTGAGCGGCTTGCCCATGTCAGAGCACCGCGCCGATGCCTCGGCTGTTGAGGAAATCCTGCAGCAGCACGGCGGCCGCCCGCGAGTCCCGTTCGCCGCTGCGGGCTTGGTCGCGGCGTTCCTGCGCGGAGCGCGGCTTGCGCCGGCCGCCCAGCTCGTCGGCCGCCTGGCTGCTCAAGGCTTCGTCGAACAGCTCGATCGGCAGGCCGAAGCGGCGGGTGAGTTCGGCGGCGAAGGCGTCGACCTCGTCGCACCGCTTGGTGCGTTCGCCCTCGACCGACAGGGGGTAGCCCAGGACCAGCTGCGTGACCCGCAGGCGGGTGATTTCCCGGCCGATCTGCGCGAAGCGTTCCTCGGGTTCGGGGGCGACGGCCGCGGGGAGCGGGAAGGCGAACCCCAAGCCATCGGCATGGCTCAGGCCGACGCGTTTGGCGCCATAGTCGATGCCGAGGTAGACCGAAGCCACGCCGCACGCTGGGCGGGTCCGGCCGCGATTTCAATCCGAACCGCCGGGGGCGGGGTTTGACACCGCGGCTTCCGCGGTCTCCATTGGGGGCATGTCCGCGGAGCCACGCCTGACCGAGCATGAACGCGCCCTCTATGCGCGGCAGCTCCGTCTGCCCGGGGTGGGCGAGCCGGGGCAGCTGAAGTTGCGCGCGGCCAAAGTCCTGCTGCTGGGCGCCGGGGGCTTGGGCTCGCCGGTCGGCCTCTACCTCGCGGCCGCCGGGGTCGGTAGCCTCGGCATCGCCGACCCCGATAAGGTCGAGGTCTCGAACCTGCATCGCCAAATCCTGCATGGTTTCGACACGTTGGGGCTCCCCAAGACGATTTCGGCCGCGGAAGCCCTGGCGGAGGTCAATCCCGGCTTGGCGATCAGCCTTCATCCCGAGGGTTTCACGCCCGAGAATGCCGCCGAGCTCGTGGCGCGCTACGATCTCGTGGTCGATGGGACCGACAATTTCGCGACGCGCTTCCTCGCCGCCGACGCCTGCGTGCTCGGGCGCAAGCCCCTGGTCCACGGCAGCGTGCTGCGCGCGGAAGGGCAGGTCGGCGTCTTCCTGCCCGGCGCCGGTTGCTACCGTTGCGTCTACCCGGTCATGCCGGACCCGGCTTCCGTGCCGACTTGCGCGGAGGGCGGCGTCTTCGGCGCCACCTGCGGCGTCATCGGTTCCTGGATGGCGGCGGAGGTGATCGCGCTCCTTCTTGGTCAACGCCGCGAGTCGCGGCTGCAGGTCGTCGATCTGGCCGCCGGGACTTCGAAGGTGCTCCGCCTCTCCGCCGATGCGGCCTGCCCAGCCTGCGGCGCCCAGCCGGCCATCCGCGACCTGGCGCCTGCCCGTTACGCCGCGACCTGCGCTCCCGTTTCCCCCCTCGTTCCCATGTCTGACTATCCCCTGGAGGTCTCCATCGAGGAGGCCCATCGCCTGCTCGCTTCCGCCCAGCCGCCTTTCCTGCTGGATGTGCGCGAGCCGAGCGAATTCGCCGTCGCCCAACTGCCCGGAGCCAAGTTGATCCCCATGAATACGGTCCCGGAGCGCTTGGCCGAGATCCCCCGCGACGTGCCGGTCTTGGTCCATTGCCACCACGGGGGCCGCAGCATGCGGGTGACCCAATTCCTCCGCTCCAAGGGGTATGCGCGGGTCGCCAACGTCCAAGGCGGCATCGATGCCTGGTCGCTCAAGGTCGACCCCAAGGTCCGCCGCTACTGAGCGAGTCAAGGCTTGCCGACCCCTTTTACCCCGCCTTTTATCCCCGTACACCCATGAAGCGACTCTCTCTCCCCCTCCTGGCCGCCGCCTTCCTCGTCGGTTGCGGTCCTTCCCGCATGCCCACGGATTTCGCCGGCTCCTCCGCGAACGCCGGTACCGGCGCCACGGACCTCAACCTCCTCGGCTCCGGTGCCGCCGGCGCCGCCGCGCAGGCCGCCCGCGATGGCGTCATCCCGCCCGAGGCCATCCTCGTCACGGTGCAGTTCGACTTCGACCAGTACACCGTGAGCGCCGCCGAGCGCGCCAAGCTCGATGCCGCCGCCGGCAAGGCCAAGGCCACCAAGCTCCTGATCGTCGGTTACACCGACCAGTTCGGCACCGAAGAGTACAACCTCGGCCTTTCCGACAAGCGCGCCCAGTCCGTCCGCGACTACCTCGTCAAGCTCGGCTGCAACCCGGCCGACAGCGAGGTGCTCGGTCTCGGCGAGCAGCAGGCGGACAAGTCCGCCGCCGGTCGCCAGTCCGGTGCCAAGGACCGCAAGGCCGTCGTCGTCGACGCCAACTACTTCACCCGCGGCGGCGCCCCCGCCGCTCCGGCCGCCGGTAAGACGGCCCCGGCCCCGGCCAAGGCTCCGGCCTCCGGTCCGGCGCCCGGTCCGGTCACCGCGCTCTAAGGTCGCCGTTGGACCAACGAAAAGGCCCGCCGACCGGCGGGCCTTTTGCTTGTCCGAGCGGGTCGCTCAGGCGAGCGTGCCGTAGAGGTAACCCAGGGTGCCGACGTAGAGCAGGGCGGCCACCGACTTGCCGATGAGACGTTCGCGGTCCGAACGGTGCGGCGCGCCCCAGCGTCCCCAGACCCAGCAGGCGGCGGCGATCACGGCCAACCCCAGCGAAGCGTCGCGGACCCAGCTCGCCTCCTCGACCAGCGCGGAGAGGACCCAGAGCAGGAAGAGCGCGTAGGCGAAGAGCGGGAAGGCCATCGCCTGCTTCAGCGTCTCCATCCATTCGCCCGGCCGCGGCAGCAGGGCGGCGAGGCGCGGGAAGGCCGAGAGCAGCAGGTAAGGGAGGGCCATGCCCAGGCCGATCACCGTGAAGAACAGCAGCGTCTCCGAGGCGGAGCGCTGCTTATCGAGGGCGAAGCCCAGCGCGGCCCCGAGTCCGGGGGCGGTGCAGGGCGTGGCGACCGCCGTCGCCAGCACGCCGGAGAAGAACGCGCCCGTGGAGCCGCCTCGGCCTTCGGCGCTGGCCGCCGTGCCGGCGAGCCCCGTGCCGATCTCGAAGACCCCCGCGAGACTGAGCCCGAGGGTCACCATCAGCACGCAGGTCGCGAGGACGAAGCCGGGGGATTGCATCTGGAAGCCCCAGCCCACCGAGCCGCCGCCGGCCTTGAGGGCGAGGATCAACCCGGCGAGCGCGAGGAAACTCATGACGACGCCGACGGAGTAGAGCAGGCCGTGGCGGATCACGGTGGCGCGGGCCGCGCCGGCTTCCTGGGCGAAGCCCAGGACCTTCAGGCCGATCATCGGGAAGACGCAGGGCATCAGGTTGAGCAGGGCGCCCCCGCCGAAGGCCAGGAGGAGCCAGACCCCGTAGCCATGCTGCTCCGACGTCGCCGCGTGGGCGCGGCCGGCCTTGGTCGCCGCCAAGGCCGCGAGCACCTCGTCGCCGGTCAGGAATTCGGAGAGCACCGCGGGCGGGGCATCCTTGCGGAGGAAGACGTTGAGCGGTACGCCTTCGCGTTCGTAGCGCTTCAGTTCCGCGGTGATGACTTCGTCCTTGCGGGTCCAGTCGGCCTTGAAAAGCACGACGCCCTCCTGGGCGAGGGCCGCGGCGACGTCGGGTTGCGTGTAGACGCGCTTGTTGACCTGGCAGCTGGCGCACCAACGGGCGGTGAAGTCGACGTAGACGGTCTTCCCGGCGGCCAGGGCCGCGGCTTGGGCCGCGGGCGACCAAGGCTGCCATTCGGATTGGCCCTGCGGGGCCGCCGGCTTCGGGGTGGGTTGGGTTCCGCCGGCCCCGCTGGCGGCGGGCGCGGTGGCGAGCAGCCGGACGAACCCACCGGCGCCGTCGGGGCCGACGAAGCTGACGGGGCCGTCGGTGAGTTTCTCGGGGGCTTCCTGCAGGTTGCAGAAAAGGGCGGTGGCGTTGTGCTTCTGCTTGAAGACCGCGCCCGGGCTGAGGAAGCCCCGCTCGGGGAACCATGTCCTGGTCAGGTCGACCTTGGCGCCCGCGGCGGGCTGAACCGTCAGTTGGTCGCCTTCCACGCGGAATCCGGCGGCCACGGCCGGACGGAGGTCCGGGTAGAGCTTGGCGTCGTAGGCGTAGGTCGCGTTGCCCGGTCCGACCTTCACGGTCAGCGACACGTCCTGCTCGAAGGGGTAGCAACCCTTGTCGTCGCACTCCAGCCATTCGACGCGGGCCTTCAGCTTCAGCTCACCCGCCGCGCCCGTGGGCACGTCGAGTTCCACCAGCAGCAGCGTTTCGCGCTCATGCACGAAGTTGTAGACGCCGCTCTGGTCCAGCAGGATCGGGCCGGGGTAGAGCAGGGGGCCGGCCTTCGTCCCGGCGGTTTCCTTCCAGGCGATCGCGGGCGACTGGCCGGCGTCGCCCGGGTTCTTCCAATAGATGTGGAAATGGTCGTCGCAACGGAAGCGGACCGCGATCAGCGACTTCCCGCCGGCCTTGATCTCGGGCGTCAGGTTGACGAGGTCGACCTTGGTGCGCTGGGCCGCCCGGAGGTCGGGCAGCAGGGCCGCGAGGCCGAGCAGGAGGCAGGAGAGGAGTCGCATGACCCCAGGCTGGCGGCAAATCCCGGCGGAGGCAAGGGCGGGCCTCAGGGCACGAGGCGGCAGGGGAGCAGGGCCGCGTCGCGCATGCCGTGGATGATCTTCTTGTCCGCGGGGCAGAAGGTCGCCAGGATGCCGTTGAGTTCGGCGGCGTCCCCGTCGACGAAGTAGTAGGGGCAGAGGCGCACGCGGCCCTCGGCGCCGGCGACCGTCCCGTCGTCGGCGTACACCGGGTGGCTGAGCCGGGACGGCTTATGGTATTCCTGCATCACGTGGAACGTGTCGTTCTCGGGGTCGAGGGCGTGCTCGATGGCCTCGAGCCATTCGTCGCGGGAGACGTCGCTGCCGAGGGTGACGCTGCGCGCCCCCCAGGCCGTCTCGTGGAACCCGCTGGCCTTGATGATCAGGTTGCGCTCCCGCTGGCTGGCCTCGGCGAGCTCGTGCCAGTCGCGGATCGGCTGGCCGGCCACGGTGGGCGCATGGAGCACCGCGGTCGGCGGCAGTTCGGCCGGCTCCATGATCCATGTGCGGGGGACGATGCGGAGCAGCTCCTCGCGGTGGTCCTCCGGCAGGTTCTCCTTCCAGAATTCGGAGAGCTGGGGGTGGTGCAGGAGGGCCAGGCCCAGCTTCTCCTCCTGGAAGGCCTTCATCGGCGGGGTCAACGCCAGCTTGCCGGCCTCGACCGCGGCGAAGATGCCGTCGGCGCTCTTCACATTGGCGAGGTCGAAGAGCTCGAAGAAACGGTAGAGGACGTGGATGCGCGTGGGCGCGCCGTGCAGCGGGATGAAGGACTCGTCGCCCATCTTCATGACCTGCGACGGGTCGACCACGTGGACGTCGTGGCCGAGCCCGCGGAGCTTCTCGGCCAGCCATTCGAATTCGGGGCGGTAGGTGGCCGCTTCCTCGCTCACCGCGATGGCGACGGTCGGGAAGCGTTCGCCGGGCGCGAGGCGGCCGAGCATCGCCTGGAACCGGGCCGGCATGCCGAGGCCGCCGATGACCTCGGGGTAATCCTCGGCGTAGACCTCGTTGAGGTAGGCCGTGAGGCCGACCCCGCCGGGCACGCTGTCGAGCTCCGTCATGGTGAAGCCCTGCTCGGTGATGAGCAGGTCGGGGCGCAGGACCATCGGGTGCTGGCCCTTGACCGCGCGGTGGCGGCCGTGCTCGACGAGGCCGGTCGGCTTATGCCGGTCCAGGTATTGGGCCACCCAGCGCGCGTGGATGTCGCGGTTGCGGAGGATCTTCCTGTCGGCCGCCGAGCGGGCGTAGAGGCGTTCCAGCGCGCGTTGGTAGCTGAGGCACGCGGCGCCGATGAGCTTCAGTTCGCGGAACTGCGCGGCGGTGATCGGCCAGGGTTCCGGGGAAAGCTTCCAGATCTTCTCCGCGAACAGGGGCTGGTCGAGGAGCTTCCGGCGGAGCGTTTCCCGGGAGGGCATGGCGGGGGCGAGGTCAGTCCTCGATCTTGATGTCCTTGTTGCGGGTCCGGGGGCCGCCGGCGCGCAGCCAGCCGTTGATGAACGCGTCGATGTCGCCGTCCATCACCGCCTGGATGTTGCCGGTCTCCACGCCGGTCCGCAGGTCCTTGACCATCTGGTAGGGCTGGAAGACGTACGAGCGGATCTGGTTGCCCCAGCCGATGTCGCCCTTCTCGCCGTAGTACTTCTCCATCTCGGCGCGCTTGTCGTCCAGGGTCTTCTCGTAGAGGCGGGCGCGGAGGATCTTCATCGCCAGGGCGCGGTTCTTGACCTGCGAACGTTCGCGTTGGCAGGCGACCACGAGGCCGGAGGGCAGGTGGGTCAGGCGCACGGCCGACTCGGTCTTGTTCACGTGCTGGCCGCCCTTGCCGCTCGAGCGGTAGACGTCGACCCGCAGGTCCGCCTCGGCGATCTCGATGTCGATGTCGTCGTCGATTTCGGCGACCACGTCGACGGAGCAGAAGGACGTGTGGCGGCGGGCGTTGGCGTCGAACGGCGAGATGCGCACCAGGCGATGGACGCCGCGCTCGGCCTTGACGTAGCCGTAGGCGTTGGGCCCCTCGACGCGGAAGGTCGCGAGGCTGATGCCGGCGCCTTCGCCTTCGGCGATGTCCTCGACCTCGACCTTGAACCCGCGGCGTTCGGCCCAGCGGGTGTACATGCGGAAGAGCATGTCCGCCCAGTCGTTGGACTCGGTGCCGCCGGCGCCGGCCTTGACGGTGACGATGGCGTTGGACTTGTCGTGGGGGCCGGAGAGGAAGGCGGCGATCTCGATGTCGGCGACCTCCACCAGGAGAGCCTCCGCCAGCACGCGCAGCTCCTCGAGTTCGGCGTCGGCGCTGCCGTCCGGCGATTCCGCGATCAGCTCCGCCAGGGTCTTGGCGTCGTCGATCTTGCGCCGGAAGGCGACCTGGGGGGCGACGGTGTTCTTGTAGCCGTTGCACTCCGCGATGACCTTCTGCGCGGCCTTCTGGCTGTCCCAGAAGGTCGCGGCGCCCATCTGTTCCTCGAGCCGGGCGATGGCCGCCTGCTTGCCCGGGACGTCCAGGAACTTCCAGAGGTGGCCGGCGCGACGTTCGACCTCCTCCAGGTGGGCGCGGGTTTCGGGCGGGATATACATGGCGGAAGGTTCGGGGATACAGGGGTGGGGTCGTTTTTCAACCCCGCATTAGGGCCGAGTCCGCCGGCCGCCGAAGGGGCGCTTGCGCCCGGCCGGTCGGGAGCCATACCAACTGCCATGTCCTACCTCGAAGGGTTGAGTTTCGCCCAGATCGCCGGCCCCCTGCCGGAGCGGCGCGTCCTCCCCAACGGCCTGGAGGTCCTCTATGCGCATCGCCCGGGCATCGGCCTCTGCACCGTCCAGGCCTGGGTCCGGACCGGCAGCATCCACGAAGGCCGCTGGGAAGGTTCCGGCCTCTCCCATTACCTCGAGCACATGGTCTTCAAGGGGACCGGCCGCTTCAGCAACCGCGAGCTGACGGAGGCCGTGCACCGCTCGGGCGGCTACGCCAACGCCTACACCACCTTCGACCGTACGGTCTACCATGTGGACGCCCCGCAGGAGGGCTTCGAGACCGCGATGGAGGCGGTGTCCGACATGGTCTTCGATCCGTCGCTCACCGACGCCGACGCGAAGATGGAGCGGGAGGTCATCCTGCGCGAGATCGCGATGCGCGACGACGAGCACGACTCCGTGCTCGCCGAGGCCGTGCTGGCCGAAGCCGTGCGGGCGCATGCGCTGCGCCACCCGGTGATCGGCCACCGCGAGCTGTTCGTCCGGCTCCGCCCGGACGACCTCCGCGCCTACCACGCGGGGCGCTATGTCCCGAACAACGTCGTCCTCGGGTTGGGCGGCTCGATGGAGCCCGCCGAGGCCTTCGCCGCCGCGGAGCGGTGGTTCGGCCGTTTCGAACGCCGACCGATCCTGGCCGTCGAGCCCGCCGCGGAACTGCCGCAGGCCGGGTCGCGCCGCGTGGACCTGGCGCGCGACGTCAGCACCGCCAAGGGGGTCGCCTGCTGGGCCGTGCCCGGCCTCTTCTCCGAGGGCCGCTTGGCCATGGACCTCTTCCTCGGCGTGCTCGGTTCGGGCAACAGCTCCCTCCTCTGGGATGAGCTCCGCGAAAAGCGCCAGCTGGTCCATTCCATCGACGCCTCCGCCTTCGGCATCCGCGAACTCGGCCTGGCGTGGTTCGGCTGGGCCGGCGAAGCTTCCGCCGAGCCGTCGCGGGTCGAGGCGGCGATGCACGAGGTCGTCGACCGCCTGCTGCAGCGCGGCGTGACCCCGGCGGAGTTCGCGAAGGTGCGCCGGCAGGCGGCCGTCTCGATGGTCAACGGCCAGAAGAACATCCACGGACTGGTCGGCCGTTCCGCCTACGCGGCCTGCGTCGGCCACGACATCCATTGGCCGCGCCGCGGCGTCGAGGAGCTCGCGCGGCTCGCCCCGGAGGACCTGGCCCGCGAAGCGCGCCGCTGGCTCCGGCCCGAGGCCGTCACCTATGGCAGCCTGCGCGGCCGCGCCACCGTCGCCCCGGCGGTCGTCGCGCGTCCGGCGGCGGTCGTGCCGGAGCGCTTCGAGGTGCTCACGCTCGACAACGGCGTCCGCGTCGTGCTGCAGGCGGACGACGCCATCCCCAAGGCGGCGGTCGGCGTCTTCCTCGCGGCCGGCACCGCCTACGAGCGGCCGGAGACCCGCGGCACCACGGGCCTCTTCGCTACCTTGCTGACGCGGGATACCTTCCGCCGCAGCAAGGAGGAGGTCGCCGAGGCCGTCGACGCCATGGGCGCGACGTTCGCCGACGTCGGTTCGCAGATTTCCTGCGGACTCTGGGGCGAGGCCCTGAGCTCCGATTTCGCGACCCTCTCCGAACTGGTCGCCGACGGCGTCCTGGGCCCGAAATTCCTGCCGGCGACGGTGGAACTGGAGCGGGCCGCGATCATCACGGCCTGCAAGGACGCCGAGGACGACATCGTCGAGAAGGCGCGGCTGCGCCTGCTGCGCCAGTATTTCGGCGAACACCCGCTCGGCATCGACCCGACCGGGACGGCCGAGACCGTCGCCCGCATCCAGCCCGCCGACCTCGACGCGGCCCACCGGTCGCTGATCGTCCCCGGCAACCTCGTCGTCGGCGTCGCCGGCGACTTCGACCGCCGCCAAGCCCTCGAGTTCGCGCAGGCCCGCTTCGGCTCCCTGCCGAAGGTGCCGTTCGCGGCCCGGACGCTCGCCGCCCATGCCCCGGCGCCGGCCCGCGCCGTGGTCGAACACGCCCAAGGCGAGCAGGCCGTCGTCGCCATCGCCTTTCCGCACTGCGGGTTCGGTCCAGATGCCGTCGTCGCCGCCAGCGTCACCGAGGAACTGCTTTCGGGCATGGCCAGCGGGCTGTTCCGGCGCGTGCGCGAGGAGAAGGGCATGGCCTATTTCGTGGGCGCCAACCGCGTCGAGGTCGTCGACCAAGGCATGTTCTACCTCTACGCCGGCACGGCTCCGGGCATGGCCGAGGCGGTCGTCGCGGAGATGCGGGCGGAACTCGCCCGCCTGCGACGGGGCGATTTCCAGCCGGAGGAGATCGAGGCGGCGAAGCGGCGGATGCGCGTGGCGCGTCGCCAAGGGCGTCAGTCGGCCGGGGCCCGCCTGCAGGGTGCCCTGATCCGCGAGGTCGCCGGCTTGGGCGCCAATTTCGACGCCGAGTGGGAGCGCCGGATGAACCTCACCGACGCCAAGGCGGTGCAGGCCTTCGCCCGCCGCTACCTCGACGCCAAACTGGCCCAGCAGCTCATCGTCCTGCCGAAGGGCTGATCAGGCCGGGTCCACGAAGTGGCGCCTGGCCCAGAGCGTCACCGCGAGGCCGGGGAGCGCCAGCAATAGGGCGAACGCGAAGTAATCCGCGTAGCCTAGCCGGGCCGCCAGCGCGCCGGCCCAGAAGCCCGGGAGGTAATTCGCCAGCAGCGCCAGCGTCGAGAGCGCGGCATAGCGGACCGCGGCCTGCGGGCCGGCGGCGAACTTCATCATCGCGAGCAGCAGGGCGCACACGCCCGCGCCATAGGCCACGTATTCGCCGAAGTAGAGCAGACCGACCTGGAGGCGCGAGGCCTCGGGGTGGTGCGCGAGCCAGAGGATGCCGAGCAGCGGCAGGTGCATCGCGACGCCGAGCGGGAGCAACGCCCGGCCCACGCCGAGGCGGGCCACCACCCGGGAGCCGACCAAGCCTCCGAGGGCGAGCCCGCCGATGGCGGTCACGAGGCGGAGCACGGCGAAGCCTTCGTTGTCGAAGCCCAGTCCGCCGGCGCTCGGCGCCGCCATCGAGAAGAGCGGCAGGACCCGGGTGAGGTGGACTTCGCTGGCGCGGTAGAAGCAAATCAGGCCGAGCA
The DNA here is from genome assembly GCA_041156945.1 of Verrucomicrobiota bacterium. Taxonomy (GTDB): domain Bacteria; phylum Verrucomicrobiota; class Verrucomicrobiia; order Opitutales; family UBA953; genus UBA953. The sequence continues at coordinate 15,392 of JBEBDN010000185.1, read as the reverse complement.
CCGCGAGGAAGCGTCGGTCGCGGAAGAATTCCGCCAAGGCTGCTCCCAGCCCCACCTTGGGGCCGGCGGGGAGGGCGGGCTCGTGCCGGAAGGCGTAGGCGTTGAGCGCCAGGCAGGTCGCGGCGAGGGCGACGGCGACGCCGAGCGCCTGCTGCCAGGCGCCCGTCCACGTCGCGCCCGCCTGCTGGTGCCAGCGGCCGGCGAGCCAGATCAAGCCCGGCCCGGCGAGCACCTGGCCGGTCTTCGACGCGAACGTGAGCAGTCCGGAATAACTCGCCCGGGGCTTTTCCCCGAGGGAGGCGACGTAATAGCCATCCAAGGCGAAGTCATGGCAAGCCGAGGCGATGGAGATGAGGGCGAGGGCCAGGAAGGCCCAGGCGCCGCCGGGTAGCCCGAGTCCGAACTGCAGGCCGAGCAGCAGGGCGACGATCCCCGCCTGGCAGGCGACCACGAGGCGCGTCGGGCGCGCGACCTGGCCGATCAGCGGGGCCCAGAGGATCTTGATGCCGACCAGGAGGCCGAGCCAGGCGACCCAGCGGGTGATTTCCGCGTCCTCGCGGCCGAGGTTCTTGAGCGCGACGGGCAGGGCTTCGTCGCGCACCGCCGCGGGGATCGACTGGAACAGGAAACCGCCGAAGACCCACCACCAGACGCGGCGCACGGGCTGGGTCGCGTCGGTCGCCACGGCTCAGCTGCCTTCGCCGATGCGGCTGCGGCCGTAGTGGTCGACGGAGCGGAAGAGGCCGTCGAAGAACTTCGCCACGGTGATGTTGAGGCCAAGCAGTTCCTCCTCGCTGAGCTCCAGCATCTCTCCGGGTTGGAAGGTGCGCGTGGTCTCGGTGAGCTTGGACAAGGTCTTCGTCGGCTTCTTCAGCAGGTCCTCCTCGCCGGGCAGGGGATGGCGGATCACGCCGGGCGGGGGCGCCGCGGGGATTTCCTCTTCGGCCGCGGCCTCCTGGTCGTCGACCTCGTAGTCCTTCATCGCCATGAATTCGAGCGTCAGGCGGCCGTCGGGGGCGAGGTCGTCGTTGGTGACGAGTCCGCCGACGCGCGAGAGGACGCGCAGGGCCGCCGCGAGGCTGAAGATGCTGTCCTCGAGGTCGCAGAGGATGCCGAAGGATTTTTCGAGCTCCTCGAACTTGTCCTGGAGGGAGAGCTGGAGGAAGGCCTGATGGGCCGCGCCGATCTGCCGGTCGAGGGCCTCGTCGGGCGCGCGGTTCTGGCCGCGGACCTTGATGAGCACGCAGAGGAGGTGGCAGCGGTGCAGGCACTCGGCGGCGATGCCCAGCAGGTCGTTGATGGTCGTCCGCATCATCAGGTTGCGGGCGTAGGCGTTGACCTGATCCGCGGTCAGGTGGTTCTGCGGGGAAGGCATCACGCGGCTGACCGCGGAGTAGTAGTCGTAGGCGCGCGGGTCGGAGGTCCGCAGGCCGGCCAGGCTGAAGGCCAGCATGTCGTGCTGGCGCTGCAGCGCGGCCATGAAGGTCCGGCTGATGTGCTGCAGGGAGATGACGTTCTCCTCGGACTCGGGCGGGGCGTCGGGCATGGTCAGGAAGCGGGATTGGAACCGGGGTCCTTGGCGTGGCGAGCCCTTTTGCGCGCGAGGAAACCGTCCGTCCGGGGTTGCGGGGTCGAGGCCAGCCAGGCGACGGCCAGCGGGATGGTCTCGCGGAGGCTGAGCGGCGGTTGGCCCGGGAAGCGGAAGCAATGTTCGGTGCGCGCCTGCAGGTCCGGGTCGAGGCGGCCTCCGGGGATGAGCAGGGCGAGGTGTCGGGCGGGGACGCGGACGGGATTGGCGAGGTCGATCTTGCGCCCCAGGTCGGGCGAAAGCGCGACGACGCAGCAGCGGTCCTCCACCAGCTTGAGCAGGCCGCCGAGGGCGGCCGCGCGCATCAACTTCAGCTTCTCCATCGCGCCCCCGGCGAGGTGCCAGGCTTCGGGATGGAACGAGAGCTTTTCGGTGCCCGACGAAAGCAGCAGGCGCTGGAGGCCGAAGGCGGCCATCGCCCGGGCCAGGGCGGCCAGGTCGGCCGGATCCGCCAGGCCGTCGGCGATGACGATGGTCTCGCGGCTCTGGCGCCAGTCCGTGAAGTCGCCGACGCGCGCCAGGCCGAAGTCCGGTCGCATGGTCAACGCGCAGACGTCCTCACACGGCCCCTCGGCGGTCTGCGCCAGTTCGATCGGCCCGACGACGCGGGTCTTGACCCCGAGATCCCGGAAGGCCGCGTCGTAGGGCGCAAGCTCGGGCGCGAAGGCCGCGGTCGCCACGACTTCGCGGAGCGCCTTGGGGTGGTGCTGCAGGCAAGCCAGCAACGAGGCCATCCCGCGGAGCACGAGACGGTTGGGGTGGGGGTCGGGGGTGGTCACGGAAGGCGGCCTTCGTCGAGGTCGATCATGTCGGCGAAGGAGATGATGTCGGTGCGGTGCGCGGCGCCCATCTTGCGCTTGGCGTCGGCGAGGGCCTCGCGGCCCATTTCGCTCATCCCTTTCTGCACCAGCTCGCGGTTCCAGGCGGCGACGCGGAGGTCGGCCGGGAAGAGGCGCAGCAGGCGCGCGTCGAGGTCGGCCTCGTCGGCGGCCTCGCGGACGCAATGGATGACGGCCTCGGGTTCGACGCCGAGGTGGAGGCAGAGGAAGCGGTCGAACCCCTTGCAGAAGTTGCGCTGGTAGGACTTGGGGAGTTCGCCCCGCAGGTGCTTGCGCGCCTTCGCGAGGAAACGGGGCAGGTGGAGGAGGCCCGTCGCCCGATGCGGAAGGTACGACGACGGCAGGTCGTAGCAGATTTCGCCGGTCGCCTCGGAGAAGCCGTTGGGGCGGGCGTTGGTCGGTTCGGTCATCGGGAGGGGAGTTGGGAGGCCGGCAGGGCGCGCACGGTTTCGGCGATGGCCCGGCCGACCTTGGCGAGGTTGCGGGATTGGGCCGCCACGAAGGCGTCGGCGCCCCGGTCGGCCATGGGTTCGGTGCAGGTGGAGGTGCCGCCGGCGACGGCGGAGCCATCCGCGCGCTCCAGCCGGTAGTGGACGGTCAAGGCGGCCCGGCGCTCGGCCTGGAGCTCGAAGCGTTCGCACTCGAGGATGAGCGTGAGGTGCGGCGCGTCCGGCGTAGCCATCACGGTGGGCACGCCGGCCTCGCGCGTCAGGTGCCGGGCGACGGCCTCGGCCAGCAGGCGGTCGAGCGCGGCCGCCCAGCGGTGCGCGTCGTCGACCACCACTTCGCCGCCCGGGGCGAGGAACACGACCGCGGGACGACGGACGCCGGCGGGCAAGGTCGCCCGCGGCACGTGGACCAGCGGCGCCGCGCGCGTCGGCGCGGCTTCCGCGGCGGCGAACTGATGGAACGTCACCGCTTCGCTCTGCTTGTCGAAGACGATGCAGCCGGGGAGGGCGAGCGACGAAGCCAGCAGGAGGAGGGGCCTCATTTCGCGGGTTCCTCGGGAGCGGCCGGTTTGACCTCGGGCGCCCTCGGCGGTCCTTGGCGGCGTCCCTGGATGATCGTCTCGGGGTTGCGTTCGATGAAGTCGGCCAGCGAGCGGATCGCCTGGGCCGCTTCGGCGACATCGGCCAAGGCTTGGTCGAGGTCGCGGCGGGTGGCCGAGCCGGGCTTGGTCAGGCCACGCAGGTTCTCGGCGGTGAGGTTGAGGTTCTCGAGGGCCTTGCGGCCCGCGCCGGCCATCGCCTGGATGTCCTCGGCGACCGGGTCGACCTTGGCGTTGAGGCGCTGGACGAGCGCGTCGACGGAGCGCATCGCGGCGGAGAAGTCGGCGACCGCCTTGGTCACCGCCGGGTCGCTCGTCAGGCGGGCGATGTTGTCGGACGCCTTGACGAGGTTGCCGTTGATCTTGCCGAATTCGATCTGGGCGGCCCCTTGGTCGATGCGGCCCAGGATCGCATCCACCTTGCGGGTGATCGCCACGAAGTCGACGCGGCTCAGCTGATCCAGCGTCTGGGAGACAGCCTTGGTCAGGGCGCCGAGGTTGGAGGGGAGGGTCGGAATCTCGGCGTTGGCGCCCTTCGTGTCATGCAGGCGGACGGGGGTATCCGGCAGGTAGTCCAATTCGACGTAGAGCACCCCCGTGATGACGGACTGTTGCTGGAGCTTGGCGCGGAGGCCCTTCTCGATGGAGCCGCGGAGTCCGCCCTTGTCGAGCAGGGCCTGGTCGAGGCCGCGCCGGGTCAGCAGGTCGGGGGCGAACTCCATCACCACCGGGACGGAGTAGTCGGCGGGGGATTGCTCGGCGGTGCGGAGCAGGACCTGGGAGACCTTGCCGATGGTCACGCCGCGGAACTTGACCGGCGCGCCGATGTCGAGGCCGCTCACCGAGTCGTCGAAGTAGGCCAGGGCGGTCGGCTTGGTCCCGGCGAAGCTGCCGCCGCCGAGGAGGATCACCGCGACGCAGCCGAGCACGAGGCCGCCGGCGACGAACGCCCCGATGAGGGTCTTGTTGGCGGAACGGCGCATGTCAGGGGATCCGGGCTTGGGAGAAGAAGGCGTGGGCCTTGGGATGGGCGTCCGGCGACAGGAAGTCGCGGGGCGGGCCATAGGCGCCCATCCTGCCCGCGTCCGGGTCGAGGTAAACGCAGAAGTCGGCGATTCGCAGGATGCTGGGGACTTCGTGGCTGACCAGCACGACCGTGGTGCCGAAGGCCTCCCGGAGCTTCAGGATGAGCTCGTCGAGCCGGCCGGAAGTCACCGGGTCGAGTCCGGCGCTGGGTTCGTCGAGGAAGATGACCTCCGGATCGAGGGCCATCGCCCGGGCGATGCCGGCCCGCTTGGCCATGCCTCCGGAGATCTCGGAGGGCAGCTTGTCCATGGCGTCGGCCAGGCCGACCAAGGCCAGCTTGTACTCGGCCAGCGCGCGCAGGTCGCGCCGGGGCGCGGCGAGGAACTCCCGCATCGGCAGTTCGACGTTCTCGCGCAGCGTCAGGGAGGAGAAGAGGGCGGAGCCCTGGAACAGGAAGCCCAGGCGGCGCAGGGTGGCGGCCCGCTCGGCCGGGGTGGCGGTCGCGAGGTCGCGCCCGAGCAGGGTGGCTTTGCCGCCCAGCGGCTCGTCCAGGCCGCTGAGCGAGCGCATGAGCGTGCTCTTGCCGCAGCCGCTGGGACCGACGATCGCGAGGATGCGGCCCGCCGCCAGGCGGAAGTCGATGCCGGACATGATGACGCGTTCGCCATGGCCGATGGCGAGCGCTTCGCCGGTGAGGATGGCGGGCGTCGTCATCGTCAGAAGTTGAAGAGGTTGAAGATCACCGCGAACAGCGCATCGGAGACCACGATGAGGGTGATCCCGAGCACCGCGGCGGTGGTGGCCGCTTCGCCGACCCCGAGGGCCGACGGTTTCGCCACGGCGCCGCGGTAGCAGCCCGCCCACGCGGCGATGAAGCCGAAGGCGACGGATTTGATGACGCCGACGAGGAAGCTCTTGAGGCTGATCGCGACGACCACCTGGGTGAGGTACTGGCTGACGCTGAGCTCGCCGGCGCACGCCACGACCATGCCGCCGAAGACGCCGACGAACGTCGCGAAGACGGCCAGCAGCGGCACCATCAGCGTGACGGCGAGGATCCGGGGCAGGCCCAGGTACTCGACCGGGTTGAGGCCGAGCACGCGCAGCGCATCGGTCTCCTGGCTGACGTTCATGCTGCCGAGCTGCGAGGCGAACGCGGTGGCGGTCCGCCCGCAGGCGATCACGCCGGTCATGAGGGCGCCCATCTCGCGGGTCATCGCGAGGGAGACGAGGTTGGCGACGTAGATGGTCGCGCCGACTTGGCGGAGCTGGATCAGGCCCACGTAGGCCATGATCAAGCCGGTGAGGAAGCCGAGCAGGGCGACGATGGGGAGCGCGTCCACGCCGGCGGTCTGCAGCTGCAGCCAGAAGTCCTGCCAGTTGATGCGGGCGCGGCCGACCACCAGGCGGCCGAAGCCGGCGGCGGTCTCGCCGATGTGCTCGAAGGCGCGCGCCCACGAGGAGGTGCTCGCGAGACCCCAGTCGCCGAACTGCTCGAGGAAGCCGGGCCGGGCGACGTCCGTCCCGCTGGAGGTGCTCGTCTCGGCCAACTCCACCAAGGCCCGCAATCGGGGAGGGAGGGCGCTCAGGTCGAGGTGCCGGACCTGGCGGAAATGGCGATGGATCCAGGCGGGCAGGGAAGAGTCGAAAGGACCCAACTCGGCGCCGGTCAGCCGGACGCGGTCGCCCTTGAAGGTGATTTCGGGGGTCGCGGACTGCGCGCTCCAATCGCCCCCGAGGGTCACGACGGTCGACCCGTCGGCCAAGACCTCGGTCCGGGCCCTCGGCGGGTTGGCAGGCGCGTGGGACATCCTGACAGTCAGATACTTGGGCAAGCGGTTGTTAACAAGTCAGAAAGGCGTTGTCCCGCCGTGGGCGGAACGCTTTGCTGACCCTCCGACGGATGCGATTCGCCTTCCTGTTCCTCCTGCTCGCCGCGACCTGCCCGGTCCGCGCGGGGGAATTGCGTTCGCCGTTCCCGACGGACGGCGAGGCCGGCGTCTTTTCCCTGTTGTGGGAGAACGACAGGTTCTCCCTCGATAACCAGGACCGCTACTACACCCAAGGCCTGCGCCTGGTGGTCAACCATGAGAACGGCTTCTATGCCGCGTTGACCCAGGAGATCAACACGCCCGCGGACACCGTCAGCGCGACCCCGCCCCTGGACGACCAGCCCTACTCGGCCGCCCTGTATTTTTCCTATGGCCATGGCCGGGTCTTCGACCGGGGTGGTCGCCGCGACCTCCTCTTCGTGTGGGAACTGCAGCTCGGCGTGGTGGGGCCCGCCGCGGGCGGGCCGACGATCCAGAATTCGATCCACCGGCTGATCGGCGTGCCGACGACGGCCGGCTGGCAGACCCAGCAGCCGAACGAGCTCGTCGCCAACCTCAACCTGGATTTCCGCAAGCGCTTCGCGCTGCCCGGGGCTCGTCCGGGCCTGCGCGACCTGGTCGTCCGCGCCGGCGCCGAGCTGGGCACGATCCGCACGGAGTTCATCTTCGGCGGGGAGGTCCGCTGGGGCCTGGGATTGGAACGCTCCTGGGGCAACACCACGCTGCGCCAGTGCACCGCGTTCGATCCGGTCGAGCGGTTGCGGAGCGACTTGGCCGACCCGCTGCGGGCCGCCTGGTTCTTCGTCGACGCGCAGGTCGAGGTCGTCGTCGGCAACTACGCCACCGACGGTTCGAACTTCCGCGCGAGCCGCGGCGTGACCCGCGAGCCCATCGTCGGCCAGCTCGCCCTGGGCTACAGCTTCCAATTCCATCGTTTCGCCACCACGCTCTACACCTCCCTCCGGACCCACGAGTTCGAGACGCAGCGGTCGCTGCACGGCGTCGGCGGCCTCAAGCTCGATTTCCTCTTCTGACATGTCCCTGCTCGCCGTCGTCGACCTCGGGTCGAATTCCCTCAAGGTATCCGTCGTCGACGCCGCCACCCGCCGGGAGGTGGCCCGCGCGAGCGAGCCGGTCCGGATCTTCCCCGCCAACCTGGGCGAGTTCACCCTCCCGCGCGAGACGCAGGTCGTCGCGGCGGAGGCGGTCCGTCGCCTCGTCGATTTCGCCCGCGCCCACGGCGCCCGGGACGTGGCCATCCTGGGGACCAGCGCCGTCCGCGAATGCGCCAACCGCGCCGAGTTCGGCGCGCTCATCCGCGCGACCGCGGGCGTCCCGCTGACCATCATCTCGGGCGAGGTCGAAGCGCGCCTCGTCGCCGCCGGCGTGCGGACCGACCCGGCCTACGCCGCCTGTCCCAACCTCACCATCTTCGACCTCGGCGGCGGCAGCCTCGAGGTCGCCACCGTGCGGGGTCCCCAGGTGGCGTTGGCCCGGAGCTACCCGTTGGGTTCGGTGCGCCTTACGCATGGCTATCTCCGCGGCGGCGAGGGCGTCGTCGACGAACTGGACCAGGCCTCCATCCGCGACCATCTCGTCCGCACGCTCGGTCCCGCGCTCTCGCCCCGCCTGGCCGAACAGAGCCTGGTGGTCGGCGCCGGTGGCGTGTTCAGCGCCGTCGCCCTGCACCTCGAGGCCCTCGGCGAGCCGGTGGTCGACGGTCGCCTGCCCGCCCTGCGGATCCGCGAACTGAAGGACAAGCTCGCCGCCTTGCCGCTCGCCGACCGCCGCGCCGTGCCCGGCATCCCCGCGGAGCGCGCCGACATCATGCCCGCGGCGCTGCTGACCGTCTGCGTGCTGGCCGACCTCACCGGCGCGGAGTCCTTCCACCTTACCCATCGCGGTCTTCGCCATGGCATGGTCGAATTGATGGCCGGCGCCACGGGGTACCAGCCATGAGGACCTTCGCGGCCTTGGCCTGGTTGGGCGCGGCGTTGGTCGCGCCCGCGGCGGAGCGCCCCGAGCTCCGCGCCGGACAGGTCGTCCGGGTGGACGCCGCCCGGCATCGGCTGCTGATCGAGGAAGCCCCCGGCGCGGCCCCCGCGGAGTACTTCGCCCGACCCGGCGACCTCGCCTTGCCCTGGGCCGGACGGCGCGTCCGCTTCGAAGTCCTGGTGGATGGCGGGCGGCGCTGGGCCGACACGATCTTTCCGGCCGACGTCGAGGAACTCCGGCGGGTGGCGGAGGTGACCGACGCGCTGCGTCGGCAGACCGCCGACCAGGGCCGTCTGGTGACCCGGATGCCGCGCGACCTCGTTCCCGACTGGGCCCTGTGGGACCAGCAGGCCCGCCTGGTCTTCAAGAAGGACCTGCTTGGCGCGCCCTTCGCGCTGAACTTCATCTTCACCAGCTGCCGGTCGGCCAAGATGTGCCCGGCGTCCACGACCTGCATGAAGCAACTGGGGGATGAGCTCGCGAAGGACCCCCGGCTCAAGGCGGTCCGCCTCCTGACGATCACCTTCGACCCAGAGGTCGATTCCCCCGGCATGCTCCACGCCTACGCCCAGGGCTACGGGATCGATCCGGAGCGGCATCGCTTCCTCACGGGCGACCCCGGACAGGTCAAGGACCTCATGCGCAATTTCGGGATCCTGACCGTGCGCGACGACGGCACCATCGTCCATAACGCGGCGCTCCTGCTGGTGAACGCCCAGGGCCGCATCGCGCAACGCCGCGAGGGCGCCTCGTTCGACGCCGCCGAAGTGGCCAAGGCCTTGGCGGCCCTCGCCGTCGAACGATGAGTCCCCGCCGGCAGGCATGGATTCTCACGGCCCTGGCGGGCGCGGCCTTCCTCGTCTTGCGGAGCCTGCCGGACACCCACTGCGCCCTGCTGCACGCCGAACACGTACCCATCGTGGTGGATGGGGTGGAATTCTGCGGGGTGAACGAGGAGGCGAACTTCTACCGGCCGCGCGACCTGAAGTTCCCCTACGCGCTCAGGTTCGCGCCGTCGACGGGGGCCGCCGGCGGTCGCGACGGCCGACTGACCCTCGCGGATGAGGATGGGCGCGCGCTGCTCGACCATCAGCTGGCCGTCTCCCACACGCGTAAACTGCACCTGCACCTTCGCTCGCTGGCCCGGCCGGGGTACGTGCACCTGCATCCGGTCCCGGGCGACGATGGCTCCTGGTCCTTCGTCGTGCCGCCGGATTTCGACCTGTCGCAAGGCGCGCATGCCTACGTCGACTTCGTCCCGGTCCGCGGCGGCCGCGTGGCCTTGGCCGAAGCCGTCCTGCCGTCCGTCCCCGCCGCGCTCCCGGGCGCGTCGGCCGACCAGTCCGTCCAGGTCGCCGCCTTCGCGGCTTCCGCCGACGCCGCCGGCGACTCGGCGCTTTGGCGGGTCCGCCTGCGGCGGGTGGACGGCTCGCCCCTGAAGCTGCGTCCGTTGATGGGGTCCCTCGGCCATGCCGCCTTGTTCTCGGCCGAGCCGACGGAGGCGAAGATGGGTTACGCCCACCTGCATCCTTCCCTGGAAGGCGGCGAATACGACGCTGAGCCGACGTTGTCCTTCCGGGTCCGCCTGCCGAGGGCCGGCCAGTACGACCTCTGGCTGCACATCGACGACGGCGGCGATCGCTACCTGCGGATCCCGGTCACCGTCACGCCTTGAGCGAGCGGAAATAGTCGACCGTTGCGGCGAGGCCTTCCGCCACCGTGTGGCGGGGCGACCAGCCCGCGGCGCGGAGCTTGTCCGCGGAGGCGAGGGAATGCTTCACGTCGCCGAGCCGTTCGGGCTTGTGCTCGATGCGCGAGGCCGAGCCGGTCAGGCGGATGACCTCCTCGGCGAGCTCCTGGACGGTCATGCGGCGGCCGTAGCCGACGTTGTAGGTGCCGACCACGGCGGGCGCGGCCGCCGCGAAGGTCAGGGCGCCGACGATGTCCTTCACGTAGATGAAGTCGCGCGTCTGGGCGCCGTCCCCGAAGATGCCGATGGGCTCCCCGCGGACGGCCTTCTCGATGAAGATCGGGACGGCCGCCGCGTAGGGGGACTTCGGGTCCTGCCGGGGTCCGAAGACGTTGAAGAAGCGCAGCGAGGCCGTGGCGAGGCCGCGCTCGCGGCGGAACATCTCGAGGTAGTGCTCGCCGTCGAGCTTGGTCACGGCGTAGGGCGACTTCGGTTCCGGGAGCATGGTCTCGACCTTGGGGACGGTCGGGTTGTCGCCGTAGATCGCCGCCGAGGAGGCCAGGACGACCTTGCCGACCCGCGCCGCGGCGGCGGCCTCGAGGACGTGCAGCGTGCCGGTCGCGTTCAGTTCGACGCATTCGCGGGGCTTGAGCATCGACTCCGGCACGGAGATCATGGCCGCAAGGTGGTAGACCTGGTCGACGCCCCGCATGGCTTCGTCGAGCTTCGTCCGGTCCAGGATCGAACCTTCGATCAGGCGGTGCTCCCGGCCGGCGAGGTTGCGCCGATGGCCGCTGCGGAAGTCGTCGAGCACGACGACCTCCGCCTTCCCCTGGAAGTGTTCGACGAGGTGGGAGCCGATGAAGCCGGCGCCGCCGGTGACGAGGACGCGCATGGTCAGCGGACGAGCGCCTGCATGGCCGGCAACTGGGCTTCGATCGATTCGACCAGCTTGAACTGCGTCCGGAGGCGGTCGAGGTTGTGGCGGGGGCGCTTGACCTTGAAGTAGACGTCTCCTTCGAGCCAATCCGTGAGGAAGCGCAGGCCGATCTCGAAGGTGATCAGCTTGCCGGCGAAGGGCAGGAGGGCGCGCTCCCTCGGGGTGAGGAAGCCGCCGGCGGACGCGAGGTAGCCCTTCACGAGGGCCTCGAACATCGGCAGCTGCATGGTCACCTTCGACAGGTCCGTCTCGTCCTCGGCGGCCGGGGAAGTGGAGGTCCGCACCAGGTCGCCGAAGTCGTAGAGCGCCGAGCCCGGCATCACGGTGTCGAGGTCGATCACGCAGATCCCCTCCTGGGTCTCGTTGTCGAGCAGGACGTTGTTGAGCTTGGTGTCGTTGTGGGTGACGCGCTCCGGGATCTCGCCGCGGGCCATGCCCTCCACGACCAGGCCCACCTCGTGGGCCCGGGCCTGGGCGAAGGCGATCTCGCGGGACGCCTCGCGGGCGCGGCCATGGGCGTCCTTGGCCAAGGCGGCCTCGAAGGCGGCGTAGCGGCTCGGGGTGTGGTGGAAGTTCGGGATCGTCTCGACCAGGCGTTCGCCCGGGAGGTCGGCGAGCAGGGACTGGAAGGCGCCGAAGGCCTTCGCGGCCTGGAAGGCCTGGTCCGCGTTGCGGATGACGTCGTGGCCCGTGGCCCGCTCGACGAACACGTAGCAGCGCCAGTGGTTGCCGTGCGGGTCGACGTACCAACCCCGCCCGTCGCGCGTCGGCACGAGCGTCAGCGCCCGGCGGGAGGCGTCGGCCCGGCCCGCCTGCGCGAGCTTGGCCTGCGCGTGGCGACAGACGCGCTCGACGTTGCGCATGAGCCCGTCCGGGTTCCGGAAGATGTTGTGGTTGATGCGCTGCAGCACGTAGCGGACGGACTTGCCGCCCTGGTCCATCTCCAGCGCGAAGGTGTCGTTGATGTGGCCGCTGCCGTAGGGCGGGGCGGACACGTAGTCGCCGAGCAGGGCGAAGTGCCGGGCGACGGAGCGGGTGTCGTAGGTGACGAGTTCGCGCATGGAGTTCAGGCCCAGAGGGCGGAGGGGTAGGCGCCTTGGCGGACCAGCGCGAGGATGCTCGCCTGGACGGACGGCTTATCCTCGCGGTAGGTGACGCCGAACCAGGCGGAACTGGTGCGGAGCACGTCGCAACGGGCGCTCCCGGCGGCGACGAGGTTGCCGACGGCCATCGGGATGTAGGATTCGCTCTTCGGCTCGCCGCCCTTCGCCTGGAGGAAGGCGCGGAAATCGGCGTCGAGAAGGGGGAAGATCGCCGGGGTGAAGCCCCACATGTTCATCGACACGGGTTCCTCCCCCGTCAGCGGGGTGACGGTGCCGTCCTCGGACCGGTTCTCCGCGCCGCCCGCGGTGCGCGCGATCTTGGTGAGTTCCCGGATGTCGGTGAGGCGGCCGGAGGCGTCGGTCCGGCAGACCCCGCGGGCGACCGTGCCGTGGTCCGAAAGGGTGTTCTTCAGCGTGAAGCCGACCATGCAGAAATCGAGGGCGTCGTTGGACAGGGTCGCGAGGCGTCGGCCTAGGACCGCGTAGGAATCCCGTCCATAGAAGTCGTCGGCGTTGATGACCGCGAAGGGGGTCGCCACGGCTTCGCGGGCGCAGAGGATGGCGTGGGTGGTGCCCCAGGGTTTTTCGCGTCCCGCGGGGACGGCGAAGCCCGCCGGCAGCCGGTCGAGCGTCTGGAAGGCGAAGCCCACCTCGATGCGGCCGGCGAACTTCGCGGCGATGCGTTCGCGGAAATCCGCCTCGAAGTCCGGGCGGATGATGAAGACCACCTTGCCGAAGCCGGCGCGGAGCGCGTCGTAGACGGAATAGTCGAGGATGGTTTCGCCGGAGGGACCCATCGGGTCGATCTGCTTGAGGCCGCCGTAGCGGCTGCCCATGCCGGCGGCGAGGACGAGGAGGGTGGGTTTCATGTCAGTAGGCTCGGCGGAGACGGGCGGCGACATCCTGCTGGAGGCGCTCGAGGAAACCGAGGGTGAAGGCGGTCACGTCGAGGGCGTCGTCCTGGACGAGCGGGGTCAGGTCCATCGCCCACTGGAGCGCGGTCTCGGTGTCGGACGCGTGGGCGTCGTGGAAGGTGGCGTTGGCGGCGCGGCGGGCGAGCACCGCGAGGTCGTAGCGCTTGCCGCCGGCGATCTGGGTCGCGAAGACTTCGTTCAGGGCCTGCGCGAGTTCGGGCCGGGCCGAGACGGGCATGGCGACCTTCTCGCTGTCGACCATCCAATCGAGCGCGCGCCAGACCTCGCAGCCCAGGACCTTGGCGGGGCGGTGCGTCCGCGGCAGGCGGCGGAGGGCCTCGATGCAACGGGCGAAGCAGGCCACGTGGGTGTCATGCTTGTCGGCGGGGTTGTGGAGGTAGACGACCTCGGGGCGGGCCGCCTCGAGCAGCGCGACGAGGTCGTCGACCGGGTCGGTCTTGTCGGCTCCGCGCACTTCCTTGCTCTGGTAGCCCAGCTGGGCGATGAACGAATACTGGCCGAGGCGGGCCGCGGCGTGCTGCTCCTTGATCCGCTCGGCGGCGATCTGGTCGTCGGACCAGCCCGCGTAGGGACCCTTGCGCGAACTGCTGCGGCCATCGGTCATGATGATGCCGCCGAACCAGCGGTCGGGGCGGTCGTAGCAGGCGAGGATGCCTTCGAAAGCCATGAACTCGAGGTCGTCCTGGTGGGCGCCGATCCCCAGGTGCGTCGTGCGGGAGAAGGCGGCCGGGCCGGGGGCCTGGTCGGGGATCAACAGGTTCGCCTTGGGGTTCAGTTTCATGGTCGGAGAGGGGGGAGCGAGGCCGCGGCCACCGCCTGGCCATGCCGCTTATCCTTTTCGTCGGGCACCACCAGATCGATGCGCAGCGCGGGAAATTCGTCGCGCAGCACGGCGCGGGCCCGCTCGATGATGACGTCCCCGCCGGTGCCCGAGGTCACCCGGCCCATGATGAGCAGGCACTGGTAATCGTAGAACGAGGCGAAATGGGCGAGGGCGTAGCCGAAGGCGATGCCGATCGCGTCGTAGACGCTCCACGCCCGGGCGTCGCCGGCCTTCATGAGCTTCTGCAGCTCCTCCAGCCGTTCGGGCAGGCGCATCGCGGGGGGCAGGTGGATGCCGGCGAGGGGCAGGAGCCGGCCGACGCCTTGTTGGCTGAAATACTGGACGCCGCATCCCAGGTCGCCCGACCACTCGTCGGCCGGGCCGTCGACGCGGTAGTCGACGGGCACGAAGGCCAGCTCGCTCAACCAGTTGGTGAGGTTGCCGTTGGGGTCGACGTACCCGGCGGCCACGCTCGTGCCCATGGCGATGCCGAGGACCGAGTTGCGGCCGAGGGACATCGAGGCCGCGAGGGCCGTGACGTCGCCGTCGTTGAGCACCTCGAAGGGGACGGCCCATTCCTTGCCCAGGTCCACGAACAGGTTCTTGACGCGACGTTCGAAGACGGCGGGGTCGGTGATGCCGCGGAAGAGGGAAGCCGCGCGGACGCGGTTCGAGATGTACACGCCCGCGGCCGACCCGCCGATGGCGTCGACGCGGGGCAGGTGGGCGGCCGCGAGCTTCAGCGAATCACGGATGCCCTCCAGGTGGTAGTCGGGGTCGGTCTGGAAGTATGGATCCCACTTCACCTCCTCCGAGAAGACCACCTTGCCGTCGATGAGGGCGGCGCATTTGCGGTCGGAGCCGCCGAGGTCGAAGCCGATGCGGCAACCGCCGAGGTTACGGCCCAGCGGCAGGTGCGAGGCGCTCTCGGCCGGGAGGTCGGCTTCCCCGACCACCGTGAAGGTCAGGGGGCGCTCGAAGAGCTTGCGGACGAAGTCGGCGTCGAAGGCGCGGGGGCCGCCCGCCACGTACTGCCGGCGCAGGGCTTCGGCCAGCGGCGCGGCCAGGGGGCCGCTGAGCAGCACCTCATCGCCGCCGCGGGCCCAGAGCAGGAATTTCACCGTCCGCTCGACGTGCAGGAAATTGTCGGCGTCTCCGGCGCCGGCCGGGAGCAACTGCGTGCGGAAGACGGAGGCGGTGCCGTCCGGGCGGCGCAGGCCGATCGCCAGGGCGGAACTGCCCGGCGTGCGCGCGCACGCCGCGAGGAAGTCGCGCGTCCAGAGCGAGGCGGGGAGGAAGCCCGGGTCGATCGGCGAGATATGGCGCGGTTGGGGCTTCATCGCGGGTCAGAGTTCGGCGGCGGCGTCCGGGTCGAGGTGGAAGGTGCAGGCCGGGTGCCGTTGGAGCCAGGTCGCCGGGCAGTCCGCGTCGGGCTGTTCGCGGAGCGCGCGCCGGACGATCGCCGCCTTCGCGGGCCCGAAGGCCAGCAGCTCGACTTCGCGGGCCTCCATGATCGTCGCCACGCCCATGGTGATGGCGCCGTGCGGCACGTCCTCCGGGCGGCTGAAGAACG
>JBEBDN010000184.1:0-2938 GCA_041156945.1 Verrucomicrobiota bacterium | reverse complement strand
CCCTTTGCAGCAGGCCCAAGGCGACCCGCCCCCCGCCGCAGCCCAGCTCGAGCAGTCGGTCCGAGGGCCGGAAATACTTCGCGACCAGCTGTTCCTCCGATCGCCACAAGCCGACATTTAGGGCGGCCCGTCCATATTCGACGGCGGTCGCCAGTTCCTGCCAGTGGGCTCGTGGGTCGCGCGCCATCGCGGTCGCAGGCAAGCGAAACTTGCCAGCAAGGCAATCCTCGGGAAACTTGCCCGCATGTCCCGGTCTCTCCTCGCCCTCGCCCTCGTATTCGGACTCGTCGCCTGCGACAACCGCCCCGCCCGGCCCGCCGCGACCACGATCGAGGAGGCCGGCATCGAGGTGCGCTTCCCCGTCCGCCTCGGGTCGGTCGCCACCCGTCAGCGCCTGGCTGTGACCGAACTGGAGAAGGCCCGGGGGCTGATGGCCACGTCCAGCCTACCCGAGGACGAGGGCATGGCTTTCCTCTACCGGGACGACACCCGCATGAGCTTCTGGATGAAGGGGACCACGCTCGACCTCGACATCGCCTTCGTCGCCGCCGACGGCACCATCCTGGAGGTACGGACGATGCAGGCGGGCGACACGAACACCACCAGCTCCGCCTCGGAACGCGCCCGCTTCGCCGTCGAGATGGCCGCGGGTTGGTTCGCCCGCCGCGGCGTCAAGCCCGGCGACAAGGTGGACCTGCCCGGCCTGCGCGCCGGCCTCGCGGCCCGCGGCTTCGCGGCCACCGACTACGTGCCCTGAGCCTCAGAGGGCCAGCCAGAGCAGCCGCAGTCCGGTCGCGCCGGCCAGCAGGCTGAGCAGCAGGGCCAACGCGAGGCGCTCCGAGCGCGTCGTGCGGAAGAGCTTCATGCGCGCGGGGCGAGCCGGGCCGCCGCTTCCCGAAGGAAGGCGGTCAGGCGCAGCAGGAAGAACGGCGAAGGGCTGCCGGCGATCGGCGCCAGGGCCGCCTCGGCCGCCGCGATCTCGGCGTCGAGCAGCCGGAACGACTCGCGCCACGTCTCGGCGGAGATGCAGGCGCGGGGGTCTTCGCCCCGGCGGAGCGCGGCGAGGACGGCCGGGCCGGAGCGGTCGCGTTCGAGCAGCATCGGCAGGGTCAGCTTGCCGCTGGCCGCATCGGTGCCGAGCGTCTTGCCCGCTTTGGCGTCGTCCTGCAGCAGGTCAACGAGGTCGTCGTAGATTTGGTAGGCGATGCCGAGGTGACGGCCGAAGGTCGCGCAGGCCTCGATGTGCTCCCGGGGGCGACCGGCCAGCAGGGCGCCGACGCGGCAGGCGCCCTCGAAGAGCTCCGCGGTCTTGAGCCGGATGTGGCGATAGTAGTCCGCGAGGGCGAGGGTGTCGTTGCCCCGCGAGAACGTCTGGCAGACTTCGCCGGAGCAGACCTCGCGCGAGGCGCGGGCCACGATGCGGCAGAGTTCCGGGGTCGCGTGCTCCGCGGCCAGCATCAAGGCGTGGGCGAAGAGGGCGTCGCCGAAGAGGACCGCGGCGTGGGCCCCATGCGTCCGGTTGGGGGTGTCGGCCCCGTGGCGGGTGTCGGCCCCATCCAGCACGTCGTCGTGGACCAGCGTGGCGAGGTGGACCAGTTCGACGATCGCCGCCCCGCGCACGAGGGCCACGCCCGGTTCCCCGCCGGCGCCGGCGGAGAAGGCGAGCAACGGTCGCAGCCGCTTGCCCGGGTGGGCCAGGACCTCGGTCACCATCGGCCGGACCTCGGGTTCGAAGGCGTCGACCTGCTCGCGCAGGAAGCGCTCCAGCGCCGCGAAGTGGGCGTCGAGTCCGGCATGGAGCGGGGAGGTCACGGGCGGACTGTGTCGCCCGCCTTGGCCCGGCGCAAGCGCAGGATGACCGGGCTTAGGGAGCGAACTTCGTCTCGGTCACCAGCGGGATCTTCCCCGTGCTTTCGCATTCCTTGCAGGGGGTGCGCTTGTCCTCGATCTTGCCCTTCTGGGCCTCGCGGGTGAAGCCCAAGCCTCCGCAGGGCTTGCAGGCGATCCGGTCGGCGGTGATCACGCTGAGTTCGGCGCCCTTCTGGATGGCCTCGACGAATTTCTGCATCGCCGCGGCGGACTCGTCGACCGGCGTGCATTGGAGGAAGGCCTCGCGGCGGAGGGTCAGTTTCTTGCCCTCGAGCGGCGCGAACTTGGCGGTGAAGCCGAGGGCGACCATGCCGACGTGCAGGCCGGTGCAGCGGCCCGTCGAGCCGACCGCGGCGGGCTGGTCGAGCAGGAGCACGACGAAGGCGTCCTTGCCCTCGAGCAGCGGGTCGCCGTTGAGCGCGGGCCAGTTTCCCTTGGCGAGGAAGCGGTTCTCGCCCAGGTCCTGCACGATCGTGTAGGCGATCGCGGTCATCGAGCCCGGCGCCTTGGAGAACGCCCCGGTCGCGGGGTCCACCACGTGCTGAGCGGCGAAGGCCGCGAACAGGCGCTGCAGCTCGCGGGTCGTCTCGAAGGCGAGGGGCTTGTTGAGCTTGGCGAGGTGGAAGGTGCGCGACTCCTTGGCCGTCGGGAGGCGGGCGGCGCGGAACGGGGTGATGGTGACCGCTTCGGGATCCTCCTCCTTGGTCTCCTTTTCCGGCTCCTTCTTCATCTCCCCTTCGGCGGCCGGCTTGGCGGGCGCGGTTTCCGCCGGCTTCTCCGTCATGGCCGGCTTGGCGGGGGCCGCTTCGGTCGCGGCCTTGGCCGCGTCGGCGGGCGCCACGGCGGGGGAGGCCGGAGCCTCGGCTTCCTTCTTCATCGGGGCTTCCGCGTCGGCGCCCGAGGCGGTCGCGGCCAGGAGGAAGGACGACAGGAGGCAGCGGGCGAGGTGCGGGCTCATGGGGAAGGTCAGTCGAGCGAACTCAGGTCGCCCTCGGCCGGAGGCGGGGTCGACTTGGGGGCGGCGGGCTTGGGCTCGGCCGGCTTGGCGTCGCCGGAAGGGGTCGAGGCG
>JBEBDN010000183.1:0-9990 GCA_041156945.1 Verrucomicrobiota bacterium | reverse complement strand
TACTTCGCCCAACCCCAGCGCTTGGTGAAGGGGTGCAGGATGAAGAGCGGCTGTCCGACGACGTCGCCTTCGGGCACCTCGCCCCAACCGCGGGAGTCGAAGCTGTTGGCGGAGTTGTCGCCCATAGCGTAATAGTGATGGTCGCGCACGGCGTGCTCCTCGTTCAGCGGGATGGCATAGCGGTCGCCGCCGACTTCGGGCAGGTAGCCGTAATAACCCGCGGCGATGTCCCGGCGGTTGTTGGCCGCGATCGGCTCCGGCGCGGCGATGGCGCCGCCGTTGACCAGCAGTTGCCCCTCGCCGTTCACGCGCAGGCGCTCGCCCGGGACGCCGACCAGGCGCTTGACGTAGTAGTTCTGGGATGGATTACCGAAGCGGTCGTTCAGTCCGGGGATGTTGTTGGTGCGGAAGACGAAGGTGTCGCCGCGCTTCGGAGCCACGAAGTTGTAGGACACCCGGTCGACGAAGAGCATGTCCCCGGTCAGGATGTCGAAGTTCAGGAGCGGCTCGCCGCGGACCGCCTGGCGGCCGGTCATCAGCACCGAACCGGCCGGAGTCTGCCTGATCCGACCCTCGGCGATCGCCTTGCGGAAGACCGCCTGCCAGCGGTCGGCGTCCTGGCGACGCAACGGCAGCGCGGCCTCCGCCGGGAAATAGGTGCGGAGCAGCACGCCCTCGAAGCCGAAGTCGCCCGGCATCGCGATCGCCTGCGTCCGTCCGCCGATGTCCAGCTCGTAGGTATCGGTCGTCCCGCGCAGCAGCCCCGTGCCCAGCAGGCCGCCGTCGGGCGCGGAAACCTTGGGGCGCAGCCCGACCTGATAGGAGCCGTCGGCGTAGCGCCGATAGTCCACGGGGATGCCGACCTCCCCGGAAGCCTCGGCCGGGATCACGTAGGTCGAGGCCCAGAGCGTCACCTTGCGCAGGGCCTGCTCGCCGAGACCGGGGGCCGGGTCCTGTGGCTGGCGCACCTCGGACGTCATCCCGTTGTACGTCGGCCACATCGAATTCGTCGGAATCTTGAACGGCTGCAGGAAGAAACTGCGGATGCCCCCGGCCACGATCGCGGCCATGACGATCATGTCGGTGTAGTCCGTGCCGGCGCTGACCGGGTAGATCATGCCGCCGTTGCGGCACAGCACGCCATGGAGGCGGTCCATGGCCGTCTCCACCTCGACCAGCTGGAAGGGCTTCTCCTTGAGCTTGGCGCGCAGCTCAGCCGCCCGCTCCCGCTGCTCGGCCAGGTCGGCCGGCGGAAGGACGTCGCGGCGGTAGAGGTCGACCTTCTCCGAGAACTCCAGGAGCTGCTTGGCGATCTTGCGGGTCTTGCCCGCCTTGGAGGCGAAAATCGAGAACATGGCCGGGGACCGCCAAGTTAGCGGCCCCGCCCCGGAGGGAAAGCCTGGAAATGGCCCGCCGGGCTCAGTCCTCGTTCTTGAGGATCTTGATGAAGGCCTCCTGCGGGATGTCGACCTTGCCGATCTGCTTCATCCGCTTCTTGCCCTCCTTCTGCTTGTCCAGGAGCTTGCGTTTGCGGGTGATGTCGCCGCCGTAGCACTTGGCCGTCACGTCCTTGCCCACCGAACCCAAGGTCTCGCGGGCGATGACCTTGGTGCCGATGGCCGCCTGGATGGCCACCTTGAAGAGCTGGCGCGGCAGGAGCTCCTTGAGCTTCTCGCAGAGGGCGCGGCCGCGGCCCTCGGCCTTGGTCGCGTGCACGATGGACGAGAACGCGTCGACCGGCTCCTCGTTGACGCGGATGTCCATCTTCACGAGGTCGGAGGCGACGTACTCGCCCATCTCGTAGTCCATCGAGCCGTAGCCGCGGGTGATGGACTTCATCCGGTCGTTGAAGTCGACGAGGATCTCGTTCAGCGGAAGGAGGCAGACCAGCACGACGCGTTCGCCGTCGATGGTCTCGGTCCGCTCGCAGATGCCGCGCTTCTCCTGGACGAGGGCGAGCATGTCGCCGATGGAGGTGCCGGGGATGTGGATGTGGGCCCGGATGGTGGGCTCCTCGATGTGCTCGATGGAGGTCGCGTCGGGCATCATCACCGGGTTGTCCAGGACGAGTTCCTTGCCGTCGGTGGTGAAGACCTTGTAGACGACCGAGGGGTAGGTGGAGAGGATGTCGAGGTCGTACTCGCGGCGCAGGCGCTCCTGGACGATCTCCATGTGGAGCAGGCCGAGGAAGCCGCAGCGGAAGCCGAAGCCCAAGGCGGTCGAGCTCTCGGCCGTGTAGGTCAGGGACGAGTCGTTGATCGCCAGCTTGGACAGCGAGCTCTTGAGCTTCTCGTAGTCGGCGGTATCGAGCGGGTAGATGCCGCTGAAGACCATCGGGCGGACCTCCTTGAAGCCGGGCACGGGCTCCTTCGCCGGGTCGGCGGCGAGCGTGATCGTGTCGCCCACCTTCACATCCGCGACCTCGCGGATGTTGATGACGATGTAGCCCACGCTGCCGGGCCCGAGCTCTTCCTGCGGCTTCATCTTCGGGGAGAAGACGCCGACCTCCTTGATGACGGAGCGGACGCCGTTGAACATCAGCTCGATCGTCTGGCCGGCCTTGAACGTGCCCGAGAAGACGCGGACATAGCTGATGACGCCCTTGTAGGAGTCGAAGAGCGAGTCGAAGACCAGCGCGCGGTGCTGCGGGTAGTCGGCCCAGCGGGGCGGCGGCACCCGCTTGATGATCGCGGCGAAGATGTCGTCGATGCCGATGCCCGACTTGCCGGAGGCCAGCACGGCGTCCTGCGCGGGAATCGTGAGGATGTCCTCGACCTGGCGGCGGGCCTCCTCGGGCCGGGCGCTGGGGAGGTCGACTTTGTTGATGACCGGGACGATCTCGAGGCCCTGGTTCATCGCGAGCGTCGCGTTGGCGACGGTCTGGGCCTCGACGCCCTGGGAAGCGTCGATCAGCAGGACGGCGCCCTCGCAGGCGGCCAGCGAGCGGGAGACCTCGTAGGCGAAGTCGACGTGCCCCGGGGTGTCGATCAGATTGAGGATGTACTGCTTACCGTCCGGCGCGGTGAAGTTCATCGTCACCGGGTGGCACTTGATGGTGATGCCCTTCTCGCGCTCGAGGTCCATGGCGTCGAGCAGCTGCTCCTTCATCTGGCGCTTCTCGATGGTCTTCGTGTGCTCCAGCAGGCGGTCGGACAGCGTCGTCTTGCCGTGGTCGACGTGCGCGATGATGCAGAAGTTGCGGATATGGTCGAGGGACACGGGAAAGGGGGAGGCGGAAGGGACGGAGGACGGGACCGAGGGATACTAGGACGGGGGGCTGGGCGCTTGTCCAGCGTTAGCCCCCGGCGGAGGGCAATTAGGCGGGGATATCGGCGAACTCGTGCAGGGAGGCGACCGGCGCCTCGGGGGCGGTGCGCTTCATCATGCCGGCGAGGACGCCGCCGGGGCCGCACTCGTAGAACTGGGTGATGCCGGAGGCCGCGGCGGCCTTGCAGTCATCCTCCCAGAGCACGGACGAGACGACCTGCTTGACCAGGGCGGCACGCAGTTCGGCCGGCTCGGACAGGGTGCCGCCGGTGGTGTTGGAATACACGGTCAGCTGCGGGCGCTTGAACTCGACGACCTGCAGGAAGGCCTCGAAGGCGGCGCGGGCGGGCTCCATCAGGCGGCTGTGGTAGGCGCCGGCGACGACGAGCGGCTTGACCAGCTTGAACGGGCCGAACTCCTTGGCGCGGGCGACCGCCTGGGCGACCTTGTCGGCGTCGCCGGAAATCACGACCTGACCGGGGCAGTTGAAGTTGGCCGCGTCGATGTCGAAGGCCGCGCAGAGCTTGAAGATATCCTCGCGGGAGCCGCCGATCACCGCGGCCATGCCGCCCTTGGTCTGGTCGCAGGCCAGCTGCATGAGGCGGCCGCGCTCGGCGACGACCTTGAGGCCCGTCTCGAAATCCCAGACCCCGGCGACCGCGTAGGCGGTCAGTTCGCCGAGGGACAACCCCAGGCAGGCCTTGAGGCTGGTCAGCTTGCCGCGTTCCTTGAGGATCTGGGCGATGGCGTAGCCCTGGACGTAGAGGGCCGGCTGGCAGACGCGGGTCTCGGTCAGGAGTTCGGCCGGACCCTCGAAGCAAGCCTTCCGGAGGTCGAACGGCAGGACCTTGGCCGCCCGGTCGTAGAGATCCTTGGCGAGCGGGGAGCCTTCGTACAGGGACTTGCCCATGCCGACGACTTGGGCGCCTTGACCGGAGAACAACAGAGCGGTGGACATGGCTCGAAAGAGGGGAAAAACGGGGGAAGGGTCAAGGATTAGGGAAACGGGAGGCAAGTGGAGTACGGATGACAGATTACAGACAATCAGATCCCCCTAGCCCTCCCCAGCCCTCGGAGGCATGCCTTCCGAGCTCCGTAACCCGTACTCCGTACTCCGTCCTCCGGAATCTGAGCCCATCCGCTAACCGCCACCCCCTAACCGCGAACCGCGACCGGCACCTCCTGCTTCCTTGACCACCTCTCCCCCGCCCCCTACCCCTTGGCTTTCTTTCGCCATGCCCATCGCCCTCCTCTCCGTCAGCGACAAGTCCGGTCTCCTGCCCTTCGCCCAAGCCTTGGTGAAGGAGCACGGCTACAAGCTGCTCTCCACCGGCGGCACCTCCAAGATGCTCCGCGACGCCGGCCTGCCGGTGACCGACGTGAGCGAGCATACGGGCTTCCCCGAGATCATGGAAGGCCGCGTGAAGACCCTGCACCCCAAGGTGCACGGCGGACTGCTTTGCCGCCGGGATTCGCACGAGCACCTCGACGAAGCGAAGAAGCACGGCATCGACCTCATCGACCTCGTCGTCGTGAACCTCTACCCCTTCGAGGCCACCGTCGCCAAGCCGGGCTGCTCCTTCGAGGACGCCATCGAGAACATCGACATCGGCGGCCCGTCCATGCTCCGCAGCGCGGCCAAGAACCACGCGTCCGTCTCCGTCGTCACCGACCCGGCCGACTACGAGCGCGTGCTGGCCGCGATAAAGGCCCCGGAAACCCTCGGCGAACTCCGTCGCGAGCTCGCCCTCAAGGTCTTCCAGCGCACCTCCGCCTACGACGCCGCCATCGCCAACTACCTCGAGTCGCAGGCGCAGCCCGGCCTCGGCAACGTGCTCGGCCTCCCGGCCCGCTTCACCACCACCCTGCCGCTCGCCCAGCGCCTCCGCTACGGCGAGAACCCGCACCAGCAGGCCGCCCTCTACGGCTCCTTCCACGAGGCCTTCGACCAGCTCCAGGGCAAGGAACTCAGCTACAACAACATCCTCGATATCACCGCCGCGACCTACCTCATCGGCGAGTTCGAGCGCCCGACGGTCTGCATCCTGAAGCACACCAACCCCTGCGGCGTGGCGTCGGCGGACACCCTCCTCGAGGCCTGGCACAAGGCCTTCGAGACCGATAAGCAGGCCCCCTTCGGCGGCATCATCGTCGCCAACCGCACCGTCGACAAGGGCCTCGCCGAGGCCATCGCCGAGATCTTCTCCGAGGTCATCATCGCGCCGGAGTTCGACGCCGACGCGCTCGCGATCTTCGGCAAGAAGAAGAACCTCCGCCTCATGCGCGCGAAGGTCGGCCTGCGCGCCGACACCCTCCGCGAGGTCCGCGCCGTCATCGGCGGCGTGCTCGTCCAGGACCGCGACCAGAAGCCCGTGAACCCGCGCGACTTCAAGGTCGTGACCAAGCGCCAGCCCACCGCCGACGAGATGACCGCCCTGCTCTTCGGCTGGCGCGTCGTCCGCCACGTGAAGTCCAACGCCATCGTCTACGCCGGCAAGGAACGCACCCTCAGCGTCGGCGCCGGCCAGATGTCGCGCATCGACTCCTCGCGCATCGCGGTCTGGAAGGCCGGCGAAGCCAAGCTCTCCCTCCAGGGCTCGGCCATCGCCTCGGACGCCTTCTTCCCCTTCCCCGACGGCCTGCTCGCCGCGGCCGACGCCGGCGCGACCTGCGCCATCCAGCCGGGCGGCTCCGTGAAGGACGCCGACGTCATCGCCGCCGCCGACGCGCGCGGCATGGCGATGGTCTTCACCGGGATGCGCCACTTCAAGCACTGAGCGGCCGGCGGCCGCCCGCCAGGTTGCGGCGGTCGGCGGTCAGCGGTCGGAGAAACAAAGAGACCCGGAGTCAGCCGACCCTGGGTCTCTTTAATTCTCTAGTTAGCTACCCCAAGCGCTAACCGCCCTGCGGCTGCCTGCATTCGCCCAACCGCCAACCGCTCTTCATCCTGGCCCTAGCCCTGTCCCCGGCCCTGGCCCTATTTAAAGCTTCACCCCGATCTTCTCCAGCAGGCGGGCGAGTTCGTCGTCGCTGGTGAAGGGGATCGAGATGGTGCCCTTGACGCCCTTGCGGAACACGGCGACCGGCGTGGAAAAATGTGAGCTGAGCCGCTTCTGGACGTCGGCCACGACGGTCTTCTCGGCGCGCTTGCGCTCGGTCTTCTTGGTCGCGGCCAGCGCCTTGACCTCGGCCTCGGTGGCGCGGACGGAGAGCCCCTTCTCGACGACCAGGCGGGCGACCTGCACGCGGTGAGCCTGCTGCTCAAGCCCGAGCAAGACCTTGGCGTGGCCGGTCGAGAGCTGTCCCTTGCCGAGGTAGCCGAGGATCTCGCGGTCGAGCTGGAGGAGGCGGACGAGGTTCGCGATGCTGGCGCGGGGCTTGCCGAGGCGATCGGCGACCGCCTCCTGCGTGAGGTTGAAGTCGCGCATCAGGGAGGCCACGCCGACGGCCTCGTCGACCGGGTTGAGGTCGGCCCGCTGCAGGTTCTCAAGGAGCGCGAGGACGGCGCTGGAGGCGTCGCTGGCTTCGATGACGCGCACCGGGATGAACTTCTGGCCGAGGTGCCTGAAGGCGCGCAGGCGGCGCTCGCCGGCGATGAGCTCGTAGCCGCCCTTGACCTTGCGCACGACGATGGGCTGGAGCAGCCCTTCGGAGCGGATGGACTCGGCGAGTTCCTTGACCGCGGCCTCGTCGAACTCCTTGCGCGGCTGATGCGGGTTGGGAACGATGGAAGCGACCGGGAGCTCCGTCACCGCGAGGGCGTTCGGCGCGGCGGCCGGGGCAGGCGCCGCCGGAGCGGCCGCAGGCACCGGTGCGGCCGGGGTCGGAGTCGGGGCGGGTTGGGCGGGCTTGGCGACGCCGCCGCCGATGAGGTTACCTAGTCCGCGACCGAGGGACTTCTTGGGAGGGGTGGCCATGGGCTTAGCGGGAGGGGGTTTCGGGCTGGGGGATGAAGATTTCCGCGTCGGCGCGCAAGGCGTTGGCGTTGGGAAGCTTGTTGGCCGCGAGGATCCATTCCTGCCTGGAGCCATGCTGCCGCGCGAGTTTGCTGACGCTATCGCCGGACTTCACGCGGACCTTGATGCCGGTGCGCGGCATGTCCGGCGGGAAACCATCGTCGGGAGCCGGGCTCGCAGGCTTGTCGGCCACGGTCGTCGGCGGGGTGGCGGCCGGACGGCCGGCGACCGACGCGGCACCCTTGCCGGCGAGCGCCGCATTCACCTGACGGGCCTGCTCGGCGAGGGCGGCGTTCACGTCGGCTCCCTGCAGCTTGAGGCGGCGGTCGACTTCGGCCAGAATTTCGGCGCGCACCTTGGCGAGGGCCTCGACGTGGCCGGAAGCGGGCGCCTGCCCGGCCTTGGCCTTGGCCAGCGCCTCACGTAGGTCGGCGTTATCCAGCTTCAGCTTTTCGACCTCGTTGCGCAGTTCGGCCAGATCCTGCTGCATCCCGGCGAACTGGGCCGAGTTCTGGGCGAGGAGCGGGGCGAGACCGAGCAAAAGGAGGGCGAGACCAAGGCGCATGCCCCAGCCAAACACCTCACCGCCCCTAGGGCAACCCTGTCCGCACGCCGACCTGCCGAAACGCCGCCGGCCCCGACCCTCCTTTGACCCTTTCCTCGCCCCGGGTATTCCTCTACGACCCAAGCCCATGTCCAGGATCCTCGTAGCGCTCTCGGGCGGCGTCGACAGCGCCGTGGCGGCCCTGCTGCTCAAGCGGCAAGGCCACGAGGTGCATGCGGCCTATTTCCGGACCTGGATGAACGAGGAAGGCCTGCCCTTCCCCGGAGAATGCCCTTGGGAGGATGACGTGCGCAATGCCCAGTCCGTCGCCCGGCACCTCGACCTCCCTTTCCGGATCATCGACCTCGTCGAGGACTACAAGCGCACGGTGGTCGACTACCTCGTGACCGGCTACCGCCAAGGCCGCACCCCCAACCCCGACATCGTCTGCAACCGCGAGATGAAGTTCGGGGTCTTCCTTCGGCGCGCCTTGGCCGACGGCTATGACGCGATCGCCACGGGACACTACGCGCGACGACGCGCGAACGCCGACGGCACCTTCGACCTGCTCGAAGGACTCGACCCGAACAAGGACCAATCCTACTTCCTCGCGCTGCTGCGCCAGGAGCAGCTCGCCAAGGCGATCTTCCCCATCGGCGAACTGCAGAAACCCGAGGTGCGCCGGCTCGCCGCCGAGGCCAAGCTGCCGAACGCGGAACGTAAGGACAGCCAGGGCATCTGCTTCCTCGGCCAGGTACCCGTCCAGGATTTCCTGGAACGGCACATCCCCGACGCCCCCGGCCCGATCGTGAACGCCGCCGGCAAGGAGATCGGCCGGCACCGCGGCCTGCACCGCTTCACCCTCGGCCAGCGCAAAGGCATCGGGCTCCCCTCCAACACCGACCACGAGCACTTCGTCGTCGTGAAGAAGGATTTCGGCACCAATACCCTGCACGTCGCCTTCGACAAGCCCGACGCCCCCTGGCTGTACACCGGCGAGGCGGGGGCCCGCGACTTCACCTGGATCAACCGACCGGTCGTCGGCGAGCAGGACATCCTCGCGCGGGTGCGCTACCGCGACGCCGCCACCCCCGCCCGCTTCAGCCCGCAGCCGGACGGCACCGTCCGCCTTCGTTTCGCCGAGACCCAGCGCGGCCTCGCCCCCGGCCAAGTCATCGCGGTCTACCAGGACCGCGTGCTCATGGGTGGAGGGGTGTTTGTATAGGTGATAGGAAATAGGGGGTAGCGGTTAGAGGTTGGGGTTAGGAAGTAGGGTGTTGGGTGTAAGCCTAATCCCTACTTCCTAACTCCTTAGCCCCACTCCCCACTCCCCACCCCCTACTCCCTACTCCCCAAATCCCACCCCCGTCCGCTTGACCTTCTCGCCAATCTGCGGAGGTTAAAGGCATGCCCGAAGGCTCCGCCGTCCAACGCATGTTCTCCGGGATCGCCTCCCGGTACGACTTCGCGAACCGGGTGCTGAGCCTCGGCCTCTGCGTCGGCTGGCGGGAACAACTGGTGGCCGCCGCCCAGGAGGCCCGCCCCAAGACCGTGGCCGACCTCGCCACCGGCAGCGGCGACGTAGCCTTCGCCCTCCGCCGCGACCTTCCGGCGGAGTGCGCGATCGTCGGGTATGACTTCTGCGAGCCGATGCTCGCGCTCGGCCGGGAACGCGCGAGGAAGGAAGCCGTCGCGCTCGAATTCAGGACCGGCGACTGCATGGCGCTGCCGATCGCCGACGCCTCGCAGGACCTGGTCACGATCGCCTACGGCGTCCGCAACTTCGAGGACCGCGCCAAGGGCCTCGGCCAACTGCGCCGCATCCTGCGGCCCGGCGGCACGCTGCTCATCCTGGAATTCTCCCAGCCAAGCGCTTGGTTCGCGCCCTTCCATTTCGTGCACGTGCGCTGCGTCCTACCGGTGCTCGCGGGCCTCCTCACCGGGGACTTTAGCGCGTACAAATACCTCGGCACCAGCATCGCAGGCTTCCCCGACGCCGCGGGGCTCGACGCCGAGCTCAAGGCGGCGGGATTCGGCGAGGTGAGCCATAAAAGGATGCTTTTCGGCACCGTAGCCCTCCACCGGGCGCAGGCCTGAAAAATTCCTTGCCAAAAGGGACGACGTTCCTTTGCTCAAACCCCTCATCACGGGCCCGTGGTGAAATGGATATCATTTCTGACTACGGATCAGACGTTTGGGGTTCGAATCCCTACGGGCCCACCA
>JBEBDN010000182.1:0-10107 GCA_041156945.1 Verrucomicrobiota bacterium | reverse complement strand
CCGCCGACCTTCTTCGCCGAGTGCATCGGCGGGACCTGGAGCTGGTCGCCCAGCATCGCGGCGAGGGCGGCGCGCACCCGCGCTTCGGATATCTCCGGCACCGCGTTCGTCTCGAGCGTCTCGCCTTCGGCGTCCTGGGTGTCGGTGACGACCCCGAGCGTCGCCTCGCCGAGGTATTCCTTATCCTGGGCCATCAGCTGGTCCGACGCCTTCGTGGCCTTGCCGACCAGCACGATGAGCAGGCCGGTCGCCATCGGGTCGAGCGTGCCGGCATGGCCCACGCGTCGGGTGCGGTAGAGCCGGCGGATGCTGTCCACCACGTCGTGCGAGGTGATGCCCCGCGGCTTGTCGACGAGCAGGACGCCCGCGGGTTCGGCGGCGGGCTCGCTCATTTCGCCGAGTATTCGCGGTAGTGGGCGATGACGATGCCGAGGATCTTGGCGCGGTCCTGCGGGAGCCGGCAGCCCTGCATGTTGAAGCCGGCCGCGAGCACGTGGCCGCCGCCGTTGAGCTTGCCGGCGCAGAGGTCCAGGCGGAGCTTCGGGTCGCGGCCGCGCAGGCTGCCCCGGATGCCGTCCTTGCCCTCCTCCATCAGCACGGCGATCTCGACGCCCGCGACGGAGCGGGGAAATTCGACGAGGCCTTCCTTGTCCTCCTTCGTGGTCCCGGTCGCGGCGTAGTCGGCCTGCGTGAGCTCGCCGGAGCAGATCTTGCCGTCCTCGTGGAAGGCGATGGTGTTGAGGAAGCGCTTCGTCAGCTCGAGCTTGCCGCGGCTTTCCTGCTCGAAGACGCGGTGGTTGGCCTCGGCCGGGTCGGCCCCGCGCCGCACCAGTTCGGCGACGATGGCGAACACGTCCGCGGTGGTGCTGCGGTAGCAGAAGCGCCCGGTGTCGGTGAGGAGGCCGAGGTGGAGGCACTGCGCGGTCGGGGCGTCGATGGTCAGGCCGGCCTGCAGGGCGGCGGCGGCGAGGACGTGGCAGGTCGCGGCGGCGTCGCGGACCACGAGGTTGACCCGGGCGTAGTCCGGGTTGGACGCGTGGTGGTCGATGTTCGCGTGGATGCCGGCGGGGAACTTCGCCAGGAGCTCCTCCCCGACGCGCGCGGCGTCGGCGCAATCGACGGTGATGGCCACGCGGCCGTCGGCGACATACTCCGCGTTGGTCAGGAACTTCACGCCCACCACGTAGGGGGCGAGGTTCGGCGGGACGCGGTCGCGGTTGACGCAGATCGCGTCGAGGCCGGCCGCCAGGCACAGGCGGGCGAGGGCGACCTGCGAGCCGATGCAGTCGCCGTCGGGACGCATGTGGCCGAGGATGGCGATCGGGCGGCCTTGCAGCTCGGCGAAGAGGGCCCGGAGCGTGGGGCCGGCGTCGGTCAGGGTGTGGGCCATGTGAACCGAAAACAAACAAGGGGGCTTCCCCGCTGGCAAAGGCAAAAGGGGCGAGGGTGGGCGAGCGGGACAGACCGCCCAAGGGCTGTCCCACCCGGGCGCAGGCGTCCGGGCCAAAACCGCCAAACCGGGCGTTTTACAATCCATGGGGAACGCTTGAACCCCCGGCGGCTCCGGGCATAGTCCCTGCTAACTCCCACCCGGGACCACCCACCCGCCACCATGGACAAGGACAAGAACAACAATTTCACGCCCCGCGCCCGCAAGGTCGTGGAGCTCGCCCGGGCCGAAGCCCGCCGCTTCCACCACAACTACGTGGGCACCGAGCACATCCTGCTCGGGCTCATCAAACTGGGCGAAGGCGTCGCCGTGAACGTCCTCGGCCGCATGGGCCTGGACCTCAAGAACGTCCGCGCCGCCGTGGAGAAGCAGGTCGGCCCCGGTCCCGAGGAGGCCAAGCAGCCCGACACCATCCCGCTGACCCCCCGCGTCCAGAAGGTCATGGCGCACGCCGTCACCGAAGCCCGCAGCCTGGGCCACGCCTACGTGGGCACCGAGCACATCCTCCTCGGCCTCCTGAAGGAAGGGGAGGGCGTCGCCGCCCGCGTGCTCCTCACCCTGAACGTCGACCTCGAGCGCTGCCGCAAGGAGATCCTGGCCGACATCGACCCGTCCGCCGCCTCCGGCGAGGCCGGCGACAAGCCCGGCGACGACGCCCCCTCCTCCGAGGAGCCGTCCGACGAACCGCCGCCCTCCCGCAAGTCGGGCGAGGAAGGCGGCCGCGCCGGCCGCGGCGAGCGCCTGTCCCTGCTGAAGACCTTCGGACGCGACCTGACCGAGCTGGCCAAGGCCGGCGAGCTCGACCCCGTGATCGGCCGCAAGGAGGAGATCCGCCGCGTGGTGCAGATCCTCTGCCGCCGCACCAAGAACAACCCGGTGCTCATCGGCGAGGCCGGCGTGGGCAAGACGGCGATCGTCGAGGGCCTGGCGCAGGAGATCGCCGCGGGCGTCGTCCCCGAGATCCTCCTGGACCGCAAGGTCATCACCCTCGACCTCGCCCTGATGGTCGCCGGCACCAAGTACCGCGGCCAGTTCGAGGAGCGCATCAAGGGCGTCATGGATGAGATCAAGCGCGCCAAGAACGTCATCCTCTTCATCGACGAGATGCACACCATCGTCGGCGCCGGCGCGGCCGAAGGCGCGATGGACGCCTCCAACATCCTCAAGCCGGCCCTGTCCCGCGGCGAGATCCAGTGCGTCGGCGCGACCACCCTCGCCGAGTACCGCAAGCACATCGAGAAGGACGCCGCCCTCGAGCGCCGCTTCCAGTCCGTGAAGGTCGACGATCCCTCGCCCGAGGACGCCATCCTCATCCTGCGCGGCATCCGCTCGAAGTACGAGGACCACCATAAGTGCGAGTACACCGACGCCGCCATCGACGCCGCGGTCCGCCTCTCGCACCGCTACATCACCTCCCGCCACCTGCCCGACAAGGCGATCGACGTCATGGACGAGGCCGGCGCCCGCGCCCGCATCCGCTCCCTGAACCTCCCGCCCGAGCTCGACGCCGCCCAGGCCGACATCGACCGGGTCGTGCTCGAGAAGGAGGAGGCGTCCCGCCACCAGAAGTTCGAGGAGGCCGCCAACCTGCGCGACCAGGAGAAGAAGCTCCGCGCCAAGCGCGAGAAGATGCTCGAGGAGTGGCGCAAGAAGCGCGACGAGAAGCGCATCGTCGTCACCGAGGAGGAGATGCTCCACATCGTCGCCGACTGGACGGGCGTCCCGCTCAACCGCCTCGAGAAGAAGGAGACCCAGAAGCTCCTCGACCTCGAGCAGGACCTGCAGAAGGCCGTCATCGGCCAGGAGCGCGCCTGCGAGGTCATCGCCCGCGCCCTCCGCCGCTCCCGCGCCGACCTCAAGGATCCGCGCCGCCCGATCGGCTCCTTCCTCTTCCTCGGCCCCACCGGCGTCGGCAAGACGCTGCTGGCCCGCTCCCTCGCGGAACGCATGTTCGGCGAGTCCGAGGCGGTCATCCAGATCGACATGTCCGAGTACATGGAGAAGTTCACGGTCTCCCGCCTCATCGGCTCGCCGCCCGGCTACGTCGGCCACGACGAGGGCGGCCAGCTCACCGAGCAGGTGCGCCGCAAGCCCTACTCCGTCGTCCTGTTCGACGAGATCGAGAAGGCGCACCCCGACGTGATCCAGCTGCTGCTCCAGGCGCTCGAGGACGGCCGCCTGACCGACTCGCTCGGCCGGGTCGTCGACTTCCGCAACACGATCATCATCCTGACCTCCAACGTGGGCGCCGACGTGCTCCAGCGGAGCAACTCGCTCGGCTTCGACGCCGGCGTCAGCTCGACGCGCGACTACGAGAAGCTCAAGGAGCGCATCATGGACGAGACGAAGCGCGCCTTCAAACCCGAGTTCCTCAACCGCCTGACCGACATCGTCATCTTCCAGCAGCTCGCCAAGGAGCACATGTCGAAGATCGTCGACATCGAGGTCGCCAAGGTCGCCAAGCGCCTGTTGGACCTCGGCGTGAAGCTGGTGGTCAACGAGGCCGCCCGCGGCTACCTGGTCGAGAACGGCTGGGACGAGAAGTACGGCGCCCGCCCGTTGCGACGCGCCGTCGAACGCCTCCTCGAGGACCCGCTGGCCGAATCCATCCTGCGCGCCGAATTCAACAAGGAGGAGCCGGTCATCGTCTCCGTGGGCGACAAGGGCCTGGTGTTCACGCAGAAGAAGAGCGGCTCGCCGGAGCCCGGCGCCTGAGCCGGTGGACCGGCGCGGCCTCATCGCGGGGTGCCTCGGGGCGACCGCCGTCGCCCTCGGGGCGTTCGGCGCCCACGGGCTGAAGGAGCGGTTCGCGCTCCTCCCGGAGGCCGCCGGCTGGTGGCAGACGGCGACGTTCTACCTGCTCACGCACGCGTTGGCGGTCGGGGCGCTCCGCGGCGGCGCGGCGGGCCGGTTGTGGACCGCCGGCGCCGTGGTCTTCAGCGGGACCCTCTACGCCCTGGCGCTGGGGGCGCCGCGCTGGCTGGGCGCGGTGACGCCGCTCGGCGGCAGCCTGCTCCTCGCCGGTTGGGCCGCGTTCGCGTGGCGCTCCGTCCGTCCCGCCGCGCCCTCCGCCTGAGGTTCAGCGCTTCGCCTCGACGGAGCGGATGTCCAGCTCGTCCAGGTAGAACTCGGTGGCCTCGTCGGCGTTGCTGATGAAGCCGAGCCAGCCGAGGTGGTCGAACTTCGGGCTGCGGAAGGGGAGGCCCTTGACCTCCTGCGTCGCCTCGCCCTTCGGCGTCAGGCGCACCGTCCAGGTCTTGGGCGCGTCCGCGCCGAGCTCGGCGACGATCTCCAGCCGGACCCAGCGCCGGACCGGTACGGGCAGGTTGAGGCCTTTGACGCCGGTCAGGCGACCGTCCTTGATCGTCACCACCGGGCCGGTGGCGTAGGGGTTGCCGGCGGTCCGCCACTCGTGGATGAAGTAGGCCTTGGGTTCAAGGTAGAGGTCGAAGGCCACGGCGCTCGTGCCGGCCCGGTGGTTGGGCGCGAACGTCAGCATCGGGTAGTACGAGGCGGGCAGGCCGGGCGCATCCCGGAAGAGCAGGCTCTGCTTGCCCGCGGAGGCCTGCGCCCCGGTCACGAGCAGCGCGTCGGACGGACCTTCCGCCTTCGTCGGCGCCACGCCCGGCTTGTTCTGGCGGCTGAGGCTGCCGTGCGCGGAGGGGAAGGGGTACTGTGGGTTTGCGATCCGGCCTTCGAAGTCCTGACGCAGGGTCAGCGCGGGGGCCGCCGGCTTGGCGGGCCGCGGCGCGGCCGGTGCGCGCGCGAAGGTCGCGGCGACCCGGCGCCACGACTCGCCGATCACGCCCATCTTCTCCACCTCCAGCGGCCGGAAGCCGAGCGCCAGCGCCGGCGACCCCGGCCGCAGGCGGAAGTCGCGTTTGACCGCGTCGACGAAGAGCGGGTCGGCCACCACGGAGCCGACGTCCTGGCCGGTGCGTTGCCAGGCCTCGAGGCTGGCCTTGCCCGCGGGCGGGAAGAGGACCGGGCGTCCGGAGTAGTCCCAGTAGAGGTTCCCGCGCATCAGGTAGTTCTCCGGGGTGCCGCGCCATTCATGGCCGAGGAGGCCGCCCCGGTCGTAGACCACGAGGTTGCGTTCGAAGACGAAGGAGCGGTGCGCCTCCTGGCGCGAGCGTTCCACCTGCGACTCCTCGGCGAAGGCCAGGATGTTGTTCCGGATGACGTTCTCCTTGCCGTAGTGCTGGTGGAAGCCGCCGTCCGTCGTGTCGTGGACCAGGTTGCCCTCCATCGTGATCCCGGTGCTGCCCTCGTCGGTGTAGAGGCCCCAGCCGCCGTAGCTGAAGCAGGACACGTGGTGGATGTGGTTATGGCTCACCGAGGTGCCTTCCGACGGCCCGAGCGTGTAGACGCCGCCCATGTCGCTCAGGAGGCCCTGGCCGAGGTGGTGCAGGTGGTTCCATTCGACCTTGTTCCGCTTGGCGCGGCTCGGGGCGTAGCCCCAGCGCCAGCCCACCGAAACCGCCGAGTAGAAGAGGTCGGAGATCTCGTTGTGCGTGACCTCGTTGTCCGCCGCGGAGCCGATCCAGACCCCGACCGCGCAGGGGAAGAGCTTCCCGCCGTCGCGGATGATGCAGTTGTGGACGCGGTTTGCGCGCGCCACGTCCTCGTCCTTGGCCTCGTCGTTCAGCGAGCCCACCTTCACGCCGCCCGCGCCCATGTCGGTGATGAGGCAGCGTTCGAGGACGACGTGGTGCGTGCCGCGGCGGAGGGAGAAACCGTAGCTGCCGAAGTGGGCGAGTTCGCAGCCCAGGAAGCGGATGGCGGTCGCCTGCTCCAGCGTGATGACGCCGTCGACCCGGGCGACGGCCGCCTGGTTGGGCTCGAAGGTGGCCAAGGTCGCGACGCCCTTGGCGTGGCGGAACTTCAGGTCGCGGAACTCGAGGTGCGCCACCGGCCGCCCGGCCGCGCCCTGGAACGTCAGCAACTTCTCCAGCACCGGGTAGGTCGCCCGGCTCGTGGCCGGCGTCTCGCCGGGGCGGGGCAGGTAGGTCAGCTGGCCGGCGCGGCTGAGGAACCACTCGCCGGGCTCGTCGAGCAAGGTCGGCAGGTTCTCGATCGTGAAGCCGGTCAGGTGGTCCAGGGTGTTGTGCGGCTTCGTCGGGCCGCCGAGGACCGTGAAGGCTCCTTGGGTCGGATCCACCGTCTCCAGGCGGCGCCGGGTGTTGTCCCACTTATGGTAGAAGTTCACCACCGCGTCCCGGGCTTCGGCGTCCGCAACCTCCGCGAAGCCCTGCAGCTCCTTCGGGTCCACGCGCAGCTTTTGCCGGTAGGCCTCGCCGGCCTTGGATTCGCTCTCCATGCCCTTCAGGAACGAGTAGCCCTGCCCATGGGAGCGGGCGCGGATGGCCCGGCGGTCGCCGACCCAGAGCTGCTCGAAGGTTTCCGTGCCCTCCGGTGCGCGCAGTTCCCAGCGGCCGGCCTTGCCTGGCTGGAACGGGGGCAGCTCGCGTCCGCCGGACAGCACCACGTCGGCGCCCGTCGCCGCGACGTAGGCGATCGGGTGCGTCGCGTCCCCGCCATCGGCGGCTTCGAAGGCCACGGTCTTGGCGAGCCGGTAGGTGCCCGCCGCGAACACCACCTGGACGGACTCCGTCAGCGGTCGCGGCAGCCTACGGACGGCGAGGCGCGCGCCTTCGAGCGAGGCCAGCGGGCCATCGGTCCGCGCGGCGTTCGGCCGCGCGAGTTTGCCCGACCAGGCGTCGTTGCCGTCCGTCGCCACGTGCAGGTCGAGCGCGAGGAGCGGGAACGGCAAGGTGAAGGCCGCGAGCAGGGCGAGGTGACGGGACAGCATGACGGCCCATTGCTAGACTTACGCCCCCCGCCCGACAATGCTTTACCCTACCCGCAGCAGCCGTCCCGCCGTGGGCGGCGGACCGGCGGCGCGGCGAGGTCGACCATGGCCATGAGCGGCGGCGGCAGCGGGCGGCGCGAATAGTGGCACCACCGGCCCTCTTTCCGGACGGCCACGAGCCCGCCGCGACGGAGCATCGCGAGGTGGCGCGAAACCGTCGGTTGATCCCGTCCCACCCAGGACTGCAGGTCGCAGACGCAGACCTCGTCGCGTCCGATCCGGGCCAGCAGCGCCAGGCGCGTCGGGTCCGCGAGCGCCCGGCAGATCGTCGGCACCGAGGGGGCGGGGCGGGTTCGCTTGACTCCGGGCATCCCGCCAAGATATATATGCGCAAGCATATGCAAACCCTAAAGGCCCAACCCCTCACCTTCGCCGAGTTCCGGCAAGCGTTGGCCCTCTCGCCGGCCCTGGGGTTGCGGTTCCGCCTGCCGACCGGCGGCCTCACTCCCATCCACCTCCACCTGACCGAGGTCGCCCGGGTCGAGAAGCGTTTCATCGACTGCGGCGGCACGATTCGCACCCAGGTCGCGGCCCGGCTGCAGCTCTGGGCGGCGGACGATACCGAGCACCGCGTCGGTTGCGCCAAGGCCCTCCAGATCCTCGACCGCGGCGTCGCCCTCCTCGGCTCGACCGACCTCCCGATCGAGGTCGAGCACGACTTCCCGCTGCTCACCGCCTTCCCGGTCCTCGGCTCGGTCGTCGAAGGCGGCGAGCGCGTCTTCCTCCTCGGAGCGACCAAGGCCGACTGCCTCGCGCCCGAGGTCTGCGTCCCGAACGCCTGCAAACCCGGCAGCGGTTGCTGCTGAACCTTTTCCCATGAGCAAGCCCCTGGTCCTCATCCTCTGCACCGGCAATTCCTGCCGGAGCCACCTCGCAGAAGCCATCCTCCGTCGCGCCGCCGGGGACGTCATCGAAGTCGCCAGCGCCGGCTCCAAGCCGGCCGGCTACGTCCACCCGGAGGCCCTCGCGGTCCTCAAGGAAATCGGCCTCGACGCCTCCGGCCACCACTCCAAGCACCTCTCCGAATTCCTCGCCCGGCCGGTCGCCACCGTCATCACGGTCTGCGGCAACGCGGATCAGGTCTGCCCCGTCTTCCCGGGCCAGGCCAACCGCTACCACTGGGGGTTCAGCGATCCCGCGCACGCGACCGGCACACCCGAGGAGATTCGCGCCGAATTCCGCCGCGTCCGCGACCAGATCAGGCTCGTGTTCGAGGCCTACGCCGCGGGGCTGAAGGAAAAGCGCGCTTAAGCGCCGCCGGCCGGCAGGCGGCGGTGGATGTCGTCCCAGAGCTCCAGGCGCGCGTCGATCGCGGCCTTGGCGGCGTCCGCGGCCTCGGTCGCCTTGCGCGGGTCATCCCCGCAGAGCAAGGCGGTCATGCGGCGGGCGATCTCACCGTGGTGCCCGCCATCGACCTCGATGTGGCGTTCGAGGTAATAGCGGAACACCGCCAACTTGCCCGGGTGGTCGGCGTCCAGGCGGCGGACGACGCCCAGGAACATCTCCGGGATGAGGTCCTCCCGCCCGTAGGTGAAGGCGGCCGCCACTTCGTGCAGCTTGCCCTCGCAGGCCAGCCGCAGCGTCGCCGCGGTGAAACGCGCCGCGCCCGCCGGGGGATTCGCCGCCCGCAAGGCCTCGGCGAAATCGGCCCCGCCCGCGACGGCCGCGACCAGCGCGCGTACCGGCGCGTCCTCGGCGCCCGCCGCCCGCATCGCGCGGAGGTAGAGGTCGAAGTGGCTGATCCGGCCCCCCTCCGGGTCGACGTCGGACTCCTCCCCGCAGACGATCTCGTTGATGAGGAAGCGGACCTCCGCGTCGCCCACCGGGACCCAGGGCACGGACACGCAGGTGAGGTCGCGTTGCAGCCGCTTCAGCAGGGACATGAAATCCCAGACGGCGAAGGCGTGGGAGGCCATGAAGGTGCGGACCTCCCCGAGGTCGCGCAGCCGGCCGTACAACGGGTGCGCAAGCAGGCGTTCGCGCGCCGGGGCGATGTGGTCGCGGATGCGGTCATGCAGCTCCATGCCGCCCAAATTAGGGGACGGCGTCCGGAGGCAAGCCTCGGCGAGGGTTATTTGCCCAAATCGAAGAGGTAGCGGAAAAGGTCGGCGAGCTCGGCGGGGGTGAGCCCGGCCGTCAGGCCTTCCGGCATGATCGAGCCGACGTCCGAGCGCG
This sequence comes from Verrucomicrobiota bacterium, assembly GCA_041156945.1. Classification (GTDB taxonomy): domain Bacteria; phylum Verrucomicrobiota; class Verrucomicrobiia; order Opitutales; family UBA953; genus UBA953. The sequence continues at coordinate 610 of JBEBDN010000182.1, read as the reverse complement.
CGGCGAGGTTCGCCTTGGCGACGACGTCCACCCCGCCGACGGCGAAGTTGCGCAAGGTCAGCTGCTCGGCGGTTTCGCCGATGCGGTAGCCCTGCAGCTCGCGACCATCCTTCGTGGTCACCTGCGTGAGCAGGTAGCCTTCCTTGACCTGCCGTTTCGGCCAGAGCACCGACTCGACGATCGCTTCCGGCGACATCGCGCGGCCCACGGCGCTCAGGTCGGGTCCGATGGCGCCGCCTTGGCCGCCGAGCTGGTGGCAGGAGAGGCACGCGCGCGCGGCCGACTTGGCGATGGCTTCGCCGCGACGGCCGTCGCCGGTGGCCTGCGCCGACGCCACCAGGCGCGCGACGAGCGCGGGGTCGTAGCCCCCGAGGGTCTCGCTGACGCCGGCCGCGGCCTGCAGCGCGCGGCGCACCGCCGCGTCGTCGCGGCCGACCTGCGCCATCCACTGCAGGGCGAGCCGGGCGGCCTCCGCCTTCGGCGGGCGCTTCGTGAGCGCCTGCGCGAGGAGCGCCGGACCACCCTTGAGTTCGAGCAGGGGCGCGAAGACCGGTCCGACGGCCGCGACGTCGCGGCAAGCCTCGAGCCGGGCGCCGCTGCCTTCCGCGAC
>JBEBDN010000181.1:0-14409 GCA_041156945.1 Verrucomicrobiota bacterium | reverse complement strand
GGCGATCCCGATGCCGCGCTCTACTGGCTCTTCCTGATGCTCGAAGGAGGCGAGGAGCCCCGCTTCATCGCGCGTCGTCTGGTCATCTGCGCCTCGGAGGACGTCGGCCTGGCCGATTCCCGCGCCTTGGGGGTGGCCACCGCGGCCTTCCAGGCCTGCGAGATGGTCGGCATGCCGGAATGCGAATACGCCCTCGCGCACGCCACGCTGTTCCTCGCGCTGTCGCCGAAGAGCAACAGCACCACGCTCGCGATCTCCGCGGCCAAGGACGCCGTGCGGAACATGCCGCGTCAGGAAGTGCCGCTCCACCTGCGCGACGCGCATAACAGCGTGAACAAGAGCCTGGGCAACGGCGGCGCCTATCGCTACAGCCACGACTACCCTGAGGCCGTGAGCGGACAGGATTACCTTTTGCGTCCGTTGTCGCTCTATCATCCGGGCGACGCCGGCGCCGAGCCGCAGATCGCGGAGCGCCTCGCCCGCTGGCGCGAACTCAAGGCGGCCATCAGGAAGAAGGACGGCCGGCCGTGAGCAAGGTCGCGCCGCGCCTGCCGTGGTTCGGTCCCGGCAAGTTCCCGCTCTACCTCGCGCCGATGGCGCGCCATACCGACGTCGCCTTCCGCCAGCTCTGCAAGGAGCAGGGAGCCGACGTGATGGTCACGGAGTTCGTCCAGTCGGAGGCCCTGATCCGCGATAACGCCAAGGCTTGGGAGATGGTCGACTTCACGGAAGGCCAGCGCCCGATGGGCGTCCAGATCTTCGGCGCCACGCCGGCCTCGATGGCCAAGGCCGCCCGCTTGGTCTGCGACCGCATGAAGCCGGATTTCCTTGATCTCAATTTCGGCTGCCCCGCCCATAAGGTCATCGAGCAGAACGCGGGTTCGGGGCTCCTGCGTTGCACGCCTCTGCTTTATGACCTCGTGAAGGCGGTGAAGGACGCCATCCCCGACGTTCCGCTGACCGCCAAGATGCGCCTCGGCTGGGACCACGCCACCATCGTGGCCGTCGAAGTCGCCGGGCGGCTCGAGCAGCTGGGCGTTGAAGCCCTTGCCGTCCATGGCCGTACCAAGGAGCAGGGTTATTCGGGCGAAGCGCATTGGGGTTGGATCGCCCAGGTCGCCTCGGCGGTCTCGATTCCCGTCATCGGCAACGGCGACGTGAAGGATGGCCCCTCGGCCTTGCTCCGGCAGAAGGAATCCGGCGTCTCCGGCCTCATGATCGGACGCGCCGCGCTCGGTAATCCTTGGGTTTTCGCCCAGATCAAGGCCGCGTTGGAGGGCAGGGCGGGTGAGGCCGCCGAAACCGGCGTCCAGGCCCGCTGGGACTGCATGATTCGCTTGGCCGAGCTCACCATCGAGGTGCACGCGTCGCGTCTCGGGCATCGCGACGTCCGTTGGATGCTCGATCGCCTGCATCCGCTGACGCATGGGCTCCCGGGTTCGCGCAAACTTCGCGACCGGCTCCGTCATTGCCTGAGCTTGGACGACTTGCGTCGGCTGCGTGACGAGCATCTCGCCGAAACGGCGAAGTGAATTAAAACCCCTATTCACAGGGGATCGGTGAGCGAGTGACGTTCATGCAACAGAAACCTCACTTTCTTATCACCATGGGGGCTGTTAATAACCTGTGCAGGGCTTGAACTTGTCCCTCGTCTCCGCGCCTTCACAAATGCGTCTCGATTCGCACCCCTCGGATCGTCACCGGCCCCTTCGCCGGACACTAAACGAAGGAATCCCTTTTTAACCTTTCCAACCCACCTTTCATCAACGACTTACGGCGTCATTTCGATCTGTTCCCAAACTGGCACAGAAGCAGCCAAAGAGTCGAGCCCGTCATCTTGACGATTGTTTTACAAAAATTCCTCATTTTCGGGCTTCCAAAGAGCCTGTGAACAACCTTTCTCAACCCTCCCCCTTTCTCATGTCCCCTTCCGTCAGCCACCTCTCCCTTTGGGAGACCGCCAAAAACGAACTCCGCAACGTCCTCCCGCGCGCCGACTTCGAAACTTGGATCTCTTCTCTTCAGCCGCTGACCATCCAGGACGGTAAGGTGCTCGTCCTCGAAGCTCCTTCGGTGCTCACCGAAGCTTGGGTCAACAGCAACTACGCCGAGATGCTCCGCCGCCAGCTCACGTTGGTCGCCGGACGCAACATGGACTACCGCCTGACGGCTTCCGTCGACGCCGCCCGTGACGTCGCGCCTGCTCCCGCCCCGGTCGCCCGTGCTTCCCGCCAGGCCGCCGCTTCGCCGGCTCCGGCGATCAAGGCCACCAACACTTTCGAGAACTTCATCGTCGGTCCGGAGAACGAGATGGCCCATGGCGCCTCGCTCGCCGTCGCGAAGGAGCCGGGTCACTACTACAACCCGCTCTTCATCCATGGCCCGACCGGCCTGGGCAAGACGCACCTGATGCACGCCATCGCGCATTCGGTCTACGCCGCCAATCCGCAGGCCCGCATCGCCTACATCTCGTCCGAGACCTTCACCAACGACTTCATCCAGGCTCTCCAGGCCGGTAACGTCGCTTCGTTCCGCCGCCGCTACCGTGAGCTGGACCTGCTCCTGATCGACGACATCCACTTCCTCGCCGGCAAGGAATCCACGCAGGACGAGTTCTTCCACACCTTCAACGAGCTGCATAACAACCACAAGCAGGTGGTGCTCACCAGCGACCGTCCGGCTTCGGAGATCGCCAAGCTCCAGGAACGCCTCGTCTCCCGCTTCCAGTGGGGCATGGTCGCTTCCATCCAGGCCCCCGGTCTCGAGACCCGCATCGCCATCCTCCGCAAGAAGGCCGCCGCCCGCGGCCTCGACCTGCAGCCGGAGATCGCCGAATTCATCGCCTCCCGCATCGCCCGCAACGTGCGTAACCTCGAAGGCGCCGTCACCCGCATCGTCGGCCTCGTGGGCATGACCCGCAAGCCCCTCGAGCTCGCCCAGGTCGAGAAGCTCCTCCACGACATCCTCGTCGAAGAAGCCAGCCACACGCTCACGGCCGAGGTCATCCAGCGCAAGGTCGCCGAGCACTACCGCATCCAGATGTCGGACATGACGTCCAAGCGCCGGATGCAGAACATCGCCTTCCCCCGCCAGGTCGCCATGTACCTCGCGACCCAGCTGACCGGCATGTCCCTCGTCTCCATCGGGCAGGCCTTCGGCGGCCGCGACCACGGCACCGTGATCCACGCCCGCAAGACCGTGACCAACCAGATGGAGGTGGACACCAACGTCCGCCGGACCGTCGAGTACCTGCGCGCGCAGCTCTCGACCAATCGCTGAAGGGAAGCTTAGCCGCGGAGGAGGAGGCGACCGGACGGTCGCCTTTTTCGCGCCTACCCGGCCGACGGCAGTCCGCGGAGCAGAGCCGCGACGGCGGCGACCTTGGCCCGGTCCGCGACCGGGATGGCGTCGGCCGGCCAATCGGGCGCCGCGCCCAAGGCGACGGAAGGCGGCCGCACGCGCATCGCGGTCGGCTGGACGCCGCGGAGGGAGGCATGGACTTCCGTCACGCCGCTCAGCCGGATGACTTCGGCGATGTTGGCGAGGTTCAGGCCGCCGCCGGCGAGGATCGTGCAACGACGGCCGGCCTGGCGAACGAGTTTGGCGAGGGTGGGGGCGCCGGTCAGCGCGTCGGGAGCCTGCCCCGAGGTCAGCACGCGGTGGCAGCCGGCGGCGATGATCGCCTCCAAGGCCGCCTCGGGTTGGACCGCCCAATCGAAGGCCCGGTGGAAGGTGACGGACATCCCCTTGGCCGCCGCGACCAGCCGACGGGTCCGCTCCAGGTCGACCGTGGCATCCGGGCGCAGCAGCCCGAAGACCACGCCGTCGGCTCCGGCTTCGCGGGCCACCGCGATATCCCGGAGCATGATCTTGAACTCGGCGTCGGTGTAGAGGAAGTCGCCCCCGCGCGGCCGGATCATGACGTGCACCTTGATGCCCGGAAGCTCCCGGACCGCTTCGAGGGTGCCGAGGCCCGGGGTGGTGCCCCCTTCGGCCGTATTTTCGCAGAGTTCGACCCGGTCGGCTCCGCCGAGCTGGGCGGCCAGGGCCGAAGCGTAGGAATAGGCGACGATTTCCAGGAGGGGCATGGGCGGGAAGCCATTGAGCACGCCCCCACGGCCGAAGCAACCGTCGGGTGGGGGAGGGTATTCTGTTTGCCAGCGGCCGGAGGGGCGTCTTGATGGCCTCGTTCCTTCAGATTCTTCCCAGGGGAGTCCGGTGCCGGACTGAGATGAGGCTAGGCCTCGAACCCTCGTACCTGATGCGCTTCGGCGCCGTAGGAAGCGGATTTTGCAGAGCCCACCATCCCCGTTTCCGCGTCCCTCCCAGGTCCGCGCGGACAGCGTTGGCTCCCGGTCCTCCGGCCCTCTTTCCCTCCTATCCTCCTCCCTTCCATGGTTTCCGACAACAAGCCCACCCAATTCCCGAACTCGACCCGCATCTACGTTCCCGGCTCCCGGCCCGACATCCTGGTGCCCATGCGCGAGGTGAGGTTGGCGGATACGCAGCGCCCCGACGGCGCGAAGTCGCCCAACGCCCCCATCCGCATCTACGATACCGCCGGCCCTTGGGGCGACCCCGCGTTCCATGGCGACGTCGAGAAGGGCCTGCCGGCCATCCGCGCCGGCTGGATCCGCGAGCGCGGCGACGTCGAGGCCGTGGCCGGTCGCGAGCTCAAGCCGGAGGACGACGGCTACCTGTCCTGGAAGCATGCGGAGACCGCGCAGCGCGCGACGTCCCGCAACCGACTCGTGCAGTTCGACCGCGCCGGCCGCCAGGTGCTCAAGGGCAAGCCCGGGCAGCGTCCGACCCAGCTGGCCTACGCCAGGCAGGGCATCATCACCCCGGAGATGGAGTACATCGCCATCCGCGAGAACCTCCGCCTGCAGGCCGCCGCCGAGGAATCCCCCCGCCGCCACGACCTCGGCTTCCAGCACAAGGGCGAGTCCTTCGGGGCCGCCATCCCGAAGGTCATCACCCCCGAATTCGTCCGCTCCGAGGTGGCCCGCGGCCGCGCCATCATACCGGCCAACATCAACCACCCCGAACTGGAGCCGATGATCATCGGCCGCAACTTCCTGGTGAAGATCAACACCAACATCGGCAACTCCGCGGTCGCCTCGTCGATCGAGGAGGAGGTCGAGAAGATGCGCTGGTCGATCAAGTGGGGCGGCGACACGCTGATGGACCTCTCCACCGGCAAGAACATCCACCAGACGCGCGAGTGGATCCTGCGCAATTGCCCCGTGCCCGTCGGCACCGTGCCGATCTACCAGGCCCTCGAGAAGGTCAACGGCCGCGCCGAGGACCTGACCTGGGAGATCTTCCGCGACACGCTCATCGAGCAGGCGGAGCAGGGCGTCGACTACTTCACGATCCACGCCGGCGTCCGCCTCGCCTACATCCCGCTGACCGCCCGGCGCGTCACCGGCATCGTCTCCCGCGGCGGCTCCATCATGGCCAAGTGGTGCCTGTCGCACCATAAGGAGAACTTCCTCTACACGCACTGGGACGACATCTGCGACATCATGGCGGCCTACGACGTCAGCTTCTCGATCGGCGACGGCCTCCGCCCGGGCTCCATCGCGGACGCCAACGACGAGGCGCAGTTCGCCGAGCTGAAGACCCAGGGCGAACTCACCACGCGCGCCTGGGAACGCGGCGTCCAGGTCATGAACGAAGGCCCCGGCCACGTGCCGATGCACATGATCAAGGAGAACATGGACAAGCAGCTCGAATGGTGCCACGAGGCGCCGTTCTACACGCTCGGGCCGCTCACGACCGACATCGCCCCCGGCTACGACCACATCACCTCGGCCATCGGCGCCGCGATGATCGGCTGGTACGGGACCGCGATGCTCTGCTACGTCACCCCCAAGGAGCACCTCGGCCTGCCCAACAAGGACGACGTGCGCGAGGGCGTCATCGCCTACAAGATCGCCGCCCACGCGGCCGACCTGGCCAAGGGCCATCCCGCCGCGCAGATCCGCGACAACGCCCTCTCCAAGGCCCGCTTCGAGTTCCGCTGGCCGGACCAGTTCGCCCTGGCCCTCGACCCGGAACGCGCGCAGTCCTACCATGACGAAACCCTGCCGCAGGAGTCGGCGAAGACCGCCCACTTCTGCTCGATGTGCGGCCCGAACTTCTGCTCGATGCGCATCTCGGACGACATCCGGAAGTTCGCCGACGCCCAGGGCGTCTCCGAAACCGAGGCGCTGGCCAAGGGCATGGAGGCTAAGTCGAAGGAGTTCCGCGAGAAGGGCGGCGAAATTTATCAGTAGCCACTCATGGGTGTCAGCGGTCCGCGGTCCGCGGTTGGCGGTTGGGGTAAAACCCAACCCCAGCCGTCTGGCCGAGACTCCGTCTCCGCTCCCCATGTTTGAACCCGTGTCGGTAGTGTCTTTTCCAACCGCCAACCGCTAACCGCCAGCCGCTGTGTCCTCTTCCAATCAATCCGCCACCGCCTGGTACGATTCCCCGTTGTACTACGACATGGTGTATGCGGATTACACGAAGAAGGAGACGCGCTTCATCGAAGGAATCATGAAGCGGCACGGACCGAAGTTGGCCGGCCCGCTGCGCGTGCTCGAGCCGGCCTGCGGTTCCGGCCGGCTGCTCGAATCGTTGGCCGCCCGCGGCCACGTCGTCCACGGCTTCGACCTGAATAGGCACCAGGTCGCCTTCGCCAAGGACCGCCTCAAGGCCCGAGGGCTGAAGGCCCGGGTATGGCGCGACCGCCTGCAGGATTTCACGGTCCCGCGCGGGGCCCGCTACGACGTCGCGCACTGCTTCGTCAGCACCTTCAAGTACGTCGACACCGAAGCCGGCGCCGCCCGTTCGCTGCGTCGCATGGCCGCCGCGTTGCGTCCGGGCGGTCTGCTGCTGCTAGGGCTGCACCTGACCGATTATCGGAACAGCCCGCCCGACCATGAGCGCTGGATCGGCCGCCAACCCGGCATCCGCGTGGTCAGCGACACCTGGTCGGCCCCGGCGGACCGCAAGTCCCGCACGGAAGCCATGCGGACCCGCATGCGCATCACCGAAAAGGGGAAGACCCGGGTCGAGGAGACCGTCTGGGATTTCCGGACGTACTCCCCGTCCGAGCTGCGCGCCTTGCTGCGCAAGGTCCCCGCCCTGCGCCTGGTCGCCTGCCATGACTTCCACTACGACCTGGGGTCGACGCGCCGGCTGGATCTGGCCTATTCGGACGTCCTGCTGGTCCTGCGGCGATCCTGATCCGCGGTCATTCCGGGGCCAAGCAAAGTTCCCCGCGGCTCGTCGCTCGTGGGGGTGCGCCCGGTCCGTCGCCGGACCCGCCGGGGCCATGAGCCCGTCAGGATCCAAAGGGGCTTGTCCCGCTCCGGACCGGGCGTAGGGTGTCGGCATGCAAGCATCCTCCGGCGTCCTCCTGGCCTTGGTCTTCCTCCTCGCCGGCGCGCCTGGCCAGGCGCTCGAAGTCGACGTCAACGCCTCGACCCACGTCGTGACCTTGTTCAAGACCAAGGGGGAGACGCTGCTCCGCTATACCCTGGATGGCCGCGACCCCGACTTCACGGCGGGTGTCTACCTCGCCCCCATCGAGTTGCCGCAAGGTGGCACGGTCAAGGCGGCCGCCTTCGAAGGCCCCAAGCGGGTGGGCGCCGTGCTGACCAAGGTCGTCCCCAATCCTTCCGCCGACTTGTTCAACGGTGCGTTGACCCCGGTGACCCAGAATCGCGACCACCGCACCTACGATTGGGTGGAGCGCCACAACGCCATCCTCGAACTCAACAAGTCCGGGGCGGCCAACGCCCAGGTCGTCCTCCTCGGTGATTCGATCACGCATTTCTGGGGCGGCGAGCCGAAGTCGACCCGCGTATCCGGGGCGACGAGCTGGGAAAAGTACCTCGCGCCCCACAAGCCCCTCAACCTCGGGTTCGGCTGGGACCGCACCGAAAACGTGCTCTGGCGCCTGCGTCATGGCGAAGTCGCCGGGCTCAAGCCCAAGGCCTACGTCCTCCTCATCGGCACCAACAATTTCCAGGTCAACTCGGTGGCCGAGACCGTCGATGGCATCGAGGAGGTCTGCGAGGAGATCCGTCGCCGTTCCCCGGGGGCGAAGCTGCTGCTCCTGGCCATCCTGCCGCGCGGCGAGACGCCCAATGATTTGCGCAGCAAGGCCGCCGACGCCAACGCCTTGCTCAAGACCCGCGTGGCCAAGTTGGCCGACAAGTACCTGGACTTGTCCGACCGCTACGTCGGTCCCGGTGGCCGCATCTCCAAGGCCATCATGTCCGACTTCCTGCACCCGACCGACAAGGGGTATGAGATCATGGGGCAGGCCATCGACGAGACCCTGAAGTCCTGGGGCCTCTGAAAACAAAAGACCCCGGTGAGCCGGGGTCGCGCTGGCGCCGTGGACGATCGTTTTAGATCTTCCGCACGACCTGCTTGGCGATGCCCTGGATGACCAGCGAGCTCACCGGGATGAGGTTCGGGTAGTTCGGGTTTTCCGCCTTCAGGTAGACTTTGGCGCCCTGCTTGATCAGGCGCTTCAGGGTCGTCTCGCCGTCGATCAACGCCGCCACGATGTCGCCGTGCTTCGGGGTGCCGGGCTCGATGATGACCGTGTCGCCATCGTTGATGTCGGCCTCGATCATCGAGTCGCCCCGGACGAGCAACGCGAAGGATTCGGGCGGACGGCGGCGGGCGCCGGGGGGCAGGGGAGCCTGCATGCTGGCGACGACGCCGGAGGATTCGGTGTAATCCGGGAAGCCGGCGGGGATGGCGCCGAGGAAGGGGACGGAATCCATCGCGACCACGTTGTCGCCAGGGCCTTCGTAGGTGATGACCGTCTCCGAAAGATCCGGCACCACCTCGGGAGCGATCTTGTAGGCGCGGGCCGCCCCCGGGATGCGCTGGAGGACGCCCTTGCGCTCCAAGGCTTGGAGATGCCCGAAGACGGCGTTGGTGCTGGCGAAGCGGAACTTCGCCTGGATGTCCCGGATGCTCGGCCAGTAGGAGTGCTGGGTCACGTGGCCCTTCATGTAGTCCAGGATGGCCTGTTGCTTCTTGGTGAGTGCTTCCATGGTGAACGGATGTTCGATGAATGTTTGTTCACTGTCAAGGGCTCGTAAGGACGAGGGGCCTTGTAAAACGTGCATTTTGGCCATTTATTGACTTTTAGGCCATCGGTTCGCCGGGTCCCGGCGATTTCAATGGGCCAGCAGGGTGGCCAGGTCGCCGGGACGTTCCAAGTGGACGGCGTGACCAGCGCCCTCGACGACGCTGAGCCGTGCCCGCGGGATCTTTTCGCCCATGCGACGGGCCACTTCGGTGAACTTGGGATCGAATTCCCCGGTGACCAGATCGACCGCGCCGCGCAGCTCCCCCAGACGATCCCAGAGCGAGGGCAGGGAGCCCGTCCCGACGGCTTCCAGGCTCAACGCCAAGGCGTCCGGCTGGTTGTCGGCCCGACGGGCCAGCAAGGCCTCGCGTGCGGGCGAGGCCGCCTGGAAAAAGGTCCGCAACATGGGCTGGTGGTGCCAATACTTCTGGAAGGCCGCGAGCCCCTGGGTCCGCAGGAACGTCGCCAGGGCCGCATCCGCGAGCCGGCGCTCTTCGCGTTCCTCCGCGGTGGCCAGACCCGGGCTGGCTCCGATCAGGATGAGCCGCCGCCAGCGGGTGGGGTTGGCCAGCGCCCAGTGCAGCGCGAGCCGACCGCCCATCGAATACCCCAGCAGGGTCACGCCCTCGCGATGGCCGACGGCTTCGTCGACGATCGCCAGATGGGCGCGCAACCCATAATCCTCCGGCTCGCGGAGGGCGCGGCGCGAGCCATGGCCCGGCAGGTCGGGCGCGCGGAAGTCGGCCGCCGCGGGCAGATGCGCCCTGAGCGCGTCGAAGTCGGCCCCCTCGCCGGTGAAGCCATGCAGGGCAAGGGTGGTCATAGGGCGGGGAGGGGCCGTCGGCGTGGGCGTCCGGCTTCCGATTCAAGGAGGTTTTCGCTCCATTGGACAGTCCAAACGGAAAAGCGGGAACCGTTTGCCCTGCCGGCGGTTATTGTATATTAATCATCAACGTATGCCCGGCATCCGCGTCAAACCCTGGAACCGCGTCGACGGGGCCATCTACAGCCTGGCGACCACCGCGGGCGGGAAGGGCAACTTCAACATCTGCAGCTACGTCACCCCGATCGCGATGAAGCCCAAGCGCTTCATCATCGGCGTCTACAAGGACACCAAGACGCTCGCGAACCTGGAGGCCAATCCGATCGGCCTCCTCAATTACCTGGCGCTCGACCAGGCCCAGCACGTCAAGCTCCTCGGGAAGAAGTCCGGGCACAGCGTCGACAAGGTCGCCCAGCTCGGTTCGCAGGTCGAGCACGTCGGCGACGGACTCTACAAGCTCAAGGGCGCGATCGCGACCCTCCGGCTGCGCTTCCTGGAGCGGATGGATTGCGGCGACCACTGGGCCTGGCTGGCGCACGTCGATTCCTACGAGAACCTGCGGGAGGCGCCGGTGCTGACGCTCGAGGAACTCAAGCGCCAGAAGCTGATCCTGGTCTGAGCCCGCCTCAGGCCCGACCCGGCTTGCCGCCGACCTTGCGCAGGCTGGCCTTCTCCTCGCGGTGCGGGATCAGGTAGGTGCGCCCGCGGATCAGGCGCTCGTAGAGGTCGACCATCGCCACGCCTTCGCGGGGGCGCACGGAGTCGGCCTTGGTCGCCTTGTCGACCTGGCGCTTGAGCATGCGGCAGAGGTCCTCGGAATTGTACTGGATCATGCCGAGGATGCGTTCCACGGAGTAGCCCGGGATGCTTTCCTCGATGTAGAAGCCGTCCTCCTCGTCGTCCTCGAGGAAGACGTGGGCCTCGTTGACGCGGCCGAAGAGGTTGTGCAGGTCGCCCATGATGTCCTGGTAGGCGCCGACCATGAAGGCGCCGATGTAGTAGGGCTGGCCGTCCTTGAGGGGGTGCACCGCCAGGGTGCGGCGGACGTCCTCGAGGTCGATGAACTCGTCGACCTTGCCGTCGGAGTCGCAGGTGATGTCGACCAGGGTGGCCTGGACCGAGGGGCGCTCGTTGAGCCGGTGGATCGGGGCGATCGGGAACAGCTGGTCGAGGGCCCAGTGGTCGAGCAGCGACTGGAAGACCGAGAAGTTGCAGACGTACTGTTCGGCCAGCATCGCGTCGAGGCGGGCGAGGTCGTCGGGGATGTCCGAGGTGTGCGCGAGGTCGAGGCGGATCTGGCGGCAGATCTCCCAGAAGAGCCGGTCGGCGTGGGCGCGTTCCTGGAGGCGGAGCTTGCCGAGGCTGAAGAGGGCGTGGGCGTCCTCGCGCTTCTGCTTGGCGTCGTGGTAGCGCTCCAGCGGGTCGAACTTGCGCTTGTTCTTCCGGATGTCCTCGAGGGCGCGGATGATCGCGTGGGAGCGTCCCTTGGGCGCCTGTTCCCCGTGGGCGTCGCGGGTGATGCGGTCGACCGCCTCGAAGATGAGGATCGAGTGCGGCGCCACGAGCGCGCGGCCGGACTCGGAGACGATGTCGGGGGTGGCCACGCCGCTCTCCTCGCAGACCTGCTTGATGTTGGCGACGACGTCGCGGGCGTACACCTCCATGCTGTAGTTCATGGAGGACTCGAAGGCGGAACGGCTGCCGTCGTAGTCGATGCCGAGGCCGCCGCCGACGTCGAGCAGGCCCATGGGGAAGCCCATGCGCTTGAGCTCGCAGTAGAAGCGGGTCGCCTCGACCACGGCCTTCTTGATGGTGCCGATGTTCGGGACCTGGGAACCGATGTGGAAGTGGACGAGCCGCAGCGCGTCCTTCATCTTGGCCTTGGTCAGCTTGTCCGCGGCGGCCACGATCTCGGAGGCGGTCAGGCCGAACTTGGCGTTCTCGCCGGTGCTGTCGGCCCACTTGCCCTCGCCGGCGGTCGTCAGCTTGACGCGGATGCCGATGTGGGGCTGGACGCCCATGCGGCGGGCGATGCGGATGATGGCGTCGATCTCGGAGAGCTGCTCGACGACGATGATCGTCTGCTTGCCGAGGCGGCGGCCCATGAGGGCGAGCTCGATGTACTCCTCGTCCTTGTAGCCGTTGCAGATGAGCAGGGCCTTGCGGTTCTCGAGCAGGGCGAGGGCGATGATCAGCTCGGGCTTGGAGCCGGCCTCGAGGCCGAAGTCGTACTCCTCGCCGGCGTCCAGGATCTCCTCGACGACTTCGCGGAGCTGGTTGACCTTGATCGGGAAGACGCCGCGGTAGCGCGCGTCGTAGCCCTCCTCGTGGATGGCCTTGCGGAAGGCCTCGTTGATCTGCGTGACGCGGTGGCGCAGGAGGTCCTGCACGCGGATGGTCAGCGGCGGCTTCAGGCCGGACGCCTCGACCTCCTTGACGATGTCGGTGATGCGGATCTTGCGGTGGTCGCCCTTGGGGTGCACGCACAGGTGGCCCTGCGGGTCGACCGAGAAGTTGTTACCTCCCCAGCGTTTGAAGCCGTAGTACTCTTCGGCGTCTTTGGTAGTCCAAGGCTGCGGTTTGCTCACGTGAGTAGGAGGGGACTTTTTATCCTGCGTGGGGAAGCGCAAGGGGAAATCTCACCCCGATGGACGGCTTCCGGCTCGCCACGGCGGACGGGACGGCTTGTCTTCCGGCATGTCCGCCGAACCAGTCATCCGCGCGACGATCGCGTTACGGAAAGCCCTGGCGGGCCGGTCCTTTCCCGCCCCCGCGGACTTCGTCTACCAGCCGCTCGACTACGCGTGGGCCTCCCATGAGGCCTACCTGTGTCGCTACGCGGCTTCGGGTCCCAAGAAGGTCCTCTTCTTGGGCATGAACCCGGGTCCCTTCGGCATGGCCCAGACCGGCGTGCCGTTCGGGGAGGTCGCCGCCGTCCGGGATTGGATGGGTCTGGAACGGCCGGTGGGACGTCCCGAGCGCGAGCACCCGGGCAAGAAGGTGACGGGGTTCGCCTGCCACCGCTCGGAGGTGAGCGGCCGCCGGCTCTGGGGGCTTTTCCGGGAACGCTTCGGCGAGCCCGGGGCCTTCTTCGCCGATCACCTCGTCCATAACTACTGCCCGCTGCTGTTCCTCGAGAACACCAAGCAGGGCCGCAACGTCATCCCGGAGGAACTCCCGGCGGACGTCATGGCGCCGGTGAACAAGGAGTGCGACAAGCTCCTGCGCGTGCTGGTCGAGACGCTCGGCGTCGCGACCGTGGTCGGCGTCGGCGGTTATGCCGAGGCGCGCGCCCGCGAAGCTTTGGACGGCCTCCTCGTGAAATACGCCAAGGTGCCGCACCCGAGTCCGGCCAATCCCGTCGCCAACCGTGGCTGGTCGGCGGCGGCGACGAAGGCCTTGGTCGAGCAGGGGGTCTGGTCCTGATGGGCCTCATCGAGGAGATCCTCGTCCGTCCGCAGCTCCGCCAGAAGCTCTGGGCCTGGTGGTATCCGTTCTTCACGCGTCGCGTCCGGGCGCAGGGCGTCGATTTCCTCAACTATGCGTTCGAGGACCCCGCCGTCCCGCGGCTGACGCTCGACGGGGCGGATGAGCCGAACCGTCCGAACATCCAACTTTACGAGCATGTCCGTGGCGCGGTCGAACTGCGTGGGCTGCGCGTGCTCGAGGTCAGCTGTGGCCATGGCGGGGGCGCGGCCTATTTCGTCCGGACCCATCGGCCCGCCGAGTATGTCGGCTTGGACCTGAATCCGGAGGGCATCCGCCATTGTCAGGTCCGTCACCAGGTCGCCGGGCTGCGCTTCCTGGTCGGCGACGCCCAGCGGCTGCCGTTCGCGGATGGCAGCTTCGACGTCGTGCTGAATGTCGAGGCCTCCCACTGTTATCCTGATTTCCCCGGCTTCGTCGACGAGGTCGCCCGCGTCCTCAAGCCGGGCGGACGATTCCACCATGCCGACCTCCGCTACCGAAGCGGCGTGGATGAGTGGGTGGCCGTTTTGGCCAAGCACCCGCGGCTGCGTCTCGTTGAGATGCGCCTGATCAATCCGGAGGTCATCCGAGGCATGGAACTGAACACGCCCCGCTACGAGGCCATGGTCCGCCAAGCGCTGCCTAAGTTCCTGCGCAAGCTCGCGCTCGATTTCGCCGGCGTCCAAGGGTCGCGCCTGCATCGCGATGCCGTCAGCGGCGAGATGAGCTACCGGTCCTTCAGGCTGACGAAGACAGCCCGGGCTTAGTTGGGCTCAAGGATGAGCAGGCGGCCCGGGGTGCTGAGGCCGGCGCCCAGGGTCGTGCCACGCGTGTATTCGGCGATGAGCAGTCGATGGCCCGGAAGCTTCACCAAGGCGATCGGGCGGCCCAGGGGGCTGGCCAGTTCGTGGGTCTCGGCGGTGCCGGAGGCGAAGTCCAGCTTCAGGCGCAGGAGGTCGTAGCCGCTGGATTGGGCAATCAGGTTGCCGAAGCGGGCGACGATGAACTGTCC
>JBEBDN010000180.1:0-3148 GCA_041156945.1 Verrucomicrobiota bacterium | reverse complement strand
ACTCGGTCGGGGCGCGGTCGCGCGGGTCGGGCGCGCCGCGGTTCACCCACTCCGCGAAGTCGGCGACGATCTTGGCGTCGAGCTTCGGCCGCTTCTTCGGCATCTGCAGCGTCTCATGGCTGTGGTCCATGGACTGGAGGAGGAGGCTCCGCTTCGCGTCGCCCGGGACGATGGCCGGACCTTCTTCGCCACCCTTGAGCAGGGCCTCGCGATGGTCGAGCCGGAGGTCGCCCTTCTGCTTCTTGGCGTCATGGCACTCGTAGCATTCCGCGATGAGCACCGGCCGGATCCGCGACTCGAAGAACTCGAGGTCTGCCGGCTTGAGTCCGGCCGCGCCGGCCCCGGCCGTCCCGAGGAGCAGGGCGAGCCCGAAGGCGATGGGGCGGGGGTGGGCCAAGGGGGTGGGGTGAGCAGACGATGGGGCAGCTTGGGCAGGGGATAAAGGGTATTTAGGGCTAGGGCTGGGGCTAGGGCTAGGTCTGGGGCTGGTGCCAGAGTCAGGGACTGCGTTGGGGCGTAGGCTTATTATACCTGCCGTATTCATCCCAGTTCCCGGTCTCCCCTTGAGTTCCGAGTCTCCAGTCCAGCCAAGGCCGCGATGTCGTGAGGCAGTCCCGACCCTACCCAGTGCAACTAGGGCAGCACGCGGTGCTGCCCCTACCCGATGCATGAGAAGGTATTTATCTGACCGCCAACCGCTATCCGCTAACCGCTTACTCCAATACCTGGATATGGTTGATGCTGGTGAACCGGCGGTGATCCGTGAACTGGCGGACGGGCTTCTTCTGCGCGTCGACTTCGAAGATCTGGGCGGTGGCGCCGAGGTGGCCGTGGCCGAGCCAGTTCATCACGAGGGTGTGCCCATTCGGGAGGCGCTCGACGGAGCTGGCCAGGTAAAGGTGGTTGCCGGGAATCTCGTCGCGGCCGAGGCTCCAGGCGACCTTGCCGGCGCGGTCGTATTCCACGACTCCATCGCCTTCGCCGAGGGCGACCAGCCAGTGGCCGTTGGCGAGCTCGCGGACGTCGTGGACATCGCCGGGTACCGCCAGGGAGCGGAGCAGTTTGCCTTCGGCGGAGAGCTCGAGGACGGCGCGGTCGCCCTTCGCGCTCACGAGGTAGCGTCCGTCGGCCGTCTTGCGGCAACCGCGCATCTGTTCGTGGGTCTTGATGGTCGGCGTCAGCGGGACCTTGATCTCCTTGGCGATCTTGCCGTCGCGCCCGACCTCGAGGAGGCGACCCGGGCCGCATTCGACCACGAGCACGCGGCCGTCGGGCAGCGGCTGGCAGCCTTGGATCTCGGTCTTGGCCTCGGCGACGTATTGCCAGGCGATCGACTGGTCCGGCCGCACTTCCTTGGCGCCCTTGACGTGGCTGAACAGCACGTTGCCGTTGGGGAGGAGCCAGCAATCCTGGGGTTTCTCGGCGGGGGTGGACCATTCGACCCGGCCGTCGGCGGCGATGATGGCCACCTGGTTGCCCACGTAGTCGCTGACCAGCAGGCGACGGCCGAAGGGCACGGGTTCGAGGCTGGTGACGGGGCCTTGGGCGCGGTCGCCGAGGGCGTTCCGGTTGTTCCGCATGACCGGCGGCATCGGCGCTTCCCAGCCGGCGGGGGCGTTGACGCTGACGACCTTGCGGAAGGTCGGGTCGCCGAGGCGGAGGTTGTCGGCGATGACGCCGTTCTTCGAGTGGCGCCAGCAGTGGATGGCCTCGCCGTCGCTCTTGATGTGGTTCCCGATGACCTCATAGCCATCGAGGTTGAAGTTAGGCTCGATGGCGGTGAGCTTCGTCTCGAAATAGTTGTGGTTGCAGCGGACGTTGCGCAGCCCGCCGCGGAAGGAAGGGTGGCCGAGCAGGGTCCCGCTGCCGTTGGGGTTGAGGGTGCGGGTGAACTGGACCGTGATGTTCTCGGCGTCGAACGATTCGCCGGGGCCGACCTTGCCGCCCGGCAGGAACTTCCCCGAGTGCTCGCCGTACATCATCACCGCGCGCATGGTGTCGGTCATCGTGATGCCTTCGACGAGCACGTTGCGCACGCGGCCATGGATAAGCACGCAGGCGTTGATGTTCTTCACCAGTCCGCTGGGTAGGTCGTTGCGGGTGGCGTTCAGGTCGATGGTGCCCGTGCCGGTGAGGCGTACGCCGGAGATGTAATCCCGTTGCCGTCCGTGGCCGATGCGGATGCCGTAGGCCTCGGGGGCGTCGTAGGAGACGAACCAGAGGCTGCGTGCGCCGTGGCCGGTCTTGTTCGCGAAGCGGACCTTCACGCCGTGGCTCAGTTCCTGCCAGTCGCCGGTAAGCGGAATGCCTTGGTGGGGGGTGTCGAACAGCTTGCCGTCGCCCCAGGCGAGCGTGTCGGGCGCGCCGTCCTTGCCGCCGGTCACGATGAGCGTGTAGACCGTGCTGCCGAACAGCTCCGACCCTTCGACCTTGCCCTTGCGGAGGTCGAAGGCGCCGCCGACCTCGAGGTCGTCGAGTTTCTTGCCGGAATCCTGGTCGGTCGTGATCTCGCCGACGCCCTCCTTTTGGCAGACGCCGTCGGCGAGCTTGAGGGTCGCTCCGGCCAGCAGCTCGATCTCGATGGGCTTGTCCACGTAGAGGATCGACCGGTGCTTCTTCAGCCCGTGCTGGTGTAGGCCCGGCAGGAAGGTGAGTTTGTCGCCTGGCGCGGCCGCGTCGAGGATCGCCTGCGGGTCTTCGCCTGGTTTGATGCGGTGTTCGATGGCGCCTGCGGCGACGGCCAGCAGGAGGAGGGTGAGCGAGGTTGGGCGCATCGGTCAGCCGACGATTTTCTTATAAGGCTCGCCCTCGTTCTGGGTCGGGCGCTCCGGGCGACCCTTGTAGCGGTAGGTCAGTCCCATGTTGTCGATGCCCAGCAGCCAGAGGATGGTGGCGTGCAGGTCGTGGACGTGCAGAGGGGTCTCCTGGGCGCGGAGGCCCAGTTCATCCGTGGTGCCGATGGTCTGGCCGCCCTTCACGCCGCCGCCGGCCATCCACATCGTGAAGCCGGTCGGATTATGGTCGCGGCCGTCGCCCTTCTCCGACATCGGGGTGCGCCCGAACTCGCCGCCCCAGACCACGAGCGTATCCTCGAGCAGGCCGCGGGCCTTGAGGTCCTTGAGGAGGCCGGCGACCGGCTTGTCCATCG
>JBEBDN010000179.1:0-7857 GCA_041156945.1 Verrucomicrobiota bacterium | reverse complement strand
CCTCCTCGAGTCCAACCGCGAGATCTACATCGGCCAGTCCTTCAAGTCCCTCCCCCTCGCCCCGGTCGCGACCCTCTATTACAGCACCGACCTCGAGGAGTTCACCGTCGACCTCGCCGCCTCCAAGTCCTTCAAGGGCGCCGACCTCGGCCTCCCGGGCTTCGATGTGGTCGTCAAGGCCAACCTCGGCCTCTCCGACGCCAATGACGCCGACGGCGACGGCTCCAACGTCAAGAACTCCTACGTCTACCTCGGCGCCTCGATCGACGTGACCCGCGCCGTCGGCCAGGGGGCCGTGGTCGGTGCCGGCCTGAACTACGCCTACAATACGGACGGCCAGCCCGCCGTGCAGGGTTCGGCCGCCTTCCTGAAGGTCTTCGCCAACTTCAAGTTCTAAGCCCCTAGGCTTAGGCGACTCCCGGGGGGGCGCGGTTTCGACCGCGCCTCCCTTGTTTTTGGGTATTTTCCGGCTTCCCGGTCCCGGGGCGCATTCGGGTATTGACGGAGGGGGGGGCTTTCCCATGTTCCCGCTTTCCCTCTTTATGAAGACCACGCTAGCCAAGAACGTGCAGCTCAAGGACAAGACCTGGTACGTCGTCGACGCCAAGGACCAGGTCCTCGGCCGCCTCGCCGTCAAGATCGCCAACATTCTCCGCGGCCGCCACAAGCCCACCTACACCCCCCACGTCGACACCGGCGACTACGTCATCGTCATCAACGCCGACAAGGTCCGCCTCACCGGCGCCAAGGAGCAGGACAAGACCTACATGTTCTACACCGGCTGGGTCGGCACCGCCTACCGCCGTACGGCCGCCGCGATGCGCGCCAAGCGCCCCGAGTTCCTCGTGACCCACGCCGTCAAGGGCATGCTCCCGAAGAACCGCCTCGCCAACGACATGCTCACCAAGCTCCGCGTCTACGCCGGCGAGCAGCACGAGCACGCCGCCGCCAACCCGGTTCCCTTCAAGGGCTAAGCCCCTGCCCCACCTGACATGAGCGCCAAGTCCTCCGCCATCACCGCCGTCGGCCGTCGCAAGACCGCCTCGGCCCGCGTCCGCCTCTCCCGCGGCACCGGCTCCATCTCCATCAATGGCAAGCCCGCCGAGGAGTACCTCTACACGGAGGCCCTCGTTAAGTCCGCCACCCTCCCGATCCGCACCGCGGGTCTCGAAGGCCAGGTCGACGTCACCGTGAACGTCATCGGCGGCGGCCCCAACGGCCAGGCCGGCGCGATCTCGCACGGCCTCGCCCGCGCCATCCAGAAGCTCGACGCCACCCTCCGCGCCCCCCTCAAGAAGGAAGGCCTGCTGACCCGCGACGGCCGCATGCGCGAGCGCAAGAAGCCCGGCCGCCCCGGCGCCCGCAAGCGCTTCCAGTTCTCGAAGCGCTAAGCCGCCCGAGACAGGAACGACGAAGGCCCCGGCACCCCGGGGCCTTTTTGTTGCCCAGTTTCCCTCCTCCGCCCATCAATTCGTCACGTCCCACCGCCATCCTTCCGCCATGACCTCCCCCTTGACCAAAGTCGGCATCGTCGGCGCCTCCGGCTACACCGGGGAGGAGCTCGTCCGCGTGCTCGCCCGCCACCCGCGCGTCCGCCTCGCCGCCGTCTGCTCCCGCACGCTGGCGGGCAAGGCCGTGGCCGACGAGCTGCCGCGGCTCCGCGGCGTGGTCGACCCGGCGCTGGCCTTCGTCGCCTCCTCGCCCGCGGAGTGCGCGCAGTCCGACGTGGACGTCTGGTTCCTCGCGCTCCCGCACGGCGTCGCCGCCGAATACGCCGCGCCGCTCGTCGCCGCGGGCAAGCGCGTGCTCGACCTCTCCGCCGACTTCCGCCTCCGCGACCTCGCCCTGTACAAGAAGTATTACGGCCATGACCACCCCGCGCCGGCGCTCGCCGCGCAGGCCCGCTACGTCATCCCCGAGCTGCAGACGGACGACGCCTGGAAGTCCGCCCCGCTGATCGCCTGCCCGGGCTGCTACCCGACCAGCATCCAGGTGCCGCTCGTCCCGCTCCTGCGCGCCGGCCTGCTCAAGCCCGCGCCCGGCCAGGTCGTCATCAACTCCTACAGCGGCGTCTCCGGCGCCGGCAAGAAGGCCGACGTCGCCTTCCTCTTCTCCGAGCGCGATGGCTCGATCAAGGCCTACGGCCTCCCCGGCCACCGGCATATCGCCGAGATCGAGGAGCAGTTCGGCGCGGCCGCCGGCCAGCCGGTCGTGGTGCAGTTCAACCCGCACCTCGCGCCGATGCACCGCGGCATCGCCACCACCATCGTCGTCCCCGCGCCCGGCATCACCGCCGCGCAGGTTGAGGCCGCCTGGCGGGCCGTCTACGCCGGCCGACCCTTCGTGACGCTGCTCAAGTCGGGCGACTTCCCCGACACCGCCCACGTGGCCGGCACCAACCGGGTCGCCTGCTCCGTCGTCGCCGACGCCCGCACCGGCAACCTCATCATCACGTCCGTCATCGACAACCTCCTCAAGGGCGCCGGCGGCCAGGCCGTCCAGTGCCTGAACCTGATGATGGGCTGGCCCGAGGCCGAAGGCCTGCGCTGAGAACCTTCCCCATGTCCCTCGAGTTCACCAACGATTCCCCCGGGCTCACCGACGTCCCCGGCTTCCGCGTCGGCGCAGCCGGCTGCGACATCCGCAACAAGGCGACCGACCGGCTCGACCTCACGCTCGTCGTCGCCGACCGCCCGTGCGCGGCCGCCGGCGTCTTCACGACCAACGACGTGAAGGCCGCCCCGGTACGCTTCTGCCAGCGGGTCCTCGCCGTCTCCGCGGACCGGGTCCGCGGCATCGTCGGCAACAGCGGCAACGCCAACGCCTGCACGGCCGCCCAGGGCGACGCCGACGCCGCCGCGATGGCGAAGCTCTCCGCCGCCGCCGTGGGCGCGCCGGAGGACGCCTTCCTCGTCTGCTCCACCGGCCGCATCGGCGAGCTCCTGCCGATGGCCAAGGTCGCCGCCGGCATCACGGAGTCGGCCGCCCGCCTGTCGCGCGACGCCGCCGAAGGCGTGCGCTCGGCCAACGCCATCCTGACCTCCGACACCCGCCCGAAGAGCTGCACCGCGCGGTTCTCCTGGGAAGGGAAGGTCGTCACCGTCGCCGGCATCGCCAAGGGCGCCGGCATGATCGAGCCCAACATGGCCACGATGCTCGCCTTCGTCTGCACCGACGCCGCCGCCGCGCCCGCCGAGCTCAAGGCCGCGCTGAAGTCCGCCGCCGACCAATCCTTCAACTGCGTCAGCGTCGACGGCGACATGTCCACCAACGACACCGTCCTGCTCCTCGCCTCCGGCGTGTCCGGCGTGCCCGTCGGGGCGTCGGCCCCCGCCGCCCTGCGCGCGCTCTTCCAGGAGGCCCTCGACAAGGTCTGCTTCGCCCTCGCCGAGAAGATCGTCGGCGACGGCGAGAAGATCACCAAGGTCGTGGCCGTGGAGATCGCGGGCGCGCGCACCCGCGCCGACGCCGAGAAGATCGCCCGCGCGATCGGCAATTCCCTCCTCGTGAAGTCCTCCTGGTTCGGCGAAGACCCGAACTGGGGCCGCCTCGCGGACGCCGCCGGGTACGCCCGCACCGGCCTCGACGAGGCGAAGCTGGACATCTTCTACGACGACGTCCCCGCCGTCCTCGCCGGCCGGCCGCTGCCCGAGAACAAGCCCCGGTGGAAGCAGGTCGTGAAGGCCGCCCGCTTCGCCGTCCGCCTGGACCTCCACCTCGGCGACGCGAAGTTCCGCCTCCTCGCGGCCGACCTCACCGACGGCTACGTGAACTACAACAAGAGCGAGTGAGCCCGGGTTTTCCCCCTTGTCTCGCCCGCCCGCCCTGTCGACACTCCCGCTCCGACCGATGAGCACTCCCGCCGCGCAGAAAGCCGAGGTCCTCCTCGAGGCGCTTCCCTACATCCACAAGTTCCGCGGTTCCACCTTCGTGGTGAAGTACGGCGGCAGCTTCATGGACGACCCGAACCCCGAGGGCCGCGACCGCGTGGCCACGGACATCGCCTTCCTCGCCGCCGTCGGCATCCAGGTCGTCGTCGTGCACGGCGGCGGCAAGGCCATCACCCGCGCCATGGACAAGGCCGGCCTGAAGTCCGAGTTCCGCGGCGGCATGCGCGTGACCGACGCCGCCACCGTCAAGATCGTCGAGGAGACCCTCAACGGCGAGATCAACGGCCAGATCTGCGAATCCCTGCGCGCCCGCGGGGCCAACCCCCTCGGCATGCCCGGCAACCACGTCAACCTCTGCGAGAAGCTCTACGGCGCGGACGAGCAGGGCGCCCCCGTCGACCTCGGCTTCGTCGGCGACATCAAGTTCGTGAAGACGAAGCTGATCAAGAAGGCGCTGGCCGACGGCCACCTGCCGGTGGTCTCGCCCATCGCCCTCGACGCCGACGACCAAGCCTACAACACGAACGCCGACGTGGCCGCCGCCGCGGTCGCGCATTCCCTCCGGGCCCGCCGCCTGATCTTCATGAGCGACGTCCCCGGCCTGCTGGCCGACCCGAAGGATCCGGCCTCGCTCATCGCCACGCTCAAGGTCGGCGAGGTCGACGAGCTCAAGCGCAAGGGCGTCATCGCCGGCGGGATGATCCCCAAGGTCGACAGCGCCGTGAAGGCCCTGAAGGAAGGGGTCCGCCGCGTGCACTTCATCGACGGCCGCGTGCCCCACGCGCTCCTGCTCGAGGTCTTCACCGACAAGGGCATCGGCACCGAAATCGTCCACGGTTGATGAGCGGAACGCCCCCCGATCCCGCCGCCGCGCTGTACGCGGCCCACGTCGCCCACAACTACGGCGCCCCGCCCATCACGCTCGTGAAGGGGCAGGGGACCCTCGTGTGGGACGCGGCCGGCAAGCGCTACCTCGATTTCGCCTCCGGCATCGCCGTCAACGCCGTCGGCCACGCCCACCCGCACTGGGTGCGGCGCGTGGCCGAGCAGGCCGGCAAGCTGGTCCACGTCAGCAACCTCTACCGCAACGAGCCGCAGGGCGAGCTCGCCCAGGCGCTCGCCCGGCGCTGCGGCCCCGGCCGGGCGATCTTCTGCAACAGCGGCGCCGAGGCCAACGAGGGCCTCCTCAAGCTCGCCCGCCTCCACGGCCAGCGCAAGGCCGGCGCCGAGGGCGCTTGCATCGGCGTCGTGGTCGCCGAGAAGGCCTTCCACGGCCGCACGTTCGGCGGCATGTCCGCCACGCCCCAGGAGAAGATCCAGAAGGGCTTCCGCCCGCTGCTGTCCGGCTTCACCGCCGCGCCGCTCAACGACCTCGCCGCCTGGGACAAGGCCATCGACGCGCGGACCACCGCCGCCGTCCTGATCGAGTCGATCCAGGGCGAAGGCGGCGTCAACCCGGCGACGCCCGAGTTCCTGCGCGGCGTCGAGCAGCTTTGCCGGGCCCGCAACGTCCTGTTCATGCTCGACGAGATCCAGTGCGGCATCGGCCGCACCGGCAAGTTCTTCGCCTTCGAGCACGCCGGCGTGAAGCCCGACGCCATCGCCATGGCCAAGGGCCTCGGCGGCGGCTTCCCCATCGGCGCCATCTGGATGGCCCCCCCGCACGACGATCTCTTCCAGGCGGGCTCGCATGGCACCACCTTCGGCGGCGGCGCCCTCGCGGCCACCGCCGGCCTCGCCGTGCTCGAGATCCTCGAGGGCGAGCAGCTCGTGGCGAAGGTCGCCGAGCGCTCCGTCGCCTGGCATGCCGCGCTGCGCGAACTCGTCGCCCTACGGCCCGACCTCGTGAAGGAAGTCCGCGGCGCCGGCTACATGGTCGGCGTCATCCTGCAGGTCGACCCGCTTCCGGTCGTCGCCGCCCTCCGCGAGGCCGGCCTCCTCACCGCGCCGGCCGGCGGCGTGGCGGTCCGCCTGCTGCCTCCGCTCAACGCCTCGCCGGAGGAGCTGGCCGAGGCCGTGGCTATCCTGCGCCGGGTCCTCGGCGGTTGGCGGGCGGCCTGAGCGTTCCCCCGCCCTTATTTTCCGCTGTCCAAACGTGGCCGGTGGGGTATGTTCCAACGCTTTCCGCGATGCGTCATTTCCTCAAGGAGACCGACCTGAGCCCGGCCGAGATGGCCCAGGTCTTCGCCGCCGCCGCGGCCCTCAAGGCCGGCCGCGGCCGCGCCGCCGGCACCGCCCTCGCCCACCAGTCCTGGGGCCTGATGTTCTTCAAGAAGAGCACCCGCACGCGCGTCTCCTTCCAGGTCGGAGTCCATGAGCTCGGCGGCCTGCCGGTGATGCTCAACGCCGACGACCTCCAACTCTCGCGCGGCGAGACCGTCGCGGACACCGCGCGCGTCCTGTCCCGCTACCTGCACGGCATGGTCATCCGCTGCCACGAGCACAGCCTGCTCGAGGAGTTCGCCCAGCGCGGCACGATGCCCATCGTCAACGCGCTGTCGGACTTCCTGCATCCCTGCCAGTTCCTGACGGACATGTTCACGCTCGCCGAGCGCTACGCACCCGGCCGTCCGGAGCAGTATGCCGCCTCGCTGCGGGGCAAGAAGGTCGCCTTCCTCGGTGACACCGCCTGCAATATGGCCAACTCGTTCGTGCTCGGCGGCGCCGCCCTGGGCGTCGAGGTCGCGCTCGCCGGCCCCGCCGGCTATGAGCCCGGCGCCGAGATCCGCGCCCAGCTCAGGAAGGACGGCCTCGCCGAGACCTTCACGTTCTCGACCGACCCCGCCGCCGCTGTCAAGGGCGCCGACATGGTCTACACCGACGTCTGGGTGAGCATGGGCATGGAGGCCGAGAAGGCCGAACGCCTGAAGCTCATGCAGCCTTACCAGGTCAACGCGAAGCTGCTGTCCCTGGCCAAGCCCTCCGCCTACTTCATGCACTGCCTGCCGGCCCACCCCGGCGAGGAGGTCTCCGCCGAAGTGCTCGAGAGCAAGCAGAGCATCATCTTCGACCAAGCCGAGAACCGTCTGCACGTGCAGAAGGCCATCCTCGCGCACCTCGCCGCGCACCGCGGCTGATTTTCCCATACCACTACCATGAGCAAGAAGAAGAAAATCGTCCTGGCCTACTCCGGCGGCCTCGACACCTCCGTCCTCCTTTCCTGGATCAAGGACAAGCATGACGCCGAGATGATCGCCTTCTGCGCCGACATCGGCCAGGAAGACGAACTCAAGGGCCTCAAGCAGAAGGCCATGAAGACCGGCGCCTCCAAGCTCTACGTCGACGACCTCCAGGCCGAGTTCGCCCGCGACTTCATCTTCCCGATGATGCAGGCCAGCGCCATCTACGAAGGCCAGTACTACCTCGGCACCTCCATCGCGCGCCCGCTCATCGCCAAGCGCATGGTCGAGATCGCCCGCAAGGAAGGCGCCACCGCCATCGCCCACGGCGCCACCGGCAAGGGCAACGACCAGGTCCGCTTCGAACTCACCTGCGCCGCCCTCGCCCCTGACCTCGAGATCATCGCCCCTTGGCGCAACGAAGCGTTCCGCAAGGACTTCCCCGGTCGCGCCGAGATGATCGCCTACTGCGCCGACAACAAGATCCCGGTCGAGGCCAGCGCCAAGAAGCCTTACTCCTCCGACCGTAACCTCCTCCACATCTCCTACGAAGCCGGCATCCTCGAGGATCCGTGGATGGACGCCTTCCACCCCTCGAACAAGGCCATGTTCAAGCTCTCCGTCTCCCCGGAGGACGCCCCGAACAAGCCGGAGTACGTCGAACTCGAGTTCCGCCAGGGCGACTGCGTCGCCGTCAACGGCAAGAAGCTCGATCCCCTCGGCGTCATGCGCACGCTCAACAAGCTCGGCGGCCGTCACGGCGTCGGCCGCGTCGACATGGTCGAGAACCGCTTCGTCGGCATGAAGAGCCGCGGCGTCTACGAGACCCCGGGCGGCACCATCCTGCA
>JBEBDN010000178.1:0-5792 GCA_041156945.1 Verrucomicrobiota bacterium | reverse complement strand
AACGGCGTCGTCCTCAGCACCGGCGGCTACGGCGAGCCCAAGGGTAAGCGCGGCGTCATGCTGCAGATCCCCGAAAGCAAGGCCCCGCCCCAGGTCGACGTGGATAAGTTGCCGGTGAAGTAGGGGGAACCCGCGCGTGGTGCGGGCCGAGGACTGGATCGAGTGTAGGGTACGGAGTACTGATTACGGATTACGGATTACGGAGCGCAGAGGCATAGGGGAGGAGTTAGATCCCCACTCCCTACTCCCTGTCCCTTCTGCATCTCTCCTTCCTATCAGCTAAGGCTGACCGCCCCGGTCGGCCGTGGCGAAGGCGCGGGGTCTGGCTTCATCTCGCGCAGCGATGATGTGCCTGACCCCATACTGAGCCGATTCTGGCGGACGAGCAGCGAGGCTCGTCCCTACCTGAGGCACCGAGATTCAATAGGCGTCAGGGTCAGGGTCAGGCGTTAGGCAGTGGGTGTTAGGAATTAGGCTATAGTTTCGCATTCCTGGCCCTGGCCCCGGCCCTTCCGAATCTCTCCCCCTAGCCCTTTTGCATCTCACCCCTTGCCCACGTGTCCCCTATTCCTCGCCTTTCCCTATTCGCCATAATGCGTTCAGAGGCGCAGGACCTTGACGGTCTTGCGCTCCTTGAGGACTTCGTAGACGAGGCGGTGGGTCAGGTTGATCCGGCGGGAGTGGAGACCGACCAAGTCGCCGACGAGGCTCTCGTAGGGCGGCGGGACCTTGAACGGGTTATGCCGTAGGACCTCCAGCAGGGCCTCCGCCTTGGGGCGCAGGCCCGCTTGGGCCAGCCGTCGCGCATCCTTGATCGCCTGACGGGTATAGACGAGTTCCCAACTCACCAGGTCAGCTTGCGCTTGCACTTGGCGAGGGGCTCCGCCCGCCCCTTCCGCAGGGAAGCCTTCATGCCCGGGATGGAAGAAAGGTGGAGGGTCTCCTGCAGGCTGCGCCAGTCCGACTCCGAGATCAGGACGGCGTTGCCGCGCTTGCCGGTGATATGAATCGGCTCGTGGGCCGCCGCGTCGATGAGACGATAGAGTTGGGCGCGGGCCTTGGTGGCGGAGACGTGGGCCATACATTCAAGCGTACGGTTTAGCGTACGGTTGGCAAGAGCGGGACCGGAGGGAAATCGAAGCAAAGTGCCCATGGGCCGCGCAGACTCGCGAGAGTCGCCCTCACCGCAAGTGTCCGGAGATGAGGAGGATGCTCTAGGGATGGAGGCCGAATAGAGTGCAGAGTACTGATTACGGAGTACGGAATGCACAAGCATAGCGGGAGGAGTTAGATTCCCACTCCCTATTCCCGAGCCCTGTCCCTGTCCCTGGCCCTTCTGCATCTCTCCCCTTGCCCACGTGTCCCCTTACCCACGTGCCCCCTGTCCTCGCTCGTCCCTACCTAGAGGCAAACGCTACGCCCTTGCCCACGTGTCACCGTGCCCACTTGCCCCCTGCTTGGCCCGCAGAGTACAGAGTACTGATTACAGAGTACTGAGTAGTGGCGCGGAGTGCTGGGGCGGGAGAGAATCCGCATTCCTGACCCTGGCCCTTCTGCTAAACAGCCTTTGGCCGCTTAGCCAAAATACTCCACCCCGCCCTGGAACAGCGGCTGGTGCTTGTGGCCGGGGAGGTTCTTCGCGACGTGGGCGCCGACGCGCTCCGAGTGGCCCATCTTGCCGAGGACGCGACCGCACGGGCTGGTGATGCCTTCGATGGCCTCGACGGAGCCGTTGGGGTTGAACTCGATGCGGTTCGAGGGCACGCCGGCGGGGTCGCAGTACTGGAAGGCGACCTGGCCGTTCTTCGCGAGCTCCGCGATGACGGCGGGCGAGGCGGTGAAGCGGCCTTCGCCGTGCGACAGCGGGATGTTGTGCACCTGGCCGACCTCCAGGCGCGCGAGCCAGGGCGACTTCACCGAGGCAACGCGCGTGTGCGCGTAGCGGGAGATGTGCCGCGCGATGCGGTTGTGGAAGAGGGTCGGCGCGGCGGCGTCGACGTCGCGGATCTCGCCGAAGGGCACGAGGCCCGTCTTGATGAGGGCCTGGAAGCCGTTGCAGATGCCGAGGATGAGGCCGTCGCGGGACTTCAGCAGGTCCATGGTGGCGTCGCGCACGACGGGCGACTTGAAGACGGCGGCGATGAACTTGCCGGAGCCATCCGGTTCGTCGCCCGCGGAGAAGCCGCCGGGGATCATGAGGATCTGCGCGCGCCCGATGGCCACGGCCAAGGCCTGGAGCGACTCGCCGAGGCCGGCGGCGTCGAGGTTGCGCAGGACGAGGATCTCGGGCTCGGCGCCGGCGAGGCGGAACGCGCGGGCGGTGTCGTATTCGCAGTTGCTGCCGGGGAAGACCGGGATGATCACGCGCGGCTTGGCCACGCGGACCTTGGGCTTGAGGCCGGAGCGGACGGTGAAGGCAAGCGGGGCGGGCGCGCCGGCCGGCTCGGAGGCCTTGGTCGCGAAGACCGGCTCGAGCACGGCCTCATGGGCCGCGAGCAGCTCGGCGAGGTCGAGGGAGGCGCCGGGCCACGCCAGCGCGGGGGCGGCGGTGGTCTGGCCGAGCACGCGGTGCGGCAGCGACCCGAGTTCGGCGGCGGACGCCACCTCGAGCACGAGGGAGCCGTAGGCGGGGATCAGGAAATCGGCGGCGGGCGCGGCGGCGAGGGCGACGCCGATGCGGTTGCCGAAGGCCATGCGGGCGAGCGCGTGCCCCACCCCGCCCTGGCGGACGGCGGCGGCGGCGCGGACCTTGCCGGCCTTGATGAGCGCGTGGACCGCGGCGAGGCGCGTGCGCGCGACCGCGAGGTCGGGCAGCAGCGCGGCGGTGCGAGGCACGTCGACGACGACAACCGTGGAACCGGCCTGCTTGAACTCGGCCGAGAGCACTTGGCTGGCCTTGCCCGGGACGATCGCGAACGAGACGAGCGTCGGCGGGACGTCGAGGTCCTTGAAGGAACCCGACATCGAGTCCTTGCCGCCGATGGCGGCGGTGCCGAACTCGAGCTGGGCCTCGAGGGCGCCGAGCAGGGCGACGAGCGGCTTGCCCCAGCGCTTGGGGTCGGACCCGAGTTTCTCGAAATATTCCTGGAGGGTCAGGCGGGCGCGGGCGGGGTCGCCGCCGGCCGCGGTCAGGCGGGCCAGGGACTCGACGACCGCGCAGACGGCGCCATGGCCCGGGGACCACTGGGCGACCTCGGGATTGAACCCGTAGGCCATGATGGTGCAGGCCTCGGTTTCCCCGCCCAAAACGGGCAATTTGGCCGCCATGGCCTCCTGCGGGGTGCTTTGGGTGGCCCCGCCGAAGGGGTGCAGGACCGTGTTGGCCCCGATGGAGGCGTCAAAACGCTCCACCAAGCCCCGCTGGGAGGCGTTGGGGAGGTCGGACAGGGCTTTCCTCAGGTCCGCGGCCGAAACAGCCTGGGCGGGCGCCTGGAAGGGGGATTTTGAGGCATCCGGGGCGGCGACCGAGGCGGTGGCCGACTGGGTGACCCCGTTCGTGTCCAGGAAGTCGCGGGCGATGTCGACCACCCGCTGGCCGCGCCACTCCATGATCAAGCGGCCGGAGTCGGTGACGTCGGCCACCGGGACGGCCTCGAGGTTCTCGCGGCGGGCGGCGGCGAGGAAGGCCGCGACATCCTTCGGGTGCAGCACGACGGCCATGCGCTCCTGGGATTCGGACAGGGCGATCTCGGTGCCGTCCAGCCCGTCGTACTTCAGCGGGACGCGGTCGAGGTGGACGTGCAGCGACGGGGCGAGTTCGCCGATGGCGACGGAGACGCCGCCGGCGCCGAAATCGTTGCAGCGCTTGATCAGCGCGCTGACCGACTCGTCGCGGAAGAGGCGCTGCAGCTTGCGCTCGGTCGGCGCGTCGCCCTTCTGCACCTCCGCGGAATTCTGGAGCGCGGTCTCGGTGTGCTCCTTCGACGAACCCGTCGCGCCACCCACGCCGTCGCGGCCGGTGCGGCCGCCGACGAGCACGATGACGTCGCCCGGGGCCGGGGCCTCGCGGCGCACGCAGCGGCGCGGGCCGGCGGCGACGACCGCGCCGATCTCCATGCGCTTGGCGACGTAGCCCGGGTGGTAGTGTTCGGACACCAGGCCGGTCGCGAGGCCGATCTGGTTGCCGTAGGAGGAGTAGCCGGCGGAGGCGCCGGTGGTGATCTTGCGCTGCGGGAGCTTGCCCGGCAGCGTGCGGTCGTAGGGGGTCAGCGGGTCGGCCGCGCCGGTGACGCGCATCGCCTGGTAGACGTAGGAACGGCCCGACAGCGGGTCGCGGATGGCCCCGCCGAGGCAGGTGGCGGCGCCGCCGAACGGCTCGATCTCGGTCGGGTGGTTGTGCGTCTCGTTCTTGAACATCACCAGCCACTCCTCGGTGCGGCCGTCGATCTCGACCGGCACCACGATGGAGGCGGCGTTCACCTCCTCGGAATCCTCCATGTCGTCCAGCGCGCCCGTGCGCTTGAGTTCGCGGCCGGCGATGGTCGCGATGTCCATCAGGCAGACCGGCTTCCCCTGGCGGTTGAGGCCGAGGCGCACGCGCTGGTAGCGCTCCCACGCGGCCTTGAACGGGGCGAGCAGGGGCGAGTCGGCGAACTCCACGGACTTCAGTTCCGCCAGGAAGGTCGTGTGGCGGCAATGGTCGGACCAATACGTGTCGAGCAGCTTGATCTCGGTGAGCGTGGGCTCGCGGCGGGCGTGGTCGCGGAAGTGGGCCTGGCAGAAGAGCAGGTCGGCGTCGGACATCGCCAGGCCGAGCTCCTTGCGGAGGGCGGCGAGCTCGGCGGCGGACTTGGCGAGGAAGCCCGTGAGCGAGGCGACGGGCTTCGGGGTCGGGGCCGCGCGGCGCAGCGAGGCCGGCACGGCGAGGTCGGCCTCGCGCGAATCGACCGGGTTGATCAGGTAGGCCTTCACGCGGGCGAGGTCGGCCGGCGACAGTTCGCCGCTCACGACGTAGGTGCGGGCGGCGGCCACGACGGGGCGCTCCCCTCCCCCGACGATCTGGAGGCACTGGGCGGCGGAGTCGGCGCGCTGGTCGAACTGGCCGGGAAGGAACTCGACGGCGAACGCGGTCTCGCCCGGGGCCAGGGGGAAGCAGCCCTCGGTGACGTCGTCGACGGGCGGCTCGGCGAAGACCGTCGGGATCGCCTGGCGGATGGCGGCCTCGGTCGCGCCCTCGACGTCGTAGCGCTGGAGGATCCGGAGGGTCTTCAGGCCGGGAAGGCGGAGCGAATCCTGGAGGTCGCGGAGGAGGTGCTCGGCCTCGGACCGGAACGCGGGTTTCTTCTCGACGAAAAGGCGATGCATGGAAGCGGCCCTACATTGGTCGGAAAAAGCGGCCGAGGACGATAAGGAAATGGGTGGAGGGCTGACACGAGGGCTGGGTCTAGGGCTGGGGCCGGGGCTGGGTTGCATGGCATCAGACAGGGCTGCCCGTCCCTAGCAAGAGACCGAGACACAGTAGGCGCCAGGGTCAGGCGTTAGGCGATAGGTTCGCAATCCTGTCCCTGGCCCTGGCCCTAGCCCTGTCCCTTCTGGATCTCTCCCCTTGCCCACGTGCCCACGTATCCCCTGTCGTCGCTCGTCCCTACCTGGAGACCGAGATACAACAGGCGTCAGGGTCAGGGTCAGGCGTTAGGTTCATTCCTGTCCCTGTCCCTGACCCTGTCCCTGTCCCTGGCCCCAGCCCTTCTGCATCTCCCACTCCCCTTCCCCTTACTGGGCGGAGGCGTCGGTGGCCTTCTGCTTGCGGCGGCGGCGGAGGGCGGCGGCGGCGAGGGCCAGGGCACCGATCG
>JBEBDN010000177.1:0-12541 GCA_041156945.1 Verrucomicrobiota bacterium | reverse complement strand
CCGCCGAAGCCCAGCGCCTGCTCTTCGACACGGGCGCGACCTTGCCCGACCGCCTCGGCTGGGACAAGGAACGGCGTGAACCGGCCCTCCGCGCCGCGCGCGAACAGGTGCGGCGCTCGGGCTACAACCCCCTGGCCGCCGAGCCGCTCGTCCATTACGACCGCCTCCGCAAGGCGCTCGAGGGCGTGGTCACGGAAGGCGTCGGCAAGGCCGGGCGCACCGCCGCGGTCGACCGACTGCTGCTGCACCGCGTCCTCGGCCCGATCCTCTTCCTGGGCATCATGCTCGGGATGTTCGCGTCGGTGTTCTGGCTCGCGAAATTCCCGATGGCCTGGATCCAGGCGGGCGTGGACGCCCTCAAGGGCGTCGTCGGCCCGTCGCTCGACGCCACGCCGATGCTGCAGAGCCTGGTGACCGACGGCCTGCTCGGCGGGGTGGGGGCCTTCCTCGTCTTCCTGCCGCAGATCCTGATCCTCTTCCTGTTCGTCGGCCTCCTCGAGGACAGCGGCTACATGGCGCGCGCCGCGTTCATCATGGACCGGCTCTTCAGCTGGTGCGGCCTCAACGGCAAGAGCTTCGTCCCGATGCTCTCCGGCTTCGCGTGCGCGATCCCCGGCCTGCTCTCGACCCGCACCATCGAGGACCCCAAGGCCCGCCTCGCGACCGCCTTCGTCGTGCCGTTCATGAGCTGCTCGGCGCGCTTCCCCGTGTACGCCCTCATGTGCGCGGCGTTCATCGGGCCGCTCTACGGCTCCGGCTGGGAGTCCGCCGTCATGGTCGGCATGCACTGCGTCGGGCTGCTCTTCGCCGTCCCCACCGCGTTCGTGCTGACCCGCCTCGTGCTCAAGGTGAAGCCGCAGCCCTTCGTGCTCGAACTGCCCCGCTACCAGCTCCCCAAGCCGCGCGACGTGCTGTGGCGCATGTGGCAGAATGCCGCCGAGTTCATCTCGAAGGCTGGCACGGTCATCTTCGCCATCACCCTCATCGTGTGGGCGCTGTCGTATTTCCCGCGCGACCCGGGGGTCGCCGACCGCGTCCGCGCGGCCGAGCCCACCGCCTCCGCCGAGGTCCTTGCCGCCCGCACCCAGGCCGCCTACATCGAGCAGTCCTGGATGGGCCGTTTCGGCAAGGCGGTCCAGCCGGCCTTCGACCCCTGCGGCTTCGACTGGAAGATCACGGTCGGGGTCCTGGCGAGTTTCCCGGCCCGCGAGGTCATCGTCTCCACGCTCGGCGTCACGTACTCCGTCGGCGAGGGCGCCGAGGCCGACAGCGGCCACCTGCAGCAGGCGATGCGCGACGCCAAGTGGTCCGCCGGCCCGCGCGCGGGCACGCCGATCTTCTCGCTCGCCGCCGTCCTCGCGCTGATGGTCTTCTTCGCCCTCTGCTCGCAGTGCGGCCCGACCGTCGCGACGCTCGCCCAGGAGACCGGCGGTTGGCGCTGGGCCGTTGGTTCCTTCCTCTACATGACCGTCTTGGCCTGGGTCGTCGCGGCCCTCGTCTACCAGGTCGTGAGCCGCTGGACGCCCGCCGCATGAACCTCGATTTCGTCCTCGTCTGCGCCTGCGTCGGCGCCGCCGCCGGCTGGCTCGTCCGCCGCTGGATCGCCGCCGCGCGCCGGCGCAAGGCCGGCGGTTGCGGGGGCGGTTGCGGCTGCGCGACGAAGGTCGGCCGGAAAGAGTAGGGAGTGCGGAGTCGATTGCACGTGGTAAGGTATTGCTCAACCGCGACGCGCTTCCTTGCCCGCGTGTCCCCTGCGCCAGCAGATTACGGAGTGCGGATTACAGATTACAGAGTGCTGAGTGCTGAGTCGAGTGCTGGGTCGATCGTACCTGATGCCTCCTCGACCATCCGCCAACCGCCAACCCCTAGCCGCGCGCGGATACTTCACGCGCCGGTCCGCCCTAAGCGGAAAACGCTGCGCCGCCGGCCAACCGATCAACCGTTGAACGGATCAACTCGTCCGCCTTACGCCGGCTGCTGCTGGCTGAGGCAGTGCAGCGCGCCGCCTTCGATGAGCAGCACGCGGCAGTCGAGGCCCACGATCTTTCGGCCGGGGAAGCAGTCGGCGATGATGCCCATCGCGACCTGGTCCGATTCCTGACCGTAGAGCGGCACGAGGACGCCGTCGTTGACGATGAGGAAGTTCGCGTGGCTGGGCGGGAGGTCCCGGCCGGCGAGGCGGATGGGCTTGGGCAGCGGCAGCTCGAGGACGTCGAGACGCTGGCCGCGGGGACGCAGTTCGCGCAGGCGGCGCAGGTTCTCCCGCATCGGCGCGTAGTTCGGCGAGGCCCGGTCGGACTCGCTGACCGCCAGGATCGTCCGCGGCGCGATGAAGCGGGCGAGGTTGTCGATGTGGCCATCGGTGTCGTCGTTGGCCAGGCCCTCGCCGATCCAGAGGAGTTCGTCGACGGCGAGGCCGTCGCGGATGGCCGCGTGGAACGCGGCGTCGTCCCGGCCTTCGGCGCGGTTCGGGTTGTTCTGCACGGCCTCGGTGGTGAGCAGCAGGCCGTCGCCGGAGACTTCGATGCCGCCGCCTTCGAGTTCGAACGGGTAGCTGAACTTCCTCACGCCGAGCCTGGCGGCGACCTTGCCCGGGACCTGGTTGTCGAGCGAGGCCTCGAACTTGCCGCCCCAGCCGTGGAATTCCCAGTCGGTGAGCGCGAGCTCCCGCGTGGCGTCGTTCTTCACGAAGATCGGGCCGTGGTCGCGGCACCAGACGTCGTCCGTGGCGATGTCGGTCAGCTCGATGACGGAGAGGTCGGCCTTCGCGGCCCGGAGCGCGCGCTCGGCCTCGGCGCGCAGTCTGCCGGCCGCGTTGATCTTCACCGGCTGGAAGCGCGCGATCGCGGCGGCGAACTCGGCGAACTTCGCCGGGATGAGGTCGTAGTGCCCGGGCCAGAGCGCGGCGTTCGACGGCCACGAGAGCCACGTCGCGGACTGGGGTTCCCATTCCGCGGGCATGCGGAATCCGAGGGAGCGAGGCGTGGCCATGCGGAAGGTCAGTCGCGCAGGCGGCGCGTCAGGTCGCCGTAGGCGTCGATGCGGCGGTCGCGGAAGAAGGGCCAGATGCGGCGGAAGGCGCGCTGCTTGGCCAGGTCGCAGTCGGCGAGGAGGACCTCCTCCCGGTCGGCGGACGCGCGGGCGACGATCTCGCCGTAGGGGTCGGAGACGAAGCTCTGGCCCCAGAATTGGGTGCGTCCTTCGGTGCCGACGCGGTTGGTGGCGGCGACGTAGCAGCCGTTGGCGACGCCGTGGCCGCGCTGGACCGTTTCCCAGGCATTGTGCTGCGCGGCGCCGAGGGCGGCCTTCTCCTCGGGCAGCCAGCCGATCGCGGTCGGGTAGAACAGGAGGTCGGCCCCGGCGAGCGCGGTGAGGCGGGCGGCCTCGGGGTACCACTGGTCCCAGCAGATCAGGACGCCGATGTTGCCGTGCGCGGTCCGCCAGCTGCGGAAACCCAGGTCGCCGGGCGTGAAGTAGAACTTCTCCTCGAACCCCGGGTCCTGCGGGATGTGCATCTTGCGGTACTTGCCGAGCACCGTGCCGTCGGCGTCGATGACGGCCGCGGTGTTGTGGTAGACTTCGCTGCCGCGCGCCTCGAAGAGCGGGGCCACGATGACGACGCCGAGCCGCTTCGCGACCCGGGCGAGTTCCGTCACGGTCGGGCCGGTCTCGATGGGCTCGGCGAGGTCGAAGTGCCGCGGGTCCTGGGTGACGCAGAAGTACTTCGTCGTGAACATCTCCTGCAGGCCGATGATCTTCGCGCCCTTGGCCGCGGCCTCCTCGATGCGGGGCAGGGTCTTGCGCACGTTCGCCGCCGGGGTGTCCTCGGCGGTGAGCTGGACGAGACCGACGCGGACGGAGTCAGCCATGGCGGGACGTCAGTAGACGAGCTTGTTGATCGGGTATTCCACGATGCCCTCGGCGCCGGCGGCCTTGAGGGTCGGGATGAATTCGCGGGCCTGGCGGGCGTCGATGATGGTCTCGACGGCGATCCATGCGGGGTTGCTCAGCGGCGAGATCGTCGGGTTGCGCAGGGCGGGCAGGGCGGCGGCGACCGAGTCGAGCTGCGCCTTCGGGAGGTTGAACTTGAGGCCGACCATGTGCTGCGCGGCAAGGGCGCCCTGCAGCATGAGCACGATCTGCTCGATCTTGGCGCGCTTGGCGGGGTTGGCCCAGGCGGCCTTGTTCGCGACGAGCACGGTGGTGGTTTCGAGCAGCTGGGCGACGATGCGGAGCTTGTTGGCCTTGATCGACGAACCGGTCTCGGTGATGTCGACGATGGCGTCGGCGAGTTCGGGCACCTTCACTTCGGTGGCGCCCCAGGAGAACTCGACGTCGCACTCGACGCCCTGCGCCTTGAACCAGCGGCGGGTCGTCTCGACGAGTTCGGTGGCCACGCGCTTGCCGGCGAGGTCCCGGGCGGTCTTGACCGGCGAGTCCTCGGGCACGCAGAGGACCCAGCGGGACTTCTGGGCGGAGGCGCGGCTGTAGATGAGTTCGCAGACCTGGACGACGTCGGCGGCGTTCTCCTGGACCCAGTCCTGGCCGGTCAGGCCGCAGTCGAAGAAGCCATGCTCGACGTAGCGGGCGACTTCCTGGGCGCGGATGAAGCGGCCGTCGAGGGTCGGGTCGTCGAAGGAGGGGCGGTAGGAACGGCTGCTCTTGGCGACCGGGAAGCCGGCCTTGGCGAAGAGGGCGAGGGTGGCCTCCTCGAGGCTGCCCTTGGGTAGGCCGAGCATCAATTTCAGGGCTTCCTTACTCATAGGACAATCGAGGAAGCCCGCCCCGCCCCCTTTCGGCAAGCCTTACGTTGGCCGGATGGGCCGCCCGGGCGGTTCGGGGGGTGTTAGGGATTGACTCCCTTTCGGCTGGAAAAGACGCTTTGTCCCTCCCCCACCGCCATGCAGCGCTCCCTGCTTCTTCTCTCCACCTCTTTCCTTCTCGTCGCCTGCGAAGGCCTGAAGAGCCCTTGGTCCTCCACCTCCGCCCCGGATGGTTCGACCATCGCCACCGTCTCCCCGGCGGCCACCGCCGCCGAAGGCGCCCCGGTGACGACCACCCGTTTCTCGTGGGAAAAGGACCTCCCGGCCGGCGAATCCGCCAAGCCCGTCACCCCCAAGGAAACCGTGATCGAGCCCCCGAAGGACGCCGGCAAGGCCCGCGTCATCTCCGTCCGCGAGGACGCCGGTCTCGTTGCCCTCGCCCGCTCCGAGAAGCCCGAGCCCAAGTCCCGCCTCCAACTCGTCAAGGACGGCAAGGCCATCCTCGTCGAGGTCGTCCGCTCCGACGACAAGATGATCGTCGTCGGCATCATCCCCAATCAGGACAAGGCCCCCAAGCTCGTCCCGGGCGATGAGATCGGCTGCGGTGTCCTCGCCCCGGCCGCTCCGGTCGCCGAGTAACCCCATCGGGGCGTGACAGCCCCGTGACAGAAGGACCCGCCTGCCTCGAGCCGGCGGGTCTTTTGCTTGGGGGCGTCCCCGTTGGAGGCCGGAAAAGCCCGCTTTTCCCCTCCATCGTTGACCGTCTCCGCTGGCACGGCTATTGCTCGAAATTCCTCCGTCACCATGTCCGACGTCCCTCCCGTCCGCCGCTCCGGCATCCTGCTGCGCAAGCTGCTCACCATCCTCGCCGGACTGGTGCTCTTCGTCCTGCTGGCCGGTCTCCTGGCGGTCTGGGCCCTTGGCCGGTTCTCGCCGGCCCTGGTCGATTCCGCGTTGGCCGACGCGACCGGCGCCCACCTCACGGTCGAGGAGAACGACACTAATTTGCTGGTCGGCCGCCTTTCCTTCGGCGGCCTCACGCTCACCAACCCGACCCGTTGGAGCGAGCGGGAGTTCCTCAAAGTCCGCCGTTTCCACCTCGACGTCGACCCGTGGTCGTTCGCCGGCACGGGCCCCCAGAAGGTCCATGAGGCCGAGCTCGACATCGACCGCGTCGTCCTGACGGGCAAGTCCGACAAGCTCCTCGAGCTGCTCGGCGACAACAACGCGTTGGACCTCTCCAAGGCGCTCAAGGCCGAGGCGCGCGCGGCCGCCGCCCCGGATGCGACCGGCGCCCCCGCCGCGTCCCGCCCCTATGAGATCGGCCGGCTCCGCGTGCGCGTGGGCCACCTCACCGTGGTCGGCGGCGACGGCTCGGCCCGCCGCCGCGTGCTGCTGGACCAGGACATCAACTTCGTCTTCGAGGCCCGCGACGTCACCGACCGCAACGAGAAGGAGACCGTCCAGAAGCCCCTCCAGGCCATGCTCCAGAAGGAGCTCACGAAGGCCGCCACCCAGCTGCTCTTCGACGTGGGCTCGCAGCGCCTCCGCCCGTCCGTGACCGAGAAGCTCCTCGGCGAAAAATGACCTTTCCGATGACCGACCCCACGCCCGCCCCCGAACCTTCGACCCCCGCCGATTCCGCGCTCCGCCTCGCCGAGCTCGAGGGCGAGGTCGCGCGCCTCAAGGACACCTTGCTCCGCAGCCACGCGGACCAGCAGAACCAGCAGCGCCGCCACCAGCGCGACCGCGACGAACTCCGCAAGTTCGCCGTCGCCGGTCTCGTCGAGGACCTGCTCCCCGCGCTCGACTCGCTCGCGCTCGGCCTGGAGTCCGCGACCAGGCAGCCGGAAGGCAAGGCCGTCGCCGAGGGCTTCCGCATGGCGGTCAACCAGCTGCGCGCGACCTTGGCCGGCCACGGCCTCGCCGAGATCAATCCGCAGGGCCAGCCCTTCGACCCGTCCCGGCACGAATCCGTCGGCCAGCAGGCCAGCGCCACCGTGCCCGAGGGGCAGGTCGCCCTGGTCGCCCGCCCGGGCTGGTCCCTCCATGACCGCGTGCTGCGTCCGGCCGCCGTCTTCCTCTCGACCGGCCCCGCCCAAGCCTGATCCACGGAGATGGCCGCCGACTACTACAGCATCCTCGGCGTCGCGAAGGGCGCGACGGCCGACGAGATCAAGAAGGCCTATCGCAAGAAGGCGATGGAGCACCACCCCGACCGCAACCCGGGGAACAAGGAGGCCGAGGAGAAGTTCAAGCAGGCTTCGCGGGCTTATGAGGTGCTGGGCGACGAGTCCAAGCGCCAGCAGTACGACGCCATGGGCCACGCGGCCTACGAGCAGGGCGGGGCCGGCGGCCCGGGGCCCGGCGCGGGCGGCGGCTTCCGCGGCGGCGACCCGCGCGACATCTTCAACCAGATGTTCGGCGGGGCCGGCGGCTTCGGCGATATCTTCGGCGGGGGCGGCGACGGCGGCCAGGACAACTCCGGCGAGGACCTGCGCGTCGACCTGCGCGTCACGCTCGAGGAGGCGGCCGAGGGCATCGAGAAGAAGATCCCCTACCGCAAGCACGTGCCGTGCGCCAAGTGCGCCGGCTCCGGCGCCGAGGCCGGCGCCAAGAAGAGCCGCTGCCCGACGTGCCATGGCCAAGGCCAGGTGATCCGGTCGCA
Organism: Verrucomicrobiota bacterium; assembly: GCA_041156945.1. Taxonomy (GTDB): domain Bacteria; phylum Verrucomicrobiota; class Verrucomicrobiia; order Opitutales; family UBA953; genus UBA953. Next base: position 5,110 of record JBEBDN010000177.1, on the reverse strand, counting down.
GGGCTTCTTCCAGATGCGCCAGACCTGCCCGGCCTGCGGCGGCGAGGGCGAACGCATCGACAAACCCTGCAAGGGCTGCTCCGGCGAAGGGCGGGTCATCGCCGACACCACCGTGACCGTGCGCATCCCGCCCGGCGTCGACACCGGCACGCGCCTGCGTTCCGCGGGCAACGGCTCGGCCGGCCGGCGCGGCGCCGACGCGGGCAACCTCTACGTGGTGGTGTCCGTGCAGGAGCACGAGCTCTTCGACCGCGACGGCGACGACCTGATGGCCTCGATCCCGGTCAAGTTCACGGTGGCGGCCCTCGGCGGCTCGATCGCCGTCCCGAAGCTGAAGGGCAAGACCGTGCTCAAGATCCCCGCCGGCACCCAGGGCGGCACGACCTTCCGCCTCCGCGGCGAGGGCATGCCCAACCTCCGCGGCAACGGCGCCGGCGACCTCCTCGTGCGCGTCGACATCGACGTGCCCAAGAAGCTGACCGACGAGCAGAAGGCCGCGCTGCAAGCCTACCAGAAGGCCTGCGGCGACGTGGAGGCGCCGGTCGCGGAATCTTGGCGCCAGAAGTTCAAGAAGTTCTTCCCGTAAGCGCCCTTGCCCGCCGGGGGCGCTCCCGTAAAGTCGCCCGATGCCTCGCCACCCGGGCCAGACCGACCGACTCATCCGCCGTCTCCGTTGGGACGAGCTGGACGAGGGTTGGCTGCGCGCGTTCGCCGCGCTGGCCCGCGACGAGGACCTGGCCGGGGCCGGCCTCGCCACGCGTCCCGGCGTCCAGGGCGATCCGTCCGCGACCTTGCTCGCGGGCGCCGGCCGCGCGCGCGCGCACGTCGTGGCCCGCCGCCCGCTGACCATCGCCGGCCTCGGGATGATGCGGCCCGTCTTCGCCGCCTACGACCAGGCCTGCGTCGGCCGGCCGCTCGTCGCGGAGGGCGCCGAGGTCGCCGCCGGGACCGCCGTGGCCGAGGTCGAGGGGCCCGCGGCCGCATTGCTGTCCGCCGAGCGGATCCTCCTGAACTTCCTCCAGCGCCTGAGCGGCGTGGCCACGCGCACCCGCGAGCACGTCCGCGCGCTCGGCGCTTCGCCGACGCGCCTCCTCGACACGCGCAAGACGACGCCCGGGTTCCGGATGCTCGAGAAGTACGCGGTCGGGCAGGGCGGCGGCCATAACCATCGGCTGGGCCTGTTCGACCGCATCATGATCAAGGACAACCACGTCGCCGCCGATGGCGCCACGGCCGACGAGCGGCTGCGGGCCCTCGTCGCCCGCGCGCGCGCGGCGCGGCCCGACCTCCTCGTCGAGGTCGAGGTGGACCGGCCCGACCAGGTGGAGCCGGTGCTGGCGGCCGGGGCCGACGTGATCCTGCTCGACAACTTCACGTTGCCGCAGCTGCGCGCGACGGTGCCGCTCATCCGGGGCCGCGCCTGGGTCGAGGTCAGCGGCGGCGTGGACCTGGCGACCTTGCCGGCGATCGGCGCGGTGGCCCCGGACTTCGTCTCGTGCGGCGCGCTCACCCACTCCGCCCCCTGGGTCGACCTCGGGCTCGACTGGCGCTGACATGACCGACCTCGACAGCAGCATCCTCCTTGCCCTGCTCGTCGCGGCCGACGAGCCGGTGAGCGGCGACCGGCTCGCGAAGGAGCTCGGCGTTTCGCGCGTGGCGATCTGGTCCCGGCTGGAGAAGCTGCGCGCCGCCGGGTTCACGTTCGCCGCGTCGACCCGCAAGGGCTACCGGCTCAAGGCCGTCCCGCGCGCGCTGCACCCGGCCCTGCTCGACGCCCACCTGCGCCGGCTCAAGGTCACGGCGCGCGTCGACCTGCTCGCGACGGTCGACAGCACGAACTCCGAGGCGGAGCGCCGCCTGGCGGCCGGGCAGGAGGCGCCGTTCGCGGTGCTGGCCCGGGCGCAGACCGCGGGCCGCGGCCGGCTCGGCCGGCGCTGGCACAGCGCGACGGCGGGCAACCTCTACCTGTCCCTCGCGTTCCGTCCGTTCATCGGCCCCGAGCGGCTCAAGCCGTTCACGCTGTGGATGGGCCTCGCGCTGTGCGCGCACCTCGAGGCCGCCACCGGCGTGAAGCTCGGCCTGAAATGGCCCAACGACCTGCTCGCCGTCGACGGGCGCAAGGTCGCGGGGATGTTGACCGAGGCCCGGCTCGACGCCGACAGCGTGCGCGAACTGGTCTTCGGCGTGGGCCTCAACATCGCGGGCGCGCCCAAGGATTTCCCCGCCGAGCTCCGCGCGATCGCCGGCTCCCTGGAGCGCGCGGGCGGCGGCCGGCTCGACCCCAACCGCGTCGCGGCCGAGGCGATCGCCGCGCTGTTCGACGCGTGGGAAGCCTTCGCCGAGGACCGGTGGCGCCGCGACTTCAAGGCCCGCTGGGCTCGCTACGACACGCTCACCGGCAAGTCCGTGCGCATCGGGCTGCGCGGCGAGCCGCTCGCCGGCGTGGTCGACGGCATCGACGACGAGGGGTCGTTGATCCTCCGGACCGGCGGACGTCGCCGCCAGGTCGTCGCCTCGGGCGAGGTCACCTTGCGCAAACCGTAGGCGAGCGACCTTGCCCTCCGCCGCCGACCGCCCACCATCCGCTCCCGTGGCCCTGCTCTGCTTCGATGTCGGCAACACGCACACGCACTGGGGCGTCGTGGAAGGCCGCGTCGTCCAGGCCCACGGCGAGCTGCCGACCGCGGGCCTCGACGACGCCGCGGTCGCGGCCCTGCTCCGGGCGCACCCGGCGGCGGGACTCGCCTTGGCCAGCGTCGTGCCGGCGGTCACCGCGGTGATCCACCCGGTGCTCCTCGCCGCGGGCCGGCCCTTCTACCACCTGCGCCACGACACCGTGCGCGGGCTCGGCTTCGATTACCCGACGCCGGGCGAGGTCGGCCAGGACCGCCTGGCGGATTGCGTCGGCGCCCAGCTGGTCGCCGGCGCGCCCGCCGTCATCGTGGGCATGGGGACGGCCACCACCGTGGACATCCTCACCGAGCGCGGGTACGCCGGCGGCATCATCGCGCCGGGCCTCGGCGTGATGACGCGCTACCTGCACGAGCGCACGGCCCTGCTGCCGGCCCTCGATCCCGCGGACCTCCTCGGCGGGCCGGCCATCGGCAAGTCCACCGTCGACGCGATGCGCGCCGGTTGCGCCCTCGGTTTCGCCGGCATGATCGGCGCGCTCCTCGACGGCGTCGCCGCCGAACTCGTCCGCCAAGGCTCGCCGGCGCCGCAGGTCATCGTGACGGGCGGCGCGGCCATCTACCTGCCCGCGGCGTGGCGCGACCGCGTCCGCCACGAGCCGCACCTCACCTTGCTCGGCCTGGCCGAAGCCCACCGCCGCCACTTCGCATGAGCCGCCCCGACCCCGCGGCGCGCCTGCGCCGGTTGGTGCCCCTCCTCGCCGGCGCGGTCGCGCTCCTCGCCGGGCTCTTCGCCTTCGTCGCCGCCACCGGGCGCGCCCCCGCGCTCTGGCCGCTGCTCGTCGGCGACCTGCTCTTCACCGGGCTGCTGGTCTTCGTCCTCTGGCGGCTGCTGGGCCGCCGCTGAGCGCTCAGACCTTCACCATCCGCAGCAGCGCCTTGCGCCGGGCGCGGATCTCGCGGCAGCCGGCCTTGCCGAGCCGGTCGGTGGAGAACGCCTCGACCGTCAGGCTCGCGACCGCGGTGCCGTACACCATGGCCTGCCGCAGCGTGGCGAAGTCCGTCCTCCCCGTCGCGGCGAGGTGGCCGAGCAGGGCGCCCGCGAAGCTGTCGCCGGCGCCGGTGGGGTCGCGCAGTTCCGTCACGGGGAAGGCGGGCAGGGCGAAGAGCCCTTCCTCATGGAACAGGACGGCGCCGTGCTCGCCCTTCTTGATGATGACGGTCCGGCAGCCGTGCGCGCGCAGGCGCTGGCCCGCGACGATCACGTTGGACTCGCCGGTGAGCTTGGCGGATTCGGTGTCGTTGACGACCAGCAGGTCCGCCCGGCGCATGACCTCGCCCAGCGCCTCGCGCTGCGTCTCGATCCAGATGTCGATGGTGTCGGCGAGGACGAAGCGCGGCGCGGTCAGCTGGTCCAGCACGCGCAGCTGCAGGTCGGGCCGGATGTTCCCCAGCATGACGTAGGGCGTCGCGCGGTGCGCGTCCGGGAGGAGGGGCTTGAACTGCTCGAAGACGTTCAGCTGCAGGTCCTCGGTGTCGCGCCGGTTGTAGTTCTCATGGTAGCGTCCGCGCCAGGCGAAGGTGCGCCCGGACGGGTCGGTCGCGAGGCCGTCGAGGTCGATGCCGCGCTTCGCGAGCTTGGCGCGGTCGCGGTCGCGGAAGTCGTGGCCGACGACCCCGACGATGCGGGGCGGCGCGAAGTAGCTCGCGGCGAGGCACGCGTACGCGGCGCTGCCGCCGAGGATGCGTTCGCCGGAGGCGTGCGGCGTGATGATGCTGTCGTAGGCGACGGAGCCGACGACGAGGACGGGGTCGGCCGTGCGGCCGGGGACTTTGAGGCGGGTGGGGGAGGTCATGCGAAAAGTTCGGGGCGGGCGGCCTGGAGCCGGTGGAGCGCGAGGAAGGCCAGCGCGTGGGTGGAGGGTTCGGCGGCGGCGGCGCGCAGCGCGTCGCGCGGGTCGACGAGGAGCACCTCGAGCTCCTCGTGTTCGTCGGGCGCGGGCGCGGCGCCGAGGTGCACGCCTTCGAGCAGGACGAAGTGCGCGCGGTTGGATTGGATGGCCGGGTTCGGCGCGACGGTGCCGAGCAGCGTGGCGCGGCCGCCGGCGTAGCCCGTTTCCTCGGCGGTCTCGCGGGCCGCGGCGGCGCGCGGGTCCTCGCCGGCTTCGAGCACGCCGCCCGGCGGTTCGACGGAGAGGGCGCGGATCCCGAAGCGGTGCTGGCGCACGAGCACGAGGCGCCCGTCCGCCGTCACCGGGAGCGCGAGGACCCAGTCGTTCGAACGGAGCACAAAGAAATCACCCTCCCGATGGTCGAGAGGGTGATGGCAGTGTTCCTTGTAAACCCGGAAAACCCTGCAGTCGGCGTGGAGCGCTTCGTGCTGGACGAGCCAGCGGGCGGGCGCCGACATGCTTCTGCGATTACTTGGTTTTCAGCTTCTGACCGATCTGCATCTTGTTCGCGTTGACGGTCGGGTTGAG
>JBEBDN010000176.1:0-4562 GCA_041156945.1 Verrucomicrobiota bacterium | reverse complement strand
CTTGTCCTTCTGCGCCTCACGCAGGCGCGGCAGGTCGGCGAGGGTCGCGGGTCGGCCGGCCTCGGCGAGGTCGACGATGCGGAGCTTGGAAAGGTCCGCCGCGGAGGCCGCGGCGGCGACGAGCAGGCACAGGAAACGCATGGGGGCGGGGCGGACTTCATCCAACCCCGCCCCCGTGGGCAGTCAACGCGGTAGGCCGGGGCTCAGGCCAGCGCGTGGGCGTAACCGTCGACGATCGCCCGCAACGAGGCCTCGACGAGGTTGGCGCTGACGCCGACGGTGCCCCAGGAGCGGACGCCGTCGCTGGAACGGACCACCACGCGGGTCTGCGCGGAGGTGCCATCCTGGCCGGCGAGCACGCGGACCTTGTAGTCGGCGAGATGCACCTTCTTGAGCTTCGGGAAAGCCTTCACGAGCGCTTCGCGGAGGGCCTGGTCGAGGGCGTGGACGGGGCCTTCGCCCTCCGCCACGGTGAGCGATTCCTTGCCGTCGATGCGCACGCGCACGGTGGCCTCGCACGAGGCGTCCTTGAGGCCGCCCTGCACGGAGATGTGGTACTTCACGACCTCGAACGGCGCGACCGAGGCCTTCCCGAGGTGGCGGCGGAGCAGGAGGGCGAGCGAGGCGTCGGCGTCCTCGAAGCTCCAGCCCTGGTGCTCGAGCTTCTTGAGCTCGTCGAGGGCGACGCGCGTCGAGGGCGCGTCCTTGTCCAGCTCGATGCCGAGCTCGGCGGCCTTGAGCAGGAGATTGCTGCGGCCGGACTGGTCGCTGACCAGCACGTCGCGGGCGTTGCCGACCGCGGAGGGGTCGACGTGCTCGTAGGCGGCGGAGAACTTGCGGATGGCGTCGACGTGCGTGCCGCCCTTGTGGGCGAACGCGGCGGCGCCGACCCACGGGCGCCGGGGATCCGGGGCCTGGTTCGTGACGCCGTCGACGAAGCGGGAGAGCGCGGTGAGACGCTTGAGCGAGGCGGCGGGGACGCAGCTCCAGCCGCGCTTGATCTGCGCCACCGGGATGACCGCGGTGAGGTCGCAGTTGCCGGTGCGCTCGCCGATGCCGTTCATGGTGCCCTGCACGTGCACCGCGCCGGCGTCGAGGGAGGCCAGCGCGTTGGCGAGGGCCAGGCCGGAGTCGTCGTGGGTATGGATGCCGATCGCGGCCTTGACGGCGGCGCGGGCGTGGCGGGTGGCTGCGGCGACCTCATCCGGCAGCGAACCGCCGTTGGTGTCGCACAGCACGATCCGCGAGGCGCCGGCCTCGGCGGCGGCGCGGAAACAGGCCGCGGCGTAGGCGGGATCCTCCTTCCATCCGTCGATGGCGTGCTCGCAATCGTAGACGACCTCGCGGCCGTGGGACTTCAGGAACGCCACGGTGTCGGCGATCATCGCCAGGTTCTCCTCCGGCGAGCAGCGGAGCACCTCGCGGACGTGGAGGGCGGAGGTCTTGCCGTAGATGGTCACGACCGGGGTCTCGACCTCGAGGAGGCCGCGGACCTGCGCGTCCTCGGAGGCGCGGACGCCCTTCTTGCGGGTGGAGCCGAAGGCGGCGAGCTTGGCGTGCTTGAACTTCAGCTTGCGGGCCTCGGCGAAGAACTCGATGTCGCGCGGGTTCGAGCCGGGCCACCCTCCCTCGATGTAGGCCACCCCGAAACGCTCGAGTTCCTGGGCGACCCGCACCTTGTCGGCGACCGAGAAATGGATGCCCAGTCCCTGCGAGCCGTCGCGGAGGGTGGTGTCGTAGATCTCGATTTTGCGTGCCATGGTGGTGGGGGAGGAAGTGTAGGGGGAGAAGTTCCGGGGCCGTGAGCCGCGGAACGGGGAGCGCCCGTCGGGCGATCCGTCCTGCGGGCTCAGCGCCCGAGAATGGTAATCTCCGCGGAAATCCGGATACGACCGACCGCGGAGCGGGGGGAGGTCGTGGACTGGACCGGGGTCTTCATCGCGAAAGACCGACTCCAAGGCGGGCCGGGGGCGGAGTCAAAGGGAAAGGCGGGGCCGACCGCTCGGGACTCGCCAAAAGGGCGGAAAACGCCAAGGTTTGGCCCATGCGAAGCCTCGCCCCCCTGCTCCTGCTCCTGGCAGGCTTGGTCCCGTTGCGCGCCCAATGGCAGATTTTCGCGGAGAAACTGCCCGCCCCGGGCACCTGGGCCAGCTTCCGCATGGAGACGTTGCGCGAAGGCAAGGTCGTGTCCACGGGCGAGCTCCGCTTCTCGGTCCGTCCCGGCCGCGAGGTCGAGGGCAAGCCGCACGTCTGGTTCACCGTCGAACCGGTGATGTGGCTCGGATCGCGGGAACGCGCCCCCCTGCGGCTGCTGGTGCGGCCGGACATGGACCGCGCGGCCGCCAGCCGGCTCATCGAGAATTCCGCGGAGATCGTCTTCTCCAATCCGGTGAAGGGCGCCTACCACATGACGCGCGACGACATCGCATGGGTCTCCAACTGGGCGAACCTGCGCTACACGAGCGAGCTGACCCTGGACGATCCCGCCGCCGAGAAGGTGGAACTGGCCGGGCGGACCTTCGCCTGCGAGCGGCTGCGCATGGTGGCGACGACGGTCACCGACCCGCCGGTCGTGACCAAGCAGACCATCGAATTCAAGGGGCGGGTGTGGCGCAGCGACGCGTCCGCCTTCGGCGTGGTCCGCGCCGAGTGGGAGGAGAAGACGACGAAAGGATCGGACGTGAAGCTCGACACCAAGCGGCTCACCTGGCTCGCACAAGGCCAGGAGACGCCGCCGAAGGACCCGGTTGAGCGAGGCAAGGAATTCTCGGTCTGGCGCCTGATCTTCAAGCGCTGACCGGGCATCCCACCCAAAGACCAGCCCGACCGAAGATTCGGCCGGGCTGGCGGGAAGTGGTGGCCTGAGTCGGAATCGAACCAACGACACGACGCTCTTCAGGCGTCTGCTCTACCAACTGAGCTATCAGGCCAAATAGACTAGGGGTCGAAGGTGACCAAAGACCCCCTGCCCTGTCAATCCGACAAGGAAGGGGCCCGAAAACCGCCTCAGAAGCTGAATTTCCAAGCCGACAGGCGGCGTTGGACCTCGGCGATGACCTCGGCTTCGCCGGCCTCGCCCTTGTCGGAGACGAAGGTGACGGAGAAGCGGACGAACGAGCCGCAGTCATCCCAGGGCACGGTGGAGATGAGGTGCTCGGTGATCATCCACTGCGAGAAGGCCTCGCCGGACTCGAAGGCGACCGTGCCGGACGGGCCGGTGGCGGACTTCGGGGCGGGCATGTAGAGGAAGAAGCCGGCGCCCGGCTTGCGCACCTGGAAGCCGAGCTGGGCGAGGACGCCGACGAGCTTGTCCATGCGGCGCGAGTACTTGGCCGCGATGGCCTTCGGGATCGAGACCTCGTCGAGGCCGGCGGCCCCGGCCTTCTGGATGCCGAGGAACTGGCCCGAATCGGAGTTGTCCTTCACGTCGCCGTAGGCGCGGACGAGCAGCGCGTTGCCCGCGACGAAGCCGATGCGCCAGCCGGTCATGTTGTGGCTCTTGGAGAGCGAGTGCAGCTCGAGGGCCACGTCCTTCGCGCCCGGGACCTGCAGGATGGAGACCTGCTCGGCGCCGAAGTGCAGCGAGCCGTAGGCGGCGTCCTGGATGACGACGAGGTTGTGCTGCTTGGCGAAGGCGACGACCTCCGCGTAGAACTTGAGCGTGGCGCAGGCGCCGGTCGGGTTGTTCGGGTAGTTGATGACGAGCACCTTGGCCTTGGCCAGGATATCCGCGGGGATCGACTTGAGGTCGGGCAGGAAGTGGTTCTCGGCGGTGAGCTTCAGGTTGTGGACCAGGCCGCCGTAGTACTTGGCGTGCGTGCCGAAGACCGGGTAGCCCGGGACGGTCATGAGGACGTAGTCGCCCGGGTTGATGAGGCAGGCCGGCAGGATGGAAAGCGCGGCCTTGGAGCCGATGGAGTGCAGCACCTCGGTGTCCGGGTCGACGGTCACGCCGAAGAGGTTCTTCATGTAGCGGGCCGCGGCCTGCTTGAAGTCCGCGCCGCCGTTGTCGGCGTAGCCGCGGTTCTCGGGCTTGGCGGCCTCCGTCTGGAGCGCCTTGACCACCATCGGGAAGGCCATCTCGTCGGGCTCGCCCACGCCGAGGTCGATCAGGGCGACGTCCGGCTTGGCCTTCTTGGCGGCGGCCTTGGCGCGCTTGATCTTCTCGAACTTATAGATCGCGGTCGACTTGCCGTAGTTGGCTCCGCCGATGCGTTCGGCGAAGAGCTGCTGGATGTAGGACTCGGACATGGTGGTGAGGCCTTGAAAAAGAGGGGTAAACGCCCGAAGGCAAGCGGACTCCGCCCCGGGGCTTGCCCCGCGCCCTCGCCCGCTCCAGCATGGGGCATGGAACCGAACGGACAGACCGCGGAAGGACGCCCGGGCGGCCATGGCAGCCTCGCGATGTTCCTCGGGCTGGCCGGCCTGACCCTGCTGGTCGGCGGGCTGGGCGCGCTGGCGACCGCGCGCGGCGTCGCCGACTGGTACCCCACCTTGGTCAAGCCGTCCTTCAATCCGCCGAACGGGGTCTTCGGCCCGGTCTGGACGACGCTCTACCTGCT
>JBEBDN010000175.1:0-5261 GCA_041156945.1 Verrucomicrobiota bacterium | reverse complement strand
GGCCGAGGAAGCCCTTGGCCTTCGCTTCGGCGATCGCGCGCTCGAGGATCTTGGCGCCGTGGATGAACTCGCCGCGGATGTAGATGAAGGCCTGCTTGGCCTGGATGGCCCACGCGGTGATGGCGATGCCCTCCAGCATCTGGTGCGGGTCCTTGTAGATGATCTGGCGGTCCTTGTAGGTGCCGGGCTCGGACTCGTCGGCGTTGACGACGAGGTAGGCGGGCTTGCCCGACTTGCGGTCGAGGAACTTCCACTTCATGCCGGTCGGGAAGCCGGCGCCGCCGCGGCCGCGCAGGCCGGAGGTCTCGACTTCCTTGCAGACTTCCTCGGGCTTGAGGGCGACGGCCTTCTTGAGGGCCTCGTAACCGCCGTGCTTCAGGTAGCAGTCGAGGTCGACCGTGTACCCGGGCTTCCGGAGGTTGGCGTAGATGAGGGGGCGTTCGACGGCGGGCATGTCGCTTGAAGGCTGGGGGTTAACCGTTCCACTCGGGCGTGCCGGGGACCGGAGGGTTCGTGCCGTAGGAGGGGTCCTTGAGCGTGGCCTTGAGCTGGGCCGCGAATTTCTCGGCGTCCGCGGGCTGCACGTTCTCGTGCATCGAGGCGTCGACGTGGACGACCGGGCCGCAGCCGCAGTCGGCGATGCACTCGACGAACTCCAGGGTGAAGTCGCCGTCGGGCGAGGTCTCGCCGCGCCGGCAGTTCAGGGACTTCTCGAGGTTCTCCATCAGGGCGTAGGAGCCGCGGAGGGCGCAGGACAGCGTGCGGCAGACGCGCACGTGGCGGCGGCCGATCGGCTGCTGGCGGAACATCGGGTAGAAGGTGACGACCTCGAGCACCTGCATCGGCGTCACGCCGACCTGTTCGGCGACCCAGTGCATGTCGTCCGCGGTGATGTGGCCGCGGTCCTCCTGCACGAGGTGCAGGAGGGGCATCGTCGCGCTCCGCTTCTGCGGGTACTGGGCGACGATGGCGGGGGCCTGGGCGAGCGTCTCGGGCTTGAGCGCGCGGGCCGGGGCGGACGGGGAGGAAGGGGAGGCGGACATGGGTTTTAGCGGTCGCATTCGCCCATCACGAAGTCGAGCGAACCGAGGATGGAGGCGATGTCGGTGAGGAAGTTGCCGGGCACGATGGCCGGGAGGATCGAGAGCGAGACGAAGCTCGGGCCGCGGATGCGCAGGCGGTAGGGGACGCCGCCGCCGTTGGACACGACGTAGAAGCCGAGCGCGCCCTTCGGGTTCTCGGCCTCGAAGTAGACTTCGCCGGCCGGGATCTGCGGGCCTTCGGTCACCAGCATGAAGTTCTGGATGAGCTCCTCCATCTTGGTCATCACCTTGGCCTTGGGCGGGAGGAAGATCTTCTTCGCGTCCTCGGCGTACCAGGCGCCGCCGGGCATGGTCTTCACGACCTGGCGGAGGATGCGGACGGACTGGCGGAGCTCCTCCATGCGGACGAGGTAGCGGTCGAAGCAGTCGCCCTTGGTGCCGACGGGCACGTCGAACTCATACTGTTCGTAGCCGGAGTAGGGCTTGTCCTTGCGGAGGTCGAAGGTGCCGCCGGAGGCGCGCAGGTTCGGGCCGGTCAGGCCGTAGGCGAGGGCCATCTCCTTGGAGATCGGGGCGATGCCCTCGGTGCGCTCGAGGAAGATGCCGTTGCGGGTGAGGAGGCGGTCCACCTCGTCGATGGTCTTCAGGACGCCGTCGCAGAAGGCGTCGACCTTCTTGAGCCAGCCTTCGGGGAGGTCGCGCGTCACGCCGCCGATGCGGGTGTAGCTCGTCGTGAAGCGGGCGCCGGTGAGCTCCTCGAAGAGCGAGTAGAGCTTCTCGCGCTCGTTGAAGGTGTACATGAACACCGTCCAGGCGCCGGTGTCCATCGCGTAGACGCCGATGCCGAGCAGGTGGGACGAGATGCGGGCCATCTCGCAGCAGAGCACGCGGATCGCCTCGCAGCGCGGGGGCAGCTTGAGGCCGGCGAGCTTCTCGACGGCGATGGCGTAGGCGACGTTGTTGGCGAGGGGGGCGAGGTAGTCCAGGCGGTCCGTGTACGGGACGAACTGGTTGTACGTCATGTTCTCGGCGATCTTCTCGTCGCCGCGGTGCAGGTAGCCGATGACCGGGTCGCACTTCACGACCTTGTCGCCGTCGAGCTCGAGGCTCAGGCGCAGCACGCCGTGCGTGGCCGGGTGGGACGGACCCATGTTCAGGGTCATGTTCTCCCCGCGCAGCTCCTCGGAGCGGGCGGCGACGTCGCCGAGGGAGATCTCTTTGGTGATCTTCACGTGGAAATTCAGGCTTTGGGTTTCTGCTCGTTCCAGGATTGGTCGAGCGCGGACGGTTCGCCCTCGGACAGCTTGCCGCCGGGCGAGACGAAGGGCCCGCCCATCATCGGCGCGGGTTCGACGGCCTGGCCGGTGACCGCGGCGACGTCGGCGGCGGGCAGGGGGACCTCGATGCCGGCGAGCGGGAAGTCCTTGCGGAGCGGGTGGAAGGGGTAGCCGTCCCACATCAGGATGCGGCGCGGGTCCGGGTGGCCTTCGAAGACGATGCCGAACATGTCGTAGGCCTCGCGCTCGTGCCAGTTGGCGCCGGGGTGCAGGGCGGCGACGCTCGGGACGCGGTCGTTCACGGCGTCGACGTGCAGGCGGACGTATTCCTTGCCGGCGGTGCTGAGCAGGTGGAGCACGACGCCGAAGCGGGTGGGGCGGTCCTTCCACTCGGCGCCGCAGAGGTCGGCGAGGAGGTCGAAGCCCTGCTCGTCGCGCAGGTGGCGGACGGCGCCGAGGAGGTCGTCGCCGGCCACGCGGAAGGTCGGCATGTCCTTGCCCGCGAGGTCCTGCGTGGCGGGGAAGCGGGAGAGGAGGGTGGCGGCGTCCATGTCCGGGCTTAGCTGACGATCTTGGTCTCGACGGTGCGGCCGCGGAAGGTGCGACGGAGCGAACCACCCTCGTTGCGGATCTTCTCCTGGAGCAGCATCATGCCGTCGAGGAGGGCCTCGGGGCGGGGCGGGCAGCCGGAGATGTAGACGTCGACCGGGACGATGTTGTCCACCCCCTGCAGGGTGGCGTAGGAGCGGTACATGCCGCCGGTGGAGGCGCAGGCGCCCATGGCGACGACCCACTTGGGTTCGGCCATCTGGTCGTAGATGCGGCGGACCACCTCGGCCATCTTGTAGGTGACGGTGCCGGCGACGATCATGCAGTCGGCCTGGCGGGGGGAGAAGCGCATGACCTCCATGCCGAAGCGGGAGATGTCGAACCGGGAGCCGCCGGAGGCCATCAGCTCGATGGCGCAGCAGGCGAGGCCCATGGGCATCGGCCAGACCGAGTGGCTACGGACCCAGTTCACGACGGCGTCGGCGCGGGTCACGATGACCTCGCCCTCGACCTTGCTGTTGTACCCGAAATCGGATTTGACCATGGTGGTTCGGCCGGAAGGTAGGAGAGCCCCCCTAGGGAGCAAGTGAGAAGGGCTAAAAAGGCGTTATTATCGCTTCTAATCGGGGTTGGGATGGGTCCAATGGGTGGCATGGGAGGGGGTGGGGCTATCTCGCTCGCCCTGTCCCAAGGTTTTGCCCTAAAAACGGGTATGCGTCGCCTTGCCCCGTGGTTCGCCCTGCTGACCTGCCTCACCGGCTTGGGGGCCGAGCCCACCCCGATCCGGGTCTTGGTCTGGGATGAGCGCCAGCCCGAGCAGAGGAAGGCCTATGACGGAGGGTTCCTCGGCGACGCCATCGCCAAGCACCTCGCCGGGCTCCCCGGGCTGACGGTGAAGTCGGTTGGGCTGGATTCGCCGGAGCAGGGCCTCGGCGAGGCGACCTTGGCCGAGACCGACGTCGTCATCTTCTGGTGCCACAAGCGTCCGCTCGAGCAGGACGACGTCCGGACGGAGGCCCTCGTGCGCCGGGTCATGGCCGGCAAGGCCGGTTTCGTCGCCCTGCACTCGGCCCACTGGGCCAAGCCGTTCGTCCGCCTGATGCAGGAGCGCGCCAAGGCCGATGCCGTCGCCGCTTTGCCGGAGGCCGAGCGGGCCAACGCCCGGTGGGAGTACGTGAACGAGAAGCCCTACCGCGTGATCCCCCGGAAAGGCGCGCCCGCCACGCCCCATGTCCAGAAGGTCGGCGCAGCCTGGCGCCTGACCCTGCCGCAGTGCGTCTTCCCCGCCTACCGTGCCGATGGTGCCCCGTCGCATGTCGCCACCTTGCAGCCGACGCACCCGCTCGCCGCCGGGTTGCCCGCGAAATGGGATATTCCGCAGACCGAGATGTATGGTGAACCGTTCTGGGTGCCGGCGCCGGACAGCGTGGTTTTCGAGGAAAAATGGGATAAAGGGGAGCATTTCCGGAGCGGCGCGCTGTGGAAGGTCGGGCAGGGCGACGTCCTCTATTTCCGTCCGGGCCATGAGACCTACCCGGTGTTCAGGCAGGCGGAGAACCTGCGCGTGCTCGAGAACGCGGTGCGCTGGATGGGCGCGGAGATCCGCCGCCGATGAGGCTGGCTTGGCTCGCCTGCCTCGCCGCGCTCGTGGCCGGCGCCGCTCCGGCGCGGCCGCCGAACATCCTCGTGATCCTCGCGGATGACCTCGGCTACTCCGACCTCGGTTGCTACGGGGGCGAGATCCCCACGCCCAACCTGGACAAACTCGCCCGGTCCGGCGTCCGCTTCGAGAAATGCTACAACTCCGCGCGGTGCTGCCCGACGCGCGCGTCGCTGCTGACCGGCCTCCATCCGCACGAGGCCGGGGTCGGCGACTTCGTGAGCGCCAAGCCCTCGCCGACGCGCGGGCCCGCCTACACCGGGCACCTGCTCGACGATAACGTCACCCTCGCCGAGCTGCTCAAGGGGGCCGGCTACAGCACGTGGATGGTCGGCAAGTGGCACCTGGGCTCGCCCGGGCCGATCCAGCGGGGCTTCGGGGCCTATTACGGTTTCAAGAACCTGCAGGCCCATTCCAACGACCAATGGAATCAGGCCGACTACGTCCGTCTGCCCGCCGGCACGCCCGCCGAACTCGCCTACGGGGCCGGCAAGTTCTACGTCACCGACGCCTTCACCGACTACGCGCTCGAGTTCCTCCGGCAGGCGCGCGTGTCCAAGGACCAGCCATGGTTCCTCTACCTCGCGCACTCTTCGCCTCACTTCCCGGTTCAGGCGCCCAAGGCTTCGATCGACCGGCATCTGGCGACCTACCGCCGCGGCTGGGATGTCCTCCGCGCCGAGCGCTTCGCGCGGATGAAGGCGCTCGGGCTCGTCGGGGCGGACGCCGTCC
>JBEBDN010000174.1:0-10826 GCA_041156945.1 Verrucomicrobiota bacterium | reverse complement strand
TTCCTCGCGGCCCACGACGACGTCGTCCGACGGGTGCGCGTGGCGGAGGGCCGCAAGGTCGCCACCGGCCTGTCCGGCGGCGCCCGCGCCTGCTCGGTGTTCGTCGGCCTGCGCCCCGGGTTCGGCGGCCTGCTCTTCCAGGCGGCCGGCTACGCGACGGTCGGTCCCACCGGCGCCTCGCCGCTGCCCGGGATCAAGGCCACCGCCTTGGCCGCCACCTTCGGCGAGAAGGATCCCAACTACGCGGAAGGCCCGCGCATGAAGCGGCTCTTCGGGGACCGGATGGAGCTGTTCGAATTCCGGGGCGGCCACCAGTGGGCGCCGCAGGAGACGGTCGAGGCAGCCTTGGATTCGATCGACGCGCGCCTGCCGAAGTAGGCGGCGACCGCACCGGAGGGTTGCCAAGGCCGGCCGGCCTCGCCATCGGTAGGCCATCCCCATGCGCCTCCTCCCGAGCCTGTCCGTCCTCCTGGCCGCCGTCGCCTTCGCCGCCGACGCGGCGCCGAAGTTCGCCGACCCCAAGCCCCAGGCCTACCACCTGACGGCGCGCGCCAGCGAGATCGACCCGCGCTGCCAGGCGCATCCCGAGGTGGGCTTCCTGCTCACGAAGGACGGCAAGCCCCAGGACGTGCAGCACGCCGACGTCGACACCCGCGTCGCGCCCCGCGGCCAGCTGGTCGTGTGGCTGATGGGCTACAGCCAGCCGCTGGCCGACAAGGTCAACGGCTACGGCCTCCACCACATCCAGGTGGCCTACGCCCGCGAGTGGTTCGGCAAGCTGAACACCGAGCCGGCCGACGACCCCCAGCACCTCGGCAACATCCGCCTCGAGGCCACCACCGGCGTCGACGCGAGCAAGGCCATCGACATCCCCGCGCCCGACAGCATGAAGGAACGCGCCTTCCAGTTCGTGAAGCACCTGGCCAAGACGCACCCGCAGGGCCGCTGGGAGCAGTTCCTCGCCAAGGATGGCCAAGGCCTCGACTGGGAGAAGGTCATCGTCTCCGGCGCCTCGCACGGCGCGACGTCGTCCGCGCGCTTCGCCATCGCCCAGAAGGTGGCCCGCGTCGTGATGTTCTGCGGTCCGCGCGACCAGCTGGACACCTGGCAGGGCCTGCCGTCCGCCACGCCGGCGAACCGCTTCTTCGGCTACAGCCACGTCCTCGACGGCGGTTGGGCCGGCGACCACTATCCCCGCTCGTGGCTGCTGCTCGGCCTCAACAAGTTCGGCCCGATCGTGAACACCGACGAGGTGAAGGCCCCCTTCGGGCACTCGCGCCGGCTGATCACGAAGTTCGACGTCAAGGGCGACGCCAACAAGGCGCACGGCTTCGTGCAGGTGAACAAGAACGCGCCCAAGGACGCCAAGGGCAACTACCTCCAGGAGGAAGTCTGGCGCTACCTCTTCACCTCCCCGGTGGACGAGGTGGGCGCGGCGGTCCCCGCCGAGCCGGAGACCCGGATGAACCTCCGCGGGCCGGCCAAGAAGAAGTAAGTCCCGTCACCGACGGCTTGCCCTCCCCGGCCGCCCCGCGTTGGATGGGGCTTTTCCTCCCGTGGCCATCCGCATCGACCTCCTCACGCTCTTCCCCGGCATGGCCGACGGCTTCCTCCAGGAGTCGGTCATCGGCAAGGCCATGGACAGGGGTCTGATCCAATTCAAGGCGCACGATATCCGGGCCTACTCCAAGGATAAGCACCGGAAGGTCGACGACATGCCCTACGGCGGGGGGCCGGGGATGCTGATGACCTGCCAACCCCTCTTCGATGCGGTGGACGCCCTAGCCACCCCCGGCTGCGAGGTGATCTACCTCTGCCCCGACGGGGAACAGCTGACCAACCCTTTGGCCAAGGAATTGGCCCAAAAAGAGCACTTAATCCTCGTTTCCGGGCATTACGAGGGCATCGACCAGCGTTTCCGGGACCGCAAAGTCACCCGTGAAATCTCCATCGGGGACTATGTCCTGACCAACGGCACCCTCCCGGCCTGCGTCCTGGTCGATTGCCTTGGCCGCCAAATCCCCGGGGTACTGGGGGAGGAAAACTCCTTGACGGGGGACAGCTACAACGGCAAGTTGCTCGCCTTTCCGCAGTTCACCCGACCCGCCGTTTACGATGGTCTCGAGGTGCCCCCGGTCCTCCTCGGAGGAAACCACGCCGAAATCGACAAATGGCGCCGGGAAAGGCAAATCGAGAAGACTCAGCAACGCAGACCGGACCTACTGAAAGACCAAGCAACCCAGCCATGAGCAACCATCCCCTCATCCAATTCGCCACCCAGAGCCAGCTGAAGACCAGCCGTGGCGACGACTCCTTCAAGGTCGGTGACGGCGTCAAAGTCTCCACCAAGGTTCGCGAAGGCGACAAGGAGCGCACCCAGCTCTTTTCCGGCATCGTGATCCAGCGCAAGGGCGGCGGCATCCACGAGACCTTCACCGTCCGCCGCGTCTCCTTCGGCGAAGGCGTCGAGCGCACCTTCCCCGTCCACTCCCCCAACATCGAGAAGATCGAAGTCGAACGCGTCTCGCAGGTCATGCGCGCCCGCCTCTTCTACCTCCGCGATCGCCAGGGCAAGTCGGCCACCAAGGTTAAGGAAAAGCGCTTCGAGCCCTCCGAAGTCGCCGCCAAGTAAGCCCTCCCGGCCCTCCTGCAAAACCCCGCTTCTCAGCGGGGTTTTTTGTGCCCACAACCCTCCCCCGCCGGACCCTTGCCGGCGAATACACGAAGTAAACAACTGATGGTTAATGGCTTATTGCGAGGTTTTACCATGGACCACCCGGAGCTTAGGCAAAAATTTCCCCGAATCCCGCCGGGGAATGCTTGACTCCACCCCTCCCTCCTGCGTCTTTCCACCTCCCTCATTTTCCAACCAACATGCTACGCATCCGCCTCCAACGCTTCGGCACCAAGAACGAGCCCACCTACCGCCTCGTCGTCGCCGAACAGAGCATCCGCCGCGACGGTCGCTTCGTCGAAGTCCTCGGCAACTACAACCCGGCCGCCCGCGGCAAGGCCAACCCCCTCAGCATCAACGTGGAGCGCGTCGATCATTGGATCAAGCTCGGCGCCCAGCCCTCGGACACCGCCAAGTCGCTCGTGAAGCGCGCCCGCGCGGCCGCTCCGGCCAAGGCCTGAAGCTAGCACCACACGGCGGAAACGCCCCACCCTGACGACGTCACACCCTGCCCACCGGCAGGGTGTTTCGTTTGGCGGGGACGCGGGTCGGGGCCGACCTCAGTTGATCTTCGTCCAACCGCCCTGCCCATCCTTCTCCAGCCGCTGGAAGCCGGCCCGGGCCAGGCGTTCGTCGCTCACCGACTGCTTCATCGCGCCCTCCCCGTAGCGGATGGTCAGCGAGGGGGACTCCAGCACGCGGCGGCAAGGCTCGCCGGTCGCCGGATGCCGCGTGAAGTCGGGGGCCTCGGCCGGCAGGTCGACCTCGAACTCCTCGCCCTCGGCGCCGTCGGCCTTCAGCACGATGTAGCGTCGCAGCGGCATGGGTTCACTTCTTGGAGGCGCGGGGGTCGAAGGCGTCGCGCAGGCCGTCGCCGACGAAGTTCAGCGAAAGGAGGGTCAGCGCGAAGACCACCGAGGGGGCGACCAGCAGCCACGGGCACTCCTCCATGATGTCGGCGCCATCCTTGATCATCAGGCCCCAGGAGGTCATCGGGGCCTGGACGCCCAGGCCGAGGAAGCTGACGAAGGCCTCGAGCATCATCACGCCGGGCACGGTCAGGGTGGCGTAGATGGCGATGATGCCGGCGAGGTTGGGGAGGTAGTGGTGGGTGAAGACCCCGACCTTGGACTGGCCGAGCGCGACCGACACCTCGACGAACTGGCGGTTCTTGAGGGACACGGTCTCGGTGCAGATGATGCGCGACATCGTCAGCCAGGACACGCCGCCGACGGCCAGGAAGATCATCCAGATGTTCTGGCCGAAGACCACCATGCAGAGGATCACGATGAGCGTGAGCGGCAGCGTGCTGAGGATGTCGACCGTACGCATCATGCCGCGCTCGACCAGGCCGCCCGCCTGGCCGGCGACGACGCCGTAAAGCACGCCGAAGACCAGCGCGACGACCGTCGCGACGAGGCCGACGCCCAGGGAGACCGCGCCACCCTGCAGCACGCGCGAAAGGACGTCGCGCCCGAGGATGTCCGTGCCGAACCAATGGCTGGCGCAGGGGCCGACGGCGCCGAGGGCGAGGTCCTGCTTCTGGTAGGGATAGGGGGCGATCCAGGGCGAGAGCAGGCAGACTGCGGCGATGGCGAGCAGGAACCAGGCGGCGCCCACGGCGGCGCGGTCCTTGCGGAAGCGTTGCCAACCGGTCTCGGTCGGGCCGGGGGCGGTGGGGACGCTCATCGGTCGCCGCCGCGCGCCACGCGCGGGTCCAGGGCCGCCTTGGCGAGGTCGGCCACGAGGTTGAGGACGAGCAGGGCCGCGGCGTAGACCAAGGTCGTGCCGAGGATCAGCGTGAAGTCGCGGTTGATGATCGAGGAGACGAAGAGCCGGCCGAGGCCGGGCACGTCGAAGAGGGATTCGACCACGAAGGAACCGGAGACCAGGCCGGCGGCGGCGGGCCCGAGGTAGGTCACGACCGGGAGGATGCCGTTGCGCAGCGCGTGCACGAACCAGACGCGCCGCTCCGGCAGGCCCTTCGCGCGGGCGGTGCGCACGTAATCCTGGTTGCCGGCCTCGATGACCTTGCCGCGCGTGAGGCGGGCCAAGGGCGCCGCCGTGACGATGCCCAGCGTCAGCGCCGGCAGGACGAAGTGGATCGGCGAACCCCAGCCGCAGGGCGGGAACCAACCCAAGCCGAGGGCGAAGACCAGGGCGAAGAGCGGCCCGAGCACGAAGGAAGGCACGCAGATGCCCAGCAACGTGAAGCCCATGGGCACGCGGTCCAGCCAGGTGTTCGGGCGCGAGGCGGCGAGCACGCCGACGGGGATGCCGATCAGGATGGCCAGCAGGAGCGCCGAGAGCCCCAGCTGCACGGAGACGGGGATGCGCGAGCCGATGATCTCATTGACCGACCAACCGGGGTACTTGAGCGAAGGCCCGAGGTCGCCCCGGCAAAGGTTGCCGACGTAGGTGACGAGCTGCCGAGGGAGCGGCTGGTCGAGGCCGTAATACTCCTCGAGGCGCTTCTTCACCTCGGGCGGCATGCGGCGGTCCTTCTCGAAGGGGCCGCCGGGCACGGCGTGCGCGAGGAAGAAGGTCGCCACCACGACGATGAGCAGGACCGGGAGCATTTCGGCCAGGCGCGTGAAGATGTAGCCGTAACGCATCGGGGGCGGGCCCAGCGTGGGGCGGCTCAGGCGGCTTGCAAGCCTATGGAACTCACTGGCCCGAAGCGGCCTTCACCTTCTTCTCGAGTTCCTCGGTGGTCGGCGGCGGCGGCAGGCCCCGCGCGTCGGCGCGCGTCCAACCCATCTTGTTCGAGACCACCTCGAACTCCTTCGGCCGCAGCTTGCCCTCGGCCTTCAGGCGGGCCTGGCGCTCGGCGGCATCGGCCTCCATCAGCCGCTCGGTTTCGGCTTGGCGACGCTGGTCGTCGAACAACGCGCAACCGGCGAGGGCGAGGGTGCCGGACAGGAGCCCGAGTCGCAGGAGGGTCATGGCCGGAGATTACTCCGCAAGGTGGAAGGGGCTCAAGCGCGTACACGCGCCCGGCTCGCCGGGGAACCGCCGCCGATGGCGGGCGAGGGCGGCGTAGGCCGCATCGCGGAGGAAGAGCGGGCAAAGGAAACCGAGGCGGGCCAGCCAAGCCCACCTCCCGCCGAGGAGGCTCAGCAGGGTCAAGGCGGCGGTGGAACGGACGAGCCGCCGGGAGCCCTGCCAGACCACCAGCGTGCCCGGGTCGCCGCCGGGCGGCTCCCCCGCGATGCGGGCCGTCTGGCCTTGGCCGGCGGCGAAGATCAGCCGGCCGGCCGGGTCGCGGCGGGCGAACCAGACGGCGGTGGCGTTGCACATCGCGCAATCCCCGTCGATCAGGACGATGCAGGGCACGGGCTCCATGCCCGGAAGGCTAGGCCGAAGCCCCTTGGTTTAAAGGCCAAACCAGGCCCGCCGAAAGGGATGAAACGGCGGGTGGAAAGCGCTTGTCATGGCCCCTCCGGACTGCCAAGTATGCCCTTCCTGCCCGTCGGAAGGGTATCCAAGTGGCTAAAGGTCGGGGACTGTAAATCCTCTCAGCTTCGCTGTTCGTGGGTTCGAATCCCACCCCTTCCACCAGCAGGACAAAGCCAGCCCCCTCCGGGGGGCGGCCTCTTGTCGGCCGAAAACCCTTAAATCCGCGTTGACTCAGGGGTATGCCCACGGCTTCCCTATTCCCTCACATGGCCAACATCAAAGCTAACCAGAAGAGCATCCGCCAGACGGCGCGTCGTGCCGAGCACAACAAGTCCGTCCGCACCCGCCTCAAGACCCTGGTGAAGGATTTCACCGCCGAAGCCAAGCAGGCCACCGCCTCCCTGGTCGCCTCGGCCGCCGACAAGGCCGCCAAGTCCGGCGTGATCCATCGCAACAAGGCGAACCGCCTGAAGGCCCGCCTCGCGAAGAAGCTCGCCGCCGCCAAGAAGTGATGCCGCTGCGGCGCCTCACCAACCCCGTCGCCTAGGCGCCGGGGTTTTTTTGTTCCCGGAACGTGGACGTCCCCGCCTCGATCGGCTTCCCCATCGGCCTGCTGGCCGAGGAACCCGTGCGCGTGGACGTCCTCGCCGCCGGGCCGGGCTGGGTCGCCTTGGACAAGCCGGCGGGCGTCGCCTTCGACGACCACCCCTGGCAGCAGAACGCCCCCACCCTCGTCGGCGGCCTCCGCGTGCAGTTGGAGCAAGGCAAACCGGAGATCGTCCGGCTCGGCCTCAAGGAACCGGGCGCGGTGTTCGGCCCGGAGCCGGAGACCGCGGGCATCGCCCTGCTCGCCGACCGGGCCACGGTCCTCGCCGCCTGGCGCGAGGCCCTCGGCTCCGGCGCCTTCGTGTTCCGCTTCGAGTTCATCGCCCGCACGGAGGAGGCGCCGGAGGAAGGCGGGCTCTGCGACCTGCCGCTGGCGATGGACGACGCGGAACGCCGGGCCGTGGTCTCGCACAAGCACGGCAAGCTGGCGACGACGCGGTTCGAGGCGGGCCGCGCCTGCGGACGCTGGCGCCTCTGGACCGCGCACACGCCGTTCCATCGGCGCGACCAGGTCCGCGTGCACGCGGCCGAGGCCGGCCTGCGCATCGCCGGCGAACTCAAGTACGGCCGCTCCGGCCGCGTGACGCTCACGGACACGACCCGCAAGGGGCGCCTGAACAAGGGCGAGGACAAGCCGCTGCACCGCGGCCTGCTGCTCCGCCTGGCGGAGGTCGAGGGCGTGGTCGCCGGCGAGCGGATCAAGCTCGTCGCCCCGCGGCCCGACGACTTCGCCACCGTGGCGAAGCGCCTCGCGAAGGGCCCCTGATCAGTCGCGCGGGAACGGCAGCCGGAAGCGGTCCGTCGTGCGCGCGTAGCCGTCCGGGCTGTTCAGCCGCCCGATGGGGGCGTAAGCCGCGTAGTCCACCTTCCACGTCGCCGGGTCGGCCACGCCCGCCCGGACGTGCGCGAGCAGGATCTCGACCACGAAGAGGCGGTTCGCGCCGTAGCGCCGATGGTCGAGGAAGCGGCACTCGAGGGCGACCGGGCATTCGGTCAGGAGCGGCGGGCGCACGCGCTCGGCCGGGCGCGTGGCGAAGCCGCCGCGCGCGACCTCGCTCTCGCCGGGCGGCAGGGCGCGCGCGCAAGCGACCATCCGGGCGGCCAGCGGCTCGTCGCAGAGGTGGATGACGCACTCGCCCGTCGCGAGCAGGTTGGCCGCGGTGTCCTTCGGCGTGCCGTCGTCGCGGTCGGCGGGCGCGAACCCCGCGATGGGCGGCTCGGTCCCGAGCACGTTGAAGAAGGAGAAGGGCGCGGCGTTGGTCCGGCCGGCGGCGTCGACGGTCGTGACGAGCGCGATCGGGCGCGGGACGACGAGGCCGGCGAGGAGCCGGTAGGCCCGCTCCCCGGGGTGCGCGGCGACGTCGAAGCGGTCGGTCATGCGCCGGGCGGGGCGTCCTCGCCGGCGTGCGAGGCCAGGGCGGCGCGCCGCGCGGCGTCGTGCCGGTAGGACAGCCAGAGGTAGAGGCCCACGCCCACGCAGATGCAGGCGTCGGCGATGTTGAAGGCCGGGAAGCGGTAATACGGCAGGTGGACGTCGATGAAGTCCACCACATGGTCGCCGAAGACGCGGTCGCGCACGTTGCCGAGCGTGCCGCCGACGAAGAGCCCGAAGGCGAGCTGGCCGCCGCGGAGCTCGCGCAGCAGCGGCGCGCGCCAACGCCACACGAAGAAGAGCACCGCGAGGGCGAGCAGGACGAGGAACGGACGCACGTCATGGTCGGAGCCGAGCCCCCAGGCCGCGCCCTTGTTGCCCACGTGGACGATCCAGAGGCGCGGGAGCCACTGGAGCGGACCCGTCCCGTCGGCCTCGGGGAAGTACGTGTTGAACGGCAGGTGGCGGACCACCAGCGCCTTGGTCCAGAGGTCGGCCCCCAGCGCCGCCGCGGCGACGACCCAGAACGTCAGGTAAGGGCGGAGCCGGGAGCCCATGGCGGACTCAGGAATCGCTCGGGTCGTCCTCGCCGCCGCCGCCGCCCGTGCCGAAGCCGACCTCGTCGCCGTGCTCGCCCAGCGGGTTGCCGCCGCGGCGACGGTGCGCGCGCCGGTTGCGTTCGAGCTCCTTCTGGCCCTCGAGGGAATAGCGGGTGAACGGGACGGCCATCAGGCGCGCGTGCGGGATCGGCTTGCCGGTGATCTCGCAGACGCCGTAGCCGCCCTTCTTCATGCGTTCGATGGCGTCGGCGATCTCCTTCAGGGCCTCCTGCTCGTTGGAGATCAGGGAGAGGGCGAAGTCGCGGTCCGCCGTGTCGGTGCCGGCGTCGGCGAGGTGCTGCGAGTAGCCGGAAAGGTCGCCGGCGTCGTCCTTGCCGGACTTCTTGAGCGCGGCCTCGGAGTGGAACGCGAGGCCCTTCTGCAGGGCGTCGCGCATGTTGACGAGCAGGCTGTAGTAGCGGCGGAAACGCTCGGGCACCTGCTTGGATTCGTCGCCCGCGGTGGCGCCCTTGCGGAACGGGTTGGTGCCGAGCAGGTCCGCGATCGTGGCGGCGGCCACGTTGTGGGTGCGATGGTCCTCGGAGCGGGCCGCGGCGGCGGCCTTCTCGCGCGCCTTGCGCTCCTCCTCGGGCACCCAGAGGTTGAGCTTCACGCCCTTCTTCTTGCGGCTGGCGAGGTAGGCCTGGACTTCGGCGACGGTGTAGAACTGCAGCTTGGGCCGGGGCGGGGCCTCGGTGGCGGCGTCCTGATGGTGGTCCTTGCGGTGCGTCTCGAGGAGCTTCTTCTGGGTGTCGTGGTCGACCTTGGGGACCTTGCCGCCCTTGGCGGGCTTGGCGGCCGCCGGCTTGCCCTTGCCCGCCTTCGGCTCCTGGACGACCTCGGCGAGCGGCTTGCCGCCCTTGGCGACGGGCTTGACCTTCGCCTCGACCTTCGGGGCGGGCTTCCCCTTGGCGGCCGGCTTCACCGCGGAAGGCTTACCCTTCCCCGCGGGCGCCGCCTTGGCGACGGGCTTGGCCTTCGCCTCGACCTTCGGCGCGGGCTTCTTCGCCGGGGTCGGCTTGGCCACGGGCTTGGCGGCGGTCTTCTTCTTGGGAGCGGGCTTCTTGGGCATGGGAAATCAGGGTTGGGGGTATTTGGCGAGGAGGGCGGCGCGGCACCGGGGAGATACCATACCGAATTTGCCGGCGTCCACAAGCGCCGGGACCCATCGCCAGGAACGGGGGCAGCGGACGCCGCCGGCCTTGTCGACCTGGCAGGCCAGCGGGGCGCCGGGGGTGGGGACGAAGGCGACCGCGGAGACGATCCACAGTTCGGCCAAGGCTTCGCCCAGCCCGGCGAGGAGGCGGTAATCGGCGTCCGCCGGGTCGCCCGAGACGACGACCGCGGCTTCGAGGGACTGGCCGAGCTTCTTCTCCTGGCGCAGCTTCTCCAGCGGGACGTTGACGAGGGCGGCGAGCGCCTGGACGCGCGCGCAGGCGGCATGGGCGGCGAGGCCGGCCTCGTCCTCCCACGCGGCGGGGGGCGCGGGCCAATCCTGCAGGTGGACGGACGGCGCGTCGGTGTACTCGGACTTCGCCACGAGGTGGGACCACGCCTCGTCGGCCGTGAACGGCACGAACGGCGCGATGACGCGGAGGTAGGCGCGCAGGATCAGGTCGAGCGCGGTCTGGGTGGAGCGGCGCAGCGGATCGGCGGGCGCCAGCGTGTAGAGGCGGTCCTTGACGATGTTGTGGTAGGTCGAGGAGAGCGTGCCGGTGGTGAAGTGGGCGAGCGCGGCGGCGGCGCGGTGGAACTCGTTGCGCTCGCAGGCGTCGGTCACCTCGCGCACGAGGCGGGCGGTCTCGACGAGGGCCCAGCGGTCGATCGGCGAGAGCCGCGCGACCGGCACGGCGTCCTTGGCCGGGTCGAAGTCGAAGAGGTTGCCCAGCTGGTAGCGCAGCGAGTTGCGCATGCCGCGGTACTGGTTGGACACGTGGTCGAAGATCGCGTCCGACAGGGGGATGTCG
This sequence comes from Verrucomicrobiota bacterium, assembly GCA_041156945.1. GTDB lineage: Bacteria > Verrucomicrobiota > Verrucomicrobiia > Opitutales > UBA953 > UBA953. Next base: position 209 of record JBEBDN010000174.1, on the reverse strand, counting down.
GACTGGTAGTTCTCGGAGGCCACCCAGAGCCGGATGATGTCCGCGCCGTACTTCTTGACGTAGTCGTCGGCGGTCTGCGGCTTGCCGTCGGACTTCGAGATCTTCTGGCGCTTCTCGTTCACCACGAAACCGTGGGTGAGCACGGCGCGGTAGGGCGCGGCGCCCTTGACGGCGACGGCGGTCCAGAGGGAGGACTGGAACCAGCCGCG
>JBEBDN010000173.1:0-7895 GCA_041156945.1 Verrucomicrobiota bacterium | reverse complement strand
GCCTCCGCCTCCTCGAGGCTGACGCCGTACCGCAGCGCCGCCGGACCGCGCGCGGCGAAGCGCCAACCGCCGAAGGCGAGCTGGTCGGACGCGACCGGACCGCCGCAATGCAGGGGCAGGCGGTCGAGCGACGTGCCGACGAACCGGGGTTGCGCTTGGCCCAGCGTGCGGCCGAAGGGGCGGTTGAGGATCACGCCCATCGCGCCGTCGACGCGGTCATGCGCATGGATCAGCACGACCGACTCGTGGAAATGCTCGTCGCGCTGCAAGGGGTGCGAGACGAGGAGCCGGCCGGCGAGCGACTGGAACCGGCCGGCCATCGCTCAGGCGCCGATGCGCGCGACCTTCACCCCGGACTGCGTGAAGAGCTCCGCGACGAGCGGGTCGTTCCTGTAGTCGTGCCGGTAGCGGACTTCGGCGATGCCGGCGGCGGCGAGCATCTTCGCGCAGTTCACGCAGGGATAGTGGGTGACGTAGCAGACCGTGCCCTGGAGCGAGACCCCGCGCTTGGCGGCATCGGCCACGGCGTTCTGCTCGGCGTGGACGGTGGCCAACTCGTGCCCGTCGCGGACGTGCGAGTCATGCGGGGCGCCGGGCAGGAAACCGTTGTAGCCCGCGGCGACGAGGCGGTTCGGGTGCTTGCCGGTGGAGACGACGATGCAGCCGACGTGCAGGCGTTCGCAGCTCGAGCGCGAGCTGACGAGCACCGCGGTGGCCATGAAATACTCGTCCCAGGACGGCCGGCCGCCGGCTTGGACGAGGGCTTCGAGCTGATCGGCGAGGGACGGGGGTTGGCTCATCGCGCCCACAGGGTGCCAGCCGGCACCCAACCAAGGCAAGTGGCAGTTACGCACAGGAGCGCGGCCAGGAGCATGAGGCCCGCGGCCCGGCCCAGAAACGGCAGGAAATCGACCGGTTGCCGGGCCTGGCGGAATCCGCGGTGGTGCCAGGCCGCCAAGGGAAGGAGCGCCACGGGCGCCCAACCGAAGACCAGCGCGAGGCAGCCCAATCCCACCACCGAGTTGAAGCCGTGGAGGTTGCGCGCGAAGCCCCGGCCGTAGCGGACCACGGTCGTGCGTTTGTCCACCGCGAGGTCGGTCTCGTAGTCGCGGGCGTTGTTCGCGACCAGGATGTTGTCGGCGAGCAGGCCGAGACCGAGGCCGGCGAGGAGCGCCGCGGCCCAAGGCATCGGCGGCGCGTCGCAGCCGCAGTCACCCGGGGCAGGCATGCAGACCGCCAAGGCGGTCAGCACGGTCGCCTGCACGCCGAAACAGCCGACGACGAAGACGTCGCCAAGCCCGCGGTAGGCCAGCGGGAAAGGACCCAGCGTGTAGGCGAGCGCGCAGGCGATGGCCAGCAGGCCGGCCAGCAGCAACCACGGGGAAAGCAAAGCGACCGGGGCACCGAGCACGAGCGCGAGCAGGCAGGCGATCCAGATGCCGCGACGCATCGCGGCGGGCGCGATGTCGCCGGCGGCAACGGCGCGCCGCGGGCCGACGCGCGCGGCGGTATCGGCGCCACGCAGCGAGTCCCCGAGGTCGTTGGCGAAGTTGCAAGCGACCTGCACGCCGAGCGCGAAACCCAGGCAGCTCAGCAGGATGAAGGCATAAGGCGGGTTGATCCAGAGACCGGGCGCGCCCGCCTGGGCGACCACGACCGCGCCACCCAAGGCGACGGGCGCGACGGCCGCCACCAAGGTCTTGGGGCGGCAGGCGGCGATCCAGGTGCGGGCGGTGGCCATCGGTCGAAGCCCCGAGGTTGCCCGACCCATCCGGACTGGAAACAAAAAAGCCCCGGCGAACCGGGGCTTTCGGCAGTCGGGAGGGACTGGCTTAGCGGGGGGCGAGAGCCTGACCCGTGAAGGCGCGGGAAACACCCAGCTTCCACTGCGGGGTCGGACGACCATCGACGCGGGAGGTGAACTGGTTTTCCGGCTGGGTGGTGTCGGTGAACCACTCGACGCGACCGTTGTTGAAGTAGATGTGGCCGCCGTCGGAACCCCAGACGGCCGGGAACTGACCGTTCGGATCCCAGACGCCGGCGTCGGTGAGGCCGCGGGTCCAGATGAGGGGGATGGTGCCTTCGTCGGACTTGATGCTCGGGGTGTAGGTGGTCCAGGAAACGGAGGCGGTCAACAGACCCGGGTCAGGGATGTAGGAACCGGCGGAACCGGTGAGGACCTGACGGGGAACGGTGACGCTTTCGTTGAGGGGGTCGGAGTCGATGTACCACTGGGTGGCGTCGTTGATGCCGCCGTAGATGGAGAGCATCTGCATGAACTGGGGCATCGTGGAGGCCGTCAGCGAGGGGGCGGTCAGGGAGAAGGCTTGGTCGCGGATCTGCTTGGAGCCATTGTCGTTGGCCACCTTGATGGCGGCGCCGATGTTGCGGATCTTGGAGAGGGCCGAGGTGCGGCGGGCGAGCTCCTGGACCTTCTTCACGGCCGGCACGAGGGCGGTCGCGAGGATGCCGATGATCGCGATCACCGTCAGAAGTTCGATGAGGGTAAAGCCCTTACGTTTACGCATGGAGGGGGTCATTGGTAGTGGGGTAGATGGAAGATTAGTGGATGAGGGGGATGAAATGGAAGCGAAAACCAACCCGAAGCCTCAATAAGGCAACGGGAAACGGGCGCAGAGAGCCTCGGCGATGCCGCGCGCTTCCGCGATTTTCGCAGGATTTTGGGGGTCGGATAGCACAATGGAGATGGCCCGGGCAATTTCCTTCATTTCGGCTTCCTTCATACCGCGGGAGGTCACGGCCGGCGTGCCAACGCGGATGCCGCTGGCCTGGAAGGGACTGCGGGTCTCGTCCGGCACGGTGTTCTTGTTGGTCGTGATGTGCGCGGCATCGAGGGCCAACTGCGCATCCTTGCCCGAGACATTGGGGTGGCTCTTGCGCAAATCAATCAGGCTGAGGTGGTTATCGGTACCGCCGCTGATCAGGCCGAAGCCGAGGGCCACGAGGGCGTCGGCCAACGCGCGGGAATTGGCGACCACCTGGCGGGCGTATTCCTTGAACTCCGGGGTCGCGCACTGGGCGAAGCAGACCGCCTTGGCGGCGATGACATGCTCCAGGGGGCCGCCTTGGGCGCCGGGGAAGACGGAGGAGTCGATGGCCTTGGCATGCTCGGCCTTGCAGAGGATCAGGCCGCCGCGCGGACCGCGCAGGGTCTTGTGCGTGGTGGTCGTGACGAAATCGGCATGGGGCACCGGCGAAGGGTGCACGCCCGCGGCGACCAGGCCGGCGATGTGGGCGATGTCGGCCAGCAGCAGCGCGCCGTTCTCCTTGGCGATCTTGCCGAAGCGGGCGAAGTCGATCTCGCGGGCGTAGGCGGAGGCCCCGACGGTGATCATCTTCGGCTTCTCGCGCTTGGCCATCTCCTCGACCTCGTCGTAGTTGATGCGGCCGTCGGCGCCCACGCCGTAGTGGACGACGGTGTAGAGCTTGCCCGAGAAGTTGGCGGAGTTGCCGTGCGTGAGGTGCCCGCCGTGGGACAGGTTCATCGTCAGGATCTTGTCGCCGGGCTTGATCGTGGCGAAGTAGACGGCGGCGTTGGCCTGGCTGCCGGAGTGCGGCTGGACGTTGGCGTGGTCGGCGCCGAAGAGCTGCTTGGCGCGGTCGATGGCGAGCTGCTCGACGGTGTCGACGAATTCGCAGCCGCCGTACCAGCGCTTGCCGGGGTAGCCTTCGGCGTACTTGTTGGTCAGGACGCTGCCCTGGGCCTCCATGATGGCGGGGAGGGTGAAGTTCTCCGAGGCGATGAGCTCGAGATGCGTCTGCTGGCGCTTGAGCTCGGCCTTGATGAGGGCGTCGATCTCGGGGTCGAGCTGGGCGAGCGGGAGGCGGCGGATGGCGGTCATGGTGCGGTGCGGGAAAGGCAGGAAGTTAGGCGAAGGTTGGCAACGGAAAAGACGGGGGCTCAGCGGGCGGGCTCCATTTTGTCGACGCGGCGGCAGTGGCGGCCGCCTTCGAACTCGGCGCCCAAGAAAGCCTCGACGCAGGCGAGGGCAAGCGGGAGGTCGACATACTTCGCCCCGAAACAGAGGACGTTCGCGTCATTGTGGCGGCGGCTGAGGGCGGCGGCGTCGGCCCCCTGGACCAAGGCGGCCCGGATGCCGGGCAGCTTGTTGGCGGCGATGGAGATGCCGATCCCCGTGGTGCAGACCAGCACGCCGAAGCGGGCCCGGCCCGCCGTCACGTCGGCCCCGACCGCCTGGGCGTAGTCGGGATAATCACAGGAGGCTTCGGTCTCGGTGCCGCGGTCCAGGATGGCGTAGCCCTTGGCCCGCAGGGCGTCGATCAACCCCCGGCGCAGCGCCAGACCGCCGTGGTCGCTGCCGAAGGAAAGGATCAAGGCGGGGGTGGTCATCGGGAAAAGCGTTGGCGCAGAAACTCCAGCAGGGCGGGCATCGCTTCAACCATGGAATCACGGCAATCCTCGTACTCCCGGAAATCGCCGCCGAACGGGTCGGGGATGCCGCGGGAGGCGTCGGCCGGCAGGACGTCGCGCAGGAGCAGGACGTCCGCGGGCAGGCGGTCGAACCGATGGGCCAACGCGTCCAAATGGGAGCCCGTCATGCCGAAGACGACGAGGCTGCGGTCGAGGTCGGCCGGCGAGAGCGGGCGGCTGCGGTGCGCGGAGATGTCCAGGCCGATGCGCGCCATGGCCTTCAGCGAATGGGGCGAGGCCGGCTCACCGGCGGCCGCCGCCAAGCCGCAGGAGGCCACGCGGAGGTGCCCGAGCCCCTCGCCGCGCTTGGCCAAGGCCGCGCGCAGCAACGCCTCGGCCATCGGGCTCCGGCAGGTGTTGCCGGTGCAGACGAAGGTCACGGTGTCGCGCGGGACGGCCATGCGTTTCAAGATGCCGGGCTTTCGCCCCCGTTCAAGCGTTCAGAGGGCGCCGTCACGCTTGAGCTGGCGGTGGCCGATGTCCCGGCGGTAATGGCAGCCTTCGAAGCGGACCTGCGGCACGACCGCGTAGGCCCGCTCGGCGGCTTCCCGCAAGGTGGCCCCATGCGCCACGACGCCGAGGACGCGGCCGCCGGTGGTGACGACCCGGCCGTCGGGCAGGCGTTTCGTGCCCCCGTGGACGATGTCGACGCCGGCGGGAAGGTCCGTCGGCAGGGTGATGGCGTCGCCCTTGCGGATCTCGCCGGGGTAGCCGCCGGCGGCGAGCACGACGATCAGCGTCGAGCCGGGGCGGAGCTTCACCGAACTGGCGCGGAAGCGGCCGAGCGCGATGTCCTCCATGATCTGCACGGGGTCCGTCTCGAGCGAAGGCATGAGCACCTGGCATTCGGGGTCGCCGAAGCGGACGTTGAACTCGACGACCTTGGGGCCGGCGGCGGTGACCATGATGCCGACGTAGAGCGTGCCGCGGTAATCGATGCCGTCGGCCTTGAGGCCGCGCAAAGTGGGGACGATGATCTCGTCGCGCAACCGGCGCTCGACCTCGGGCGTGACGACGGTGGTCGGCGCATAGGCGCCCATCCCGCCCGTGTTCAGGCCGGTGTCGCCCTCCCCCACCCGCTTATGGTCCTGGCTGGGCGGGAGCATCAGGTACTCCTCGCCGCAGACCATGAGCATGATGGAGGCCTCCTCGCCCTGCATGAATTCCTCGACCACGACTTCGTCGCCGGAAGCGCCGAAGACCTTGGCCTCCATCATGTCGCGCAGGGCGGCTTCGGCCTCGGGCAAGGTGTTCGCGATGACGACGCCCTTCCCCGCCGCCAGGCCGGAGGCCTTGATGACGATGGGCACGGGCCGGGAGCGCACGTAGGCCAGGGCCGGAGCCAGCTGGCGGAAGGTGGCGGAGGCGGCGGTCGGCACGCGGTGGCGGACCATGAAGTCCTTGCTGAAGGCCTTGCTGGCCTCGAGGCGGGCGCCGGCGGCGAGGGGACCGTAGGCGGGGACGCCCGCGGCCTCGAGGACGTCCACGACCCCGGCGGCGAGCGGCACCTCCGGACCGACGACCACGAAGTTGGCGCCCAGGCGGCGGACGAGGGACAGCACGGCCGCCGGATCCGCGGCGTCGACGTCGAGGCATTCGGCCTCGAGCGCCATGCCGCCGTTGCCCGGAGCGACGCGCACCCGCGCGACGCGGGGGCTGCGGAGGCAGGCCTTGAGCAACGCGTGCTCCCGGCCCCCGGAGCCAAGGATGAGAACGTCGAGCCGGTCCTGCGGTGCCATGCCTCTGTTTTGCGGGAGACTCGCCGCATGGGAACAAAAAACAGGGCCGGTTCGTTTTTGAACCGGCCCTGCGGATATTTGGTGCTCAGGCCGGGACTTGAACCCGGACACCTTGCGGCACATGCACCTCAAGCATGCGTGTCTGCCATTCCACCACCTGAGCAAAGGGGAAGGTGCACGCTGGAACTCCCGACGACGGGTGCAAGAAAAAACCGCTTATGCCAACGCTTGCCAAACCAGCATCTTTCCAAACGCTCGTTTTCGCAATGTCTTCCGAATCGGCCGAGAACAACCCGTCCAAGGATCCTTCCCTCGATTTGGGACTGTCCTCGCTTGGTTTTGGCCCGTCCTGGGTCAATGGACCCGCCGAGAAGGTCAGCGGCGGCCGGGGAGCCGGCCGCGAGGACCGCGGCGACCGTCCGCGTTTCGGCGGCGACCGTCCCCGGACCGGCGGCGGCGACCGCAAGGGCCCGCCCCGTGACGGCCCCCGCCGCGATGACCGCGGCCCCCGTCGCGACGGGCCTCGCCGCGACGACCGCGGTCCGGGCCGCTGGCAGGAGGAGGCGCCCTTCCGCCCCATCGTCGAAGTGGCCTTCTTCCCCGACGACGAGAAGTTCGAGCTCCTGGGCGGCGCGATGAAGAGCAGCGCGATGACCTACGCGCTCTTCGACGTGGCCAAGCTGATCCTCGACAAGGAAGACCGCCTTTCGATCGTCGTGCGCCCGCTCGACGCGGCCACGAACCCGACGGCCAGCCTCAGCGTCTCCCTCCCCGACGGCATGCCTTTCCTCACCGAGGGCGAGGCCATCCAGCACGTGATGTCCCGCCACCTCGACAAGTTCTTCGACGTCGTCGAAGTCGAGGTCGAGGCCCCGAAGGGCGCCTTCCAGATGGTCGCCCGCTGCCGGCAGACCGGCGCCCTGCTGGGTTCGCCCACCCACCACAACTACCAGCGCGCCCTGCGCGAACACCACGCCCGCCACTGCCCCGACAGCTCCTTCGACCGCTTCAAGGCCGGCCTCGAGATGGTGCGCGAGCAGGAGGCCATCGACGCCTGGCTCAAGGCGATGTCCCGCCGCAACGAGTACGTGCCGAAGGACCGCCGGGAAGGCGAACCCGAGCGCCTCGAGTCGCTCGACGCCGCCCGCGGCTTCCTGCAGGCATTCCGCAAGGACCAGGTCGTGAAATCCCACCCGTGGGTGCGCTTCGCCGGTCGCCTGCTGGCCGACATGCCCGCGGGCCCGCTCCGCGACTCCGTCCGGTTCTTCCTCGCGGACCAGCGCGAATTCCCCCTCGACACCGCCAATGGGATCCGGGGCCGCCTCCGCAAGGAAGGCTTCCACCTCTACAAGAAGGGCTCCAAGGGCATCACCTACGTCTGCGGCGTGCGCCGCCGTTGCCGCGACCCGAAGCAGACCTTCAGCGACTCCATGCAGAAGATCCTGGACGCCCTCGACAAGGAAGGCGGCCAGCAGACCAAGGACATCGTGACCGCCCTCGCCGGCGCCGAAGCCACCGACGAGGCCAAGGGACGCGTCGCGGCCGACCTGCAGTTCCTCATCAACGAGGGCTACGTCGCCAAGCTCGCCGACAGCCGCCTCTTCGCCCAGCCCGTGCTCAGCAGCCAGGCCCAGGCCAAGGAAGAAGCCGCCAACGACGAAGGCGCCGAGGAGAAGTAAGCGCGCAGGCGCGGAGCGCCTTCG
>JBEBDN010000172.1:0-2954 GCA_041156945.1 Verrucomicrobiota bacterium | reverse complement strand
CGCGCGCGGATGACGCCTGCGGCCTGCGTCAGCGAAAGGATGTCGCGGACGTCCGACCAGAGCACGACTTCTCCGCCGCGTCCGAGACGGATCGCCGAGGCGTCGATGAGCGAGTCAGCAGACTGGGTGACGCGGCGCGCCTGCGGGAGCGGACCGGAGCCCTGCCAGCCGCCGCCGACGTGGATGCGGCCGCCGCCCAGTTCGCCCGCGGCGAGCAAGGACGAGGCGTCGAGCAAAGCGATGGTCGGCGCAATGATGTCAACGGAGCCGCCCTTGCCGGTGGCGGAAGAAGCGTCGACGAGTCCGCCCTGCTCCACCGAATCGGAGGCGCTGAGCATGACGCGGCCGCCGTCGGTGGTGATGCCGTCCGCGGCGATCTGGCCGGTGTTGCGGATGACGCCCGCGGCCATCTCGTTGTGGGCCTGGGCGGAGACGAGCACCTGACCGCCCGGAGCGCGCACGATGCGGCCGTTCTCGACGAGCGCGCGCACGCGCGCGGGTTCGACGAGGAGTCCGGTCACGCCGGCGGCGGGATCGAAGTTGAAGCTGACGGCCTCGCCCGCGGCGAGGACCACGCTGCCCGCCTCGGCCATGATGAGTCCGGCGTTGCGGACCTCCGGCGCGAGCAACGCGACAAAGCCGCCGAGCTTGGCGCGGATCTCACCCTCGTTGACCACGCCGGCGGTCGCGCCGACGCGGCGGAAGTTCAGGCGACCGGCGAGGAAGTCGGCGTCGCCGATCGCCAGCGTCGAGGCGACGAGCCCGCCGACGTCGACGCGGGCCGACGGGGCGAAATAGATTCCCTGCGGATTGACGAGGAAGACCTGGCCGTTGGCCTCGAGCCGGCCGAAGATGCGCGACGGATCGGGACCGAGCACGCGGTTGAGCACCGCCGAAGTCCCCGCCGGCTGCGCGAACCGGACGGTCGCGGCGGCGCCGATGTCGAAGGCCTGCCAGTTGAGGATCGCGCGGTCCGAAGTCTGCGTCGCGACGAGCGTCGGGGCGTCGGCCGGACCGCTGAACGCCAGCGAGACCTGGCCCGCCGCCACCTGACCGCCGCTCGGCAACGCCGTCGCCGAAGGCGCGGTCTGCGCCACCCCGGGCGTGACGAGGAACGCCGCCGCGAGGAGCACGGCGCGGGACAGCGGAAAACGGCGGCGACGACGCAAGGTCAGAAGGCCAGGCTCAGCGAGAGCCAGAAGCGGTCGAGCCGGAGGGTGCCGTCCTGATCGGCGCCGTCCGGCTTGGGGTTAGGATTGTCGCCCAGCCGGCGCGACCAGGTGGCGCGCCAGACGGAGTCATAGGGACCGGCCCAGCTGAGGCCGAGGCCGGCTCCTTGGTAGCCCAGGGAATTGTCGGCGACCGCGCCGGTGATGGCGTTGTCGGCGTTGACGCGCAGACGCGCGTGGTCGACGAAGGCGATGGCCTGCCAGCGCGCGGCGAACTGCCAGCGGGCCTCCAGGGCCGCGAGGTAGCCGGCGTCGCCCGAGCCTTCGTTGACCGGATAGGCGCGCACGCCGCCGACGCCGCCGGCGAAGAGCTTCTCGGCGGAGTCGAGGTTCTTGGAAGCGAGCTGTCCGTTGAGCGAAGCCGCGAGCACGAGGCCTTCGGCGACGTTCTGCGTGCGCGTCACGCCGAGGCGGAGCTTCTGGAAACGGCCTTCCGCGCGGGTCGTCGCGGCGACGCCGGACTGGTTCGGGGAGCCGTCGAGGTCGAGCTCTCCGACGGTCCATTGCAGCTGACCGGTCGTCACGCCGCCGCCGAAGAAGCCGTCATAGACGTTGGCGTCGCAGCCCGCCGAGAGCGTGCGGATCGCGTAGTCGCTGACGGTGGCGCCGGCCGCGCGGTTGAGGAAGCCCTTGACGTCGTAGCCGGCGGTGAAGTTGACGTTGAAGACGCGGCTGCGGGCGAGCGGACGGACGTAATCGAGGTTCAGCGTGGTGGCCTGACCGGCGAGGCGCGAGGCGGCGAACTCCGGCGAGATCAGCTCGTAATCCATGCGGCTGCCGCCGACCGAGACACGCGAGCCTTCGTCGCCGACGGGGAAAGACGCGCCGAGCCGTCCGTATTCCGCGCCCTCGGAACGGAGGACGTCGACCGCGTAACGCTCGCCACGGCCCGTCGGGCCGAGCAGCGCGAGCGAAGCGAGCCCGCGGGCGGCGCCGGTGGAACGGGCGCCGGCGTTGTCGGCGCTGAGGCTGCCGGACCACAGCGGCGTGCGTCGCGAAAGCAGGACCAGGTCGCTGCGCCCCTCTTCCGTGCCGGCGGCGAGGCCACCGGTCACGGCGGCGCCGGGGAGATCGCCCGCGAGCAGGATGCCGCGGTCGAGCTGGCGCATGTCGGTCGGCGCGCCGGGCGGCATCGCCGCGAGGATATAACGGCGCAGAAGCTCGGGATCGACGCGGCCGTCCGAGGCGGGATCGACGCGCACCCCGCCGAAGCGGGATTCAATGACGCGGAGCGTGACGACGCCGTCGACGACCTCCTGCTTGGGCACGGAGACGGTCGCGACATAACCCTCCTTGCGGTAGAGCAGCGAGATGTCAGCCGCGGCGTTGCGCAGGTCCTCGAAACTGAGCGGCTTGCCGAGATACGCGGCGAGCTGCGGCGCGAGCGTCTCCGTCGGGATCAGCAGATTGCCGGTGAAACGGAAAGTCGTGACGACGATCTTCGGGCCTTTCGGCTCGGTGAGCTCGACCTTGGGAGGCGGCGCGGGCGGACCGACGTCGGGCAGACGAGGCGGCGGAAAACTCCGCTGGATCTGATTAAGCAAACTGCCCGCATCCGCCGCGGTCTGGGCGGAAACCTGGGCGCAACAGACCGTCAGCAAAGCGCATGCGGCCCAGAAAGAGCCGGCCGAAGCCTTTGATGCGTGGTGCTGAAAGTTATTCACAATTGATGGAATGGCCCAAATTGAGAGAAAACCCCTAGCAAATGATTGCAAGTCCAAGCAC
>JBEBDN010000171.1:0-3900 GCA_041156945.1 Verrucomicrobiota bacterium | reverse complement strand
ACAGCTTCGCCTCCGGCCTGATCTTCGGCTTCCTCGAGCACAACGACGCCCAGAAGGCCGTGAACTACGGCGCCGCCCACGGCGCGCTGGCGTCCACGACCCCCGGCGACACGTCGATGGTAACCCGCAAGGAAGTCGAGAAGCAGCTCTCCGGCGGCGGCGCCCGCGTCGTCCGCTAAGCCACCCCTCCCTCCTGCCCTCCGGTCCTCCAGTCCTCTAGCCCTCCATTCCTCCCAACCTCCTCCATGTCCTCCCTCTTCTCCCTCCAAGGCCGCGTCGCCGTCGTCATCGGCGGCACCGGTGAACTCTGCGGCGCCATGGCCGAAGGCTTCGCCGCCGCCGGCGCGCACGTCATCCTCGTGGGCCGCGACCCCGTGAAGGCCGACGCCCGCCTGGCCAAGATCAAGGCCGCCGGCGGCTCCGGCGAGTTCAAGGCCGGCGAAGCCACCAACAAGGCCGACCTCCTGCGCCTGCGCGACGAGATCCTCGCCCAGCGCGGCAAGGTCGACATCCTCGTCAACGGCGCCGGCGTCAATTCGCCCACGCCCTTCCTCGAGATCGACGAAGCCCAGCTCGACCGCATCCTGACCGTGAACGTCAAGGGCGTCGTCTTCGGCTGCCAGGTGTTCGGCGAGGCGATGGTCAAGGCCGGCGCCGGTTCGATCATCAACCTCGGCTCGGAATCGGCCATCCTGCCGCTCTCCCGCGTCTTCACCTACTCGGCCTCCAAGGCCGCGGTGCACAACCTCTCCAAGAACCTCGCCCGCGAATGGGCCCCCAAGGGCGTCCGCGTGAACACGCTCGTCCCGGGCTTCTTCCCGGCGGAGCAGAACCGCAAGGTCCTGACCCCCGAGCGCGTGGCCTCGATCCTGGGCAAGACCCCGATGGGCCGCTTCGGCGAAGCCAGGGAGCTGGTCGGCGCCTCGCTGCTCCTCGCGTCCGACGCGGGCAGCTTCATCACCGGCTCCGAGATCGTCGTCGACGGCGGTTTCGCGGCGATGTCCATCTGAACGCGGGACCGACGACGATGGCCTTCATGGACGACCACTTCATCCTCTCGACCGGCACGGCGCAGCGGCTGTACCACGGCGTGGCGAAGGACCAGCCGATCGTCGACTACCACTGCCACCTGAGCCCGAAGGACATCGCCGACGACCGTCGCTTCGAGGACCTCACCGCCATCTGGCTGGCCGGCGACCACTACAAGTGGCGCGCCATGCGGGCCAACGGCGTGAGCGAGGACCTCATCACGGGCGACAAGTCCACGTCCCGCGAGAAGTTCCAGGCCTGGGCCGAGACCGTCCCGTCCACGCTCCGCAACCCCCTCTTCCACTGGACGCACCTCGAGCTGCGCCGCCACTTCGGCATCCAGGACGTCCTCGAAGGCGCCACCGCGCAGAAGATCTGGGACGAGGCCAACCGCCAGCTCAAGCACGGCGACCTCACCGCCCGCGGCATCCTCAAGCTGATGAAGGTCCGCGTCGTCGGCACGACCGACGACCCCGCCGACTCCCTCGACCTCCACCACCAGATCGCGAAGTCCGGCTTCGCCACCCAGGTGGTCCCGACCTACCGCCCCGACGCTTGCCTCAAGGTCCGCCAGCCCGAGCGCGTGCAGGCCTGGGCCAAGCGACTCGCCGCCGCCACGGGCCAGGGCGCCGACACCTTCGCCGGCCTCATCGCCGGCCTCAACCGGCGCCATGACGACTTCGCCGCGGCGGGTTGCCGCGCGTCCGACCACGGCCTCGACTACCTGCCCGACGCCACCTGCACCGAGGCCGAGGCCAAGGCCATCTGGGAACGCGCCATCGCCGGCCACGCCGCGACCCTCGAGGAGTCGGAGAAATTCACGGCCTTCATCATGCTGCACGTCGGCCGCCTCAACCACGCCAAGGGCTGGGCCACCCAGCTCCACCTCGGCGCGGTGCGCGACCCGAACCTCGGCCTGCTTAAGCGCCTCGGCTCCGACGCGGGCTGCGACACGATCGGCGACTTCCGCCAGGGCCCCGGCCTCATCCGCTGGTTCGGGACGCTCTCCGGCGAGAACGCCCTCGGCAAGGTCATCCTCTACAACCTCAACCCCGCCGACACCGCCCTCTTCGCCTGCCTCCCTGGCTCGTTCCAGGACGGCGTGACGCCGGGCAAGATCCAGTACGGCTCCGGCTGGTGGTTCCTCGACCAGGAGCGCGGCATGCGCGACCAGATGAACGCGCTGTCCGACCTCGGGCTGCTCAGCCGCTTCATCGGCATGATCACCGACTCGCGCTCGTTCCTTTCCTACCCGCGCCACGAATACTTCCGCCGCATCCTCTGCGACCTCGTGGGCCAGGACGTCGAGTCGGGCCGCATCCCGGACCGCCAGGATTGGAACGAACGCCTGATCGCCGACGTCTGCTACGGCAACGCGAGCCAGTACTTCGGTTTCAAGGCCTGAGCCCCACCCTTCCGCCCAAGCACCGGGCCGACCAGCCGGGACGCCCGCTTAACGACTGGCTAAGCTTGGACGGGTGTGCTGGCGCCTAGTGACCACCGGCGGTTAGGCTTGGTCCTATTATTCGGGGCTTTTGTCGTCGCCTTGCTCACGGAAAGCCCCGACTAGGCCAGCTGAGGCTTGCCAAGGGGCGTATCCACAAGATGCTGGCCCCATGCGCACCCTCGCCCTCTTCGCCAGCCTCCTCGCCCTGCCGGCCTTCGCCGCCGACAAGAAGGAGAAGACCCACGACCTCCGCGATTTCGCGTGGGGCAAGTCCGTCAGCGGTCCGTCCGCCACGATGGGCAAGCTGAACGGCAAGGCCGTCGTCCTCGAGTGCTGGGGCGTGAAGTGCCCGCCCTGCATCGCGAGCCTCCCGCACATGCAGGAACTCTCCGAGAAGTACAAGGACACCCTCGTGGTCATCGGCGCCGAGTGCCAAGGGCACACCGCCAAGGAGATCGCCGTCGTCACCAAGAAGGCCGGCGTCGAGTACGCCATCGTCTCGGGTCTCAGCAAGACCCCGATCCAGTTCTCCGGCATCCCGAAGGTCTTCGTCTTCGACAACAAGGGCAAGCTGGTCTTCGACGGCAATCCGGCCGACGCCGGCTTCGACGAGGCCGTGAAGAAGGTCGCCGAGAAGGCCGACGCCAAGGCCGCCCCCGCGACCACCCCGGCTCCGGGCGCCAAGCCCGCCGCCGCGAAGGCCGCCTAAGCGATGTCGGCCCTTTCCGACCGTCTGCTCGAGAACCTCGGCAACGGGGTCGGCTTCTGGGAACTGAAGGGACGCCCTATCTACAACGGCGTGCTTGGGTTGGTGTGCGCTTACCACGCCTACCTGGGCGACACCCCGCTGCTGCGCTGGAGCGACACCGCCAACCTGACCGGCTTCCTCTTCTTCGTCATCGCGGCCAACGCCGTCTATTGCGCGGCCTACGTGCCCGACCAAGCCTTCCAACTGACGCCCTTCCGCGACGGTTGGCGGCGCTGGCGCTGGCTATTGCTGGCCTTCGGGACTTTCTTCGGCTCCCTCCTCGCCCACGGCGTACTCGGCGGGTTCGCGAAAGCCTGAAAGGCCGCTAAGTCCGGTCCGTCCGGTAGACGCGCTGGACGCGCTGCGTGAGCGTGCACAGGGCCTCCCAAGGGATGCAGTCCGCCCAGGCGCAGAACTCGCGCACGGTGATGCGGTCGGTGCCCTGCGCCCCGAGGATCGTGGCGACGTCGCCGGCGGCCACGCCGGGGACGTCGGTGACGTCGACGATGGTCTGGTCCATGGTCACGCGCCCGAGGATGGGGCAACGGTGGCCGCGCAGCAGGAAACTGCCGCGGTTGCTGGCGGCGGTCGGGACACCGTCGCCGTAGCCGACGGCGACGATCGCGACCCGCGAAGCGCGGGTCAGCACCCTGGTGCGGTTGTAGCTGACCGCCGT
>JBEBDN010000170.1:0-6858 GCA_041156945.1 Verrucomicrobiota bacterium | reverse complement strand
GTGTAGTCGCCCGCCAACGCGACGATGTCCGCGCGCTGGCGGAGGTCGTCGATGGATCTGCGGGAAATACGGGCCACGGCTGTCAAGGGGTGCGTGTCAAGGGGGGCAGGGCAATGGAAATGAGTTCCCAATCGGCGGAGATATGTTCCCTAGGCGGTCTGCCCGGGAATACCCCACCGTCAAGCAGGGCGCTTGCCAAGTCTCTCTCCGGCAGCCGTTTGGATCGCGTGCGGCCTTTTCAGCACTCGTCGCACAGCTTCCGGCGGATTTCCTTGGCCTTTTGGCGAAGTTCCGCCGCTTCCGTGCGGCGGTCCTGGAGGCTGAGGGCTTCCGCGAGGTGGTCCATCACGGAAGCGGCTTCCCGGCGGTCGACGCCGCGGATGCGCACGATGGTCTCGAGTTGGCGGCGCAGCAGGCGCTCGGCTTCGGCGGCGTGGCCGAGCTTGAGCTCCAGGCCGGCCCGGATGCTCAGCAAGCCGAGCAGGTCGTCGTGGTCGGCCCCCAGCCGGATTTCCTCCCGCGAGATGGCCTCGGCGTAGCCGGCCGAGGCGCGCGCGTAGTCGTTCAGCCGGTAGTGGATGCCCGCAAGCTGGACGAGCGCGTTGGCGAAGGCCTCGGCATCGGCGGCGTCGGCGATGGAGCGCCACGCCTCGACGCTTTCGCGGTAGGCGGCTTCGGCATCGGCGAAGTCCCCCTGCTCCGCATGGATGCGGCCCAGCAACTCGAGGTACTGCGCGCGCTTGCGGAGGTTCTCGGCCGTGCGGTGCAGGCGGCGCGACAGCATGTTGCGCACGTCCCGCTCGACTTCGGCGAAGCGCGCCGGGCTGTTCTCGGTGGCGCGCTTGGCCACCTCTTGGGTCAGGCGCAGGGGCAGGTCCTCGGCGACGACCCGGAGCTCGGCCGGGCCCTCGACCGTGGGCGTGCAGCCGACAAGTAGGGCGAGGAGCGCGGCGGCGGCCGGGCGGGTGAGGGGGAGCGACATCGTGGCGGTTAGCCTGCCCGGGGCGGGGCGGGCTCGCAACGGGATTATGGGCGGTCGCTCAGTCGCCGAGGAAGGTGACGTCGTCGCACTGCGCCCGGAAGAAAGGCGCGGCGCCGTCGACCTCGACGGTGAGCGTGTGGTTGCCCGCGGCGATGGCGGCCTTGGCCACGCCGCCGGCGAGCTCCAGCGGCTTGCCGTCCAGCCAGGCGGCCTTCGCGCCGGCGAGCTGCAACGGCTTCGTCGCGGCGGCGGAGGCCGTGAAGCGGGCGCTGGCGTAGAGGCGGCCCGGGTTGAAGGCCTTGGGCAGCTGGCCGTTGATCAGGGTGTAGACCGGCGTGGGCGCGGCGGACTTCGCCAGCGCGCCGGGCGGTTGGTCGTCGAAGAGCCAGAGACGGGCGACGTTCGCCTTGCTGGCGTCGAACGGGCCGGGCTTGCCGATCTCGCCGAGGAAGGCGAAGAGGCTGCGCTTGGGCACGTAGGCGAGGCCGTCGACGAGGCCGGCGGGCATGAGGCTGCCGATGTTCTCGCGCTTCACGATGTTGGCCTTCGTCACGGGCAGTTCGACGCCGGGGCCGGGACGGATGATGACCTCGGTGGCGGTCTCGCGGGCGGGGATGCCGTTGAAGACGCTGCCGTCCTTCATCGTGAAGGCGAAGCCATGGTAGCCTTCCTTCACCTTGGAGGCGGGGTTGAGGACGCTCTCGACGATGTAGTCGAGCGGGGCGCTCGCGCCGATGCTGGAGAGGTCGGGGCCGAGCTTGCCGCCGGCGCCGCCGATGGCGTGGCAGAGCGCACAGCCGTTCTGGCGGTAGACCATCTCGCCCTCGGTCGGGTCGGCGCCCTTCTTGACGGCCGCGACCATCGCGTTGACTTCCGCGGCGTAATCGCGGGCGCCGGCCTTGGCTCCCGTGAGGGGCGTGAGCGCGTCGACGAGGGGCTTGCCGCCGCGACCCATGCCGCGGGCGGCCTGCAGGGCGGCCGCGTAGGCGTCGGGGCCCAGGTCCGCGGGGAACTTCTTGGCGAGACGTCCCGCGAAGGCCGCGTGGGTGAAGAGTTCCTGCCAGGTGCGTACGGCTTCATCCTTCTTCAGTTGGGCGAAGACGCCCGGGAGCACCTGGAGCGCTTCCGCCGGGGCGTGCACGGACAGCCCGATCAGGGCGCCGCGGCGCACGGGCAGGGGCTGGGTTTCCGCGGACAGCGCCTTGAGCGCGGCGACCGTGGCGGGTTGGCCGATGTCGCGCAGCGCCTTGAAGGCGAGGTCGCGCAGGCCGCCGTCGGCGTTCTGGCCGGCGAAGGTCGCGATCGGCGGGACGAAGGCCGCGAGCTTCCAGGCGCCGCTGAGGCGGACGGCGGCGATGCGCAGGTCGCGGTTGTCGGACTTGAACAAGGCGGCGAGCGCGGCGAGGTCGCCCTCGGGGCGGGCGTTGCGGCTCGTGGCGGCTTCGACGAGCGCGGCGGCGGCGCGGACGCGGGCCGCGGGCTGCAGCGCGCCTTCCTTGGTCACCGCGGCGAAGAGCATGGTCAGTTCCGCGGCGCCTCCTGAGCGGCCGATCAGTTCGATCCACGGACCGGTGCCGGCGGCGTCCAGCTGTCGGCCGGCGAAGAGCTGCTTGATGTAGGGCGCGGCCACCACGGGGTCGACGATCTTGACGACGCGCTCGAGCTTGGCCTCGCGTCCGGCGACCTTCTCGGGGTGCGCGGCGAGTTCGGCCAGCCAGAAGCGGGCGGTGTCGTTCACGCTCGTCCACGCGGCGAAGTCGAGGAACGAGTCCTCGGCGTTGGTCGGGAGGTTCTCGAGGATCAGTTCCGCGGCGGCGGGCGAGGGGATGCGGGCGAGCGCGCGGAACGCCTCGAGCTGTACGCGGGGATTGGCGTGGCGCAGTTGGGCGCCGATCAGGGCGAGGTCGCCGTCGCGCAGCTGGGCGTGGGCCTTGCCCAGCTCGCGCAGGGCCACCTGCACGTTCACCGGGTCGGCGCCCTTGAGCAGGGCGACAAGGTCGGCGGTCTGGTCGACGCGGCCGCTCAGCAGCCAGGCGGCGTGCCGGCGGGACACGTCATCCTTGGCCCAGGCGACGACCGCGGCGGACAGTTCCTTGGCCGGCAGGCGCAGCAGTTCGCGGCGGGCCTGCTCGAATTCCCAGCGGCTCGGGGAAGTCAGCTTGCCGAGCAGCTCGGCCGTCGGGCGGCCGGCGAGCGGGGTCCACGCCAGCGGCTTGCTGCCGGCCGGGGCGATGCGCCAGATGCGGCCGCGCTGCTTGTCGCGGCGCGGGTCGCGGAAGTCGACCTCCCCGTGGTTGATGATGGGGTTCGTCCAGTCGGCCACGTAGAGGGCGCCGTCGGGGCCCATCGCGAGCCCGATCGGGCGGAACGCGGCGTCGCTGGTGCGCACGACGTCGGGTTGCGCCTTGGTGATGTAACCGGAGCGCGGCTTGGCGTCGGCGGTGAAATCGTTGAAGGCGAACCGGACGATGCGGTGGGCGCGGAAGTCGTTCGTGATCGCGTTCCCCTGCCACTCGGCGGGGAAGAGCGGGCTCTGGACGATCTCGAGTCCGCAGAACTTGGGATAGGAGCCGGGGCTGATGCTGCTGATCGTGCGGCGCGCGCCTTCGGTGGCGTTGAGGACCGCGCCGGGGAAGCCCCAGCTGACGCCGTTGCCGTCGGCGCCGGAGGTGAGGAAGGACTGGCCGGCGAGGTCTTCCTGCAGGCCCCAGGCGTTGACCAGGCCCTTGGAGTGGACCTCGAGGCGCTCGCGGGCGGGGTCGTAGGCGAAGGCCGCGCCGGAGTTGGCGCGGATCAGGCCCCACGGCGTCTCGATGTGCGAGTGGATGTAGATCGTCTGGTGGAAGTAGAGGCGCCCGTCCACGCCCCAGTGGAGCCCGTGGATGATGTGGTGGGTGTCCTCCGTGCCGAAGCCGCTGAGGACGATGCGGCGTTCGGCGAGCAGGCCGTCCGCGCCCGGCTTGGTCAGGTGCAGCAGTTCGGTGCTCGCGCCGACGAAGCAGCCGCCGTCGCCGTCCGGGGCCACGCCCGCGGGGATCAGGAGCTTGTCGGCGACGATGCGGGAGGTTTCGGCCACGCCGTCCTTGTTGGTGTCCTCGAGGAGGATGATCTTGTCGTTGCCCGTGGACGGCCCGAACTTGGCGGAGTTGCCTTCCATCTGCGCGCCGAGGTCGTCCGGATTGACCTGCGGGTAGGTATTGGAGGTCGCGACCCAGAGGCGGCCGAGCGAATCCCAGCTCATGTGGACCGGCTTTTCCAGGAAGGGGTTTTCGGCGAAGAGCGAGATTTCCAGGCCCGGCTCGAGCTTGAAGTCGGGCTTGGGCAGCGGCGGCAGCGCGGCGAGCTTGGGCTCGGTCTTCGGCTCCGGCGGCAGCACGCTCGGCTTGCCCGCGGAGAGCCCGATGACGTTGGCCTCGGCCTTGTCCACCAACGGGTCGAACTTGGGGATCTCGACCGCGTTGCGGCCCTGTTCGCCCCGGCGGAAGCCGAAGATGTAGGTGTAGTTGGCCGGACGGCTGCGGTGGAAGAAGAGCGAGTTCTTGCGCAGGATCTCGGCGCGCAGTTCCGCCTGCGCCTTCGTTTCGGCGTCCCAGCCGGCGACGTCCCCGCGCCAGCCCAGCTGGCGGGCGAAGGAGGCGGCGAGCGCCCGGTAACCGCGTTCGTTCAGGTGGATGCCGTTGTCCGTGCCTTGGGCGAGGTCGACGCCCGCGTCCTTCCACTCCCCGCGGATGAAGGGGGCCTTCCGTTCGGCCGCCAGCTCGCGCAGCACCTGCTCATATTGGGCGAGCAGGGCGTTGTGCTCGGCGGGGTCCGGCAGGCCGGGGCGGGTGGCGCGCAGGTCCTCGTGCTTGATCGGGCCGACGAACACGAAGCGCACCTGGCCCTGCGGGCTGGCCTTGACGATCAGCTCCATGAGTTCGGTCAGCTCGCGGCGGAACTTGGCGGGGCTGTGGTCGACGCCGTAGCGCGCCGGGTCCGGGTTGAGCACGGGATCGTTTCGGCGGTAGGTGAGGTCGTCGAGGCTCGCGGCCATGCCGTAGCCGAGGATCGCCACGGTGGGCTTCGCGACGGCGAGCTGCTCCTTCAGGCTGTCGACGCCCTTGGCGACCGGGTCGAAGCTGGCGCGCGAGGCCCCCAGCGGGCTGTCGCCGCTGTAGCCGAGGTTGCGGACGGCGAAGTTCTTCCCGGGGAAGGCGCGGCGCATCTGGCTCTCCAGGTGTCCGTAGTTGTTCTCGCGCTCGATGAGCACGTCGCCAATCAGCAGGACGCGGTCGCCGTCGTTGAGCACGAGCGCGGGGTCGGCGGCGAGGAGGCCGGTGGCGAAGGCGCACAGGGCCGCGAGGAGGGGGAAGCGGGGCATGGTCGGATTGGAAGGGATTTCGCCGAGGTGGCGAGCCGACTTTAGACCCGCCGTCCGGGAAGTTGTTGCCCTCCGGTCGCCGCCAAAAAGCGCCGTAAAACCCGGTCAGTCGACGAAGCCCGGCCACCGCGCCCGAAAAGCCAGTTGGGCGGCCTTGTCCGGGATCACGGGCCGGGAAGGGTCCGTGAGGAACTTGAGGGGGAAGGCCGGCTTCAGGTGGAGGATCGTGACCAGGTCGCCGTCGACCCGGAAGACCGCGAACCAGGCTCCGCAACCGATGTCGAAGAGGTCGCCGTGCCGGCTGCGGATCCGCCGGGTCCGGTGCGGCGAGGGGTCGCGGGAGAGCATCTCGACCATCCGCTCGCGGAAATCGATGGACCAACCCTCGCGCAACCAGGCGAGGTGTTCCGTCGCCGCCTCGGCGAAGGCCACGCGGAAGGCGGGCGGAGCGGCGAGGGCCGCGTCGACTTCGGCGATCCAGCCGGACTTCGCCTCCGGGAAGGAATCGTAGGCCGGGATGTACGGCTTGATGTCGAACACCGGAGTCCCGTCGACGAGATCGCAGGGTCCCAGCAGCAGGTAGCCCTTCTTCACCGCCAGCAATTGCACCGGGGTGATGCCCAGCGGATTCGGTCGATGCGGGGAGCGGGTCGCGAAGACGCCGCGCCGTTTCGACGGGCCCCGCGGCGGGAGCACCTCGGGTCGCCAGTCCTTGTTGCGGTGAAACCACCACAGCAGCCAGATGCGGTCGAAGCCCGCCAGGTCCTTCAGGGCTTTCTGGTACTTGTCGCCCGGCAACAGCTCGAGTCGGTTGGTCTCGGCTTGGCGTTCGTCCGGCTGGTGGCGGGCGTCGAATTTCAGCGGTTTCTTCTCCGTGCGGATGAAGCCGATGGGGCGGAGGATGAGCGCGTCGTCGGGCACGGTCGGGCGGAGGGATGCCACAGGGCTAGGGCGGGGGAGGCGAAAGGCAAGAGCCGGGGCGTCCGACGCGGGGTTGACCCTCCACGCGGAGCCCTCCATAAGGAGGCCATGCGGAAAGTGACCCTCGTCTGCCTCTGCTTGGCCAGCGCGGCCTTCGGCCTCGACCTCAAGCCTTCGTTGACCCCGTCGAAGCCCGCGGCGCCCACGGTCCGGCCCGCCGCTCCCCCCGCCGCCGCTCCCGCGCCGGTAGCCAAGCCCGAGGCCAAGGAGCCGGAAACGCCTCCCGTCATCCTGGCCAAGTTTCCGAACGGCGCCGAAGTCGTGGCCCAATACAAGGGGATCCAAGTCCAGCTCGCCGGTTTCGTCGCGCGGGGCTCGCGCGACTTCCTTGAAGTGAAGCTCGTGGGCGCCGACGGCGAAGCCGACGCCCTCTGCCACGTGCGTTTACTCGACGCCGAGGGCAAGGCCATCGGTTACCTCAAGGCCTACCTGCACGCCAAGGGCACCTCCTTCGACCTCACGGCCATGGAGAAGGATCCGGCCAAGCGACGCGCGCTGCTCGAACGCACCCGCTCCATCCAATTCCAGGGCGTCG
>JBEBDN010000169.1:0-10706 GCA_041156945.1 Verrucomicrobiota bacterium | reverse complement strand
CCTTGTCCAGCAGGTCGACGCGGGCGCGGGCCCGGCCGAGCACCACGGGATTGACGGCCTCGAGGTGGCTGGGGTTGAAGGCGAGGGTGACGGCCACCTTCTGGCCTTCGACGGTGCGTTCTCCCTCGTAGCCGAGGTGGTACTTCACGTCGCCGTCGCCATGGGTGGTGTCGGGGATGTGGTTCTCGTTGAAGGCGCGGAAGAGGCTTTCGGCCTTCTTGCCGCAGAGGTTGACGAGCACGTTGAGGCGGCCGCGGTGGGCCATGCCGACGACGAGGTCGGTGATCTTCAGGCCCGGCGCCCGATGCAGCAGCTGCTCCAGCGCGTTCATGACGGTTTCGCCGCCCTCGACGGAGAAGCGCTTGGCGCCGACGAAGGTGCGGTGGAGGAAGCGCTCGAACTGTTCGGCCTGGACGAGGGTGCGGAGGAAGCGCCGGCGGTCATCGGCGGCGTAAGCGGGGCGCAGGCCGCAGGTTTCCGCGCGCTCCTGGAGCCAGCGGCGGCGGGCGCCGTCCTGGATGTGCGTGAACTCGACCCCGATGGGCCCGCAGTAGATGGCCCGCAACTTGGCGAGGATCTCCGACAGCGCCAGGGTCTTGCCGCCGAGGAAGTCCCCGGTGTGGAAGGTGCGGTCCGGGGCGATTCCCTCCAGTCCAAGGGCCTTGTCGGTCAGCGCGAAGTGGGGCTGGGGGTCGAGGAGCGGGTTGATGCGGGCCTGGAGGTGGCCGAGCGTCCGGTAGGCTTCGATGGCGGCGAGGACCTTGAACTGGGCGACGGCGTCGACGGAGCCGGCGGACCCGGGGGCGGACTTGCCGGGTTTGGGCGGGAGGCTCAGGCCGAGTTCGAAGCCTTCGAAGAAGGCGCGCCACTCGGCGTCCACGGACTGTGGGTCCTGGGTCCAGCGTTCATGGTAGGCGGCGACCAGGTCGGCGTTCCAGCGGGTTCCTACGCTCAAGTGTTTCATTTCGGTGACCGATAAAGGTGGAGAAGCCTAGGCTCCAGCCCCTCGGGGAAACAAGTCCAGACCGTGCCTAGTTATGAGCGTTTAGGGGCAAGATTGGGGATTGTATCGCGGAAAATGGGGAGGTTTAATGCGGTCCCGTCGATGTCTACCCCGCGACCGGCCAATCGTTCGTATTCCACGGAAGCCTTGGAACGGTGGTTCGCGTCCCTGCCCGAGTCCTGGGAGAAGACGTTCCGGAAGGCGGACCTCGAGGAAGGTCGGCGCATCTATACCGAGGGCTTGGTCCGTTCCCTGGAGCTCAAGCCCCAGACCGCCGAGGCCGTCACGCGGACGGAGACGCAGACCGTCCGCGCCGTCATCGAACTCGCCGACGGACGGATCGAGTGGCGGACGTCGCTCCCCGAGGAGGAAAACGGCGCGCCTTACGCCGTCGCCGGCATGTACGAGGTCGAGGAACTGCTCGCCGACGAGGTTTCGCCCATCGACGACTCCGCGCCCGCGGCGGCGCCGGTGGCGCCGGCCGAACCGGAACGGAAGGACGCCGGCTCCCGCGCCGCGCTGAAGCTGCAGGTGGCGTTCGAACTTTCGTCGGGCGGCCTCTCGGCCTCCGCCTCTTGGGCGGGGCGCGGGGGCCATGCCTGGAGCTGCTTCGGCCCGGGCGCCGTGCCCGGCGAGGAACTTTCCGATGAGCAGCGCCAGACGCTGTTCCGCTTCTCGACCGTCGCCCATCGCGCCGGCTTCACCTACGTCAAGGCCTCCGGCAGCTGGGGCATCGACAACATCGGCCGCATCGAGCGCTTCGTGCGCGAGGAGCTCGCCGAGTGGCGCAAGCGCTTCCGGCTCGTCGGCGAGGAATCCCTCGAGATCTTCCGCAACGAGCAGCTGCAGGTCGAGGTCGACGCCGACGCGGAGGCCGGGGCCGACGGCAAATCCTTCCGGCTCAACTGGCGGCTCAAGGCGGGGAAGCATCGGCTGCTCGCCGAGGAGCAGAAGCTGCTGCTCAAGGCCGGCGGCCGCCCGGTGATCCTGCCGGGCAAGGGCGTCGTCGCCTACAACGCGGCCGTGGCCGACTTCTCCGAGGATTGGCGGGCCAAGGAAGGGGAGGTCCCGCGCTACCTGCTCCTGTCGCTCTTCGACCACGCCGCCGTGGGCGCGTTGAAGCTCAACGACGAGCTCAAGGCCTGGAAGGACCGGCTCCTGCAGGAACCGGCCGCCCCGGACGATCTCCCGGCGCACCTCCGGCCCTACCAAGCCAAGGGCGTCGCCTGGCTCGCCCGCCTCTGCGAACTCGGCGCCCATCCGCTGCTGGCCGACGAGATGGGCCTCGGCAAGACGGTCCAGGTGCTCGCGCTGCTGGCTTCCCGGCCGGTCGACGCCCCCACGATCATCGTCTGTCCGGCCAGCGTCATCCCGGTCTGGATCGGCGAGATCAAGCGCTTCCACCCGGAGCTGAGCGCCGGCGTCTCGGTGCTCACCGCGGACGACGACTTCGTCCGCAATCCCGACGCCCGCCTGTGGATCTCGAGCTACACGCAGCTCCGCCGGCACGCCGATCAGCTGGCGAAGACCAAGTTCGGCTACGCGGTCCTCGACGAGGCCCAGGCCATCAAGAATCCCGAATCGAAGACCACGCAGACGTGCGTCGCGCTCCAGGCCGCCCATCGCATCGCCATCACCGGCACGCCGCTCGAGAACCGTCCGACGGACCTCTGGACCATCTTCCGTTTCCTCATGCCCGGCCTGCTCGGCAAGCGCGCCCAGTTCGAGCGCATGATGCTGCGCGACCCGCAGGCGGCGCTGGGCAAGGTCCGCCGGCAGGTCTCGCCCTTCGTGCTTCGCCGCCTCAAGCGCCACGTCGCCGCCGACATCCCCCCGAAGATGGAGGTGGTCCTGCCGTGCCCGCTCACCCACGAGCAGCGCGCGCTCTACCAGCACCTCACCCAGGGCAGCGGCCTGTCGGGCGAGCTGGCGACCCTGCTATCCCGCGACGCGACCTCGGTGCTCACGCTGCTGATGCGCCTGCGCCAGGTGTGCTGCGACCCCGGCCTCCTGCCCGAGAACTCCGGCTGCCCCTCCGCGCACTCCGGCAAGATCACCCTGCTCGTCTCCAAGCTCGCCGAAGTCGCGGCCAACGGCTCCAAGGCCGTCGTGTTCTCGCAGTTCGTCTCGCTGATCGAGCGCGTCAAGGCCGCCTTGGCCCGGGACCTGCCGCAGCTGCCCATCTTCGAGCTCACCGGCGAGACCAAGGACCGCTCCACGCCCGTCGAACGCTTCAAGGAGACCAAGGGGCCGGCCCTTTTCCTCGCCTCGCTGAAGGCGGGCGGCACCGGCATCACGCTCAATACCGCCGAGTACGTCTTCCTCCTCGACCCCTGGTGGAATCCCGCCGTCGAGGCGCAGGCCGTCGACCGCGTCCACCGCATCGGCCAGAAGAACCCCGTCCTCATCTACCGCATGATCGCCCCGGGTACCGTCGAGGAGCGCATCGAGGAACTCAAGCAGGAGAAGCGCGAACTCTTCTCGACCGTGGTGGGCGACATCCCGGACATGACCGATTGGACGCGGCATTTCTCCTCGCTCGACGCGCTCATCCGGCTCAGCGATTCGCCCGCCGCCTCGGCCTCGGCCGAAGCCGCCGCCGCCGAGCGCGAGGCCGAAGGCTGAGCCTCAGCGGGCGATGAGGTCGTACTCGAGGGCGCCGGTCACGGTGACCTCGGCGAACTCGCCGACCGGCAGCTTCTTGGGGACTTGAACGATCCCGTCGATCTCCATGGCGTCGCCGGCGCTGCGGGCGATGCCCGGGCTTTCGACGAGCACGCGCAGCTTGCGCCCCACGAAGGCCTCCCCGCGCTCCTTGGAGAGCCGCTGGAGCAGCAGCATGGCGCGGGCGTGGCGGTCGGCCTTCACCTCGTCGGGGAGGTGGCCTTCCATCTTCGCGCCCTTGGTGCCTTCCTCCTTGGAGTACTTGAAGATGCCGACGCGGTCGAAGCGGGTCGCGGCCAGGAAGTCGAGCAGCTCCTGGAAGTCCTCCTCGGTCTCGCCGGGGAAGCCGACGATGAACGTGGTGCGGATGACCAGGTCGGGGATGCCGGCGCGCATGCGGCGGATGAGGTCGCGGATGTAGGCGCCGTCGGTCTCGCGCTGCATGGCCGCGAGCATGCGGTCGGAGATGTGCTGGAGGGGGATGTCGACGTAGCGCGTCACGTGGCGGGACTGCGCGATCGTCTCGATGAGCTCGTCGCTCCAGTGCGCCGGGTGGGTGTAGAGCAGGCGGATCCAGTGGTCGCCGGCGATGGCGTCGAGCTCGCGCAGCAGCGAGGCGAGCGACTCGCCCTTGGAGGAGTCGACCTTGCTCCGCGGGTTCGGGCGGGCGTCGGTCCAGCGGTCCATGCCGAAGTAGGTCGTATCCTGGGAGATGAGGTTGATCTCCTTGACGCCGTCGGCCACGAGCAGGCGGGCTTCCTTCACCACGGACTCGACGGTGCGGCTCCGGTGGCGCCCGCGGATGCGCGGGATGATGCAGAACGAACAGGGATGGTTGCAGCCCTCGGCGATCTTGATGTAGGCGGCGTGACGCGGGGTCAGGCGGAAGCGCGGCGTATCGAAGTCCGGGATGAACGTCGTGGTCTTGGCGAGGAATTCCGTCTTGCCCGCGTCGCCCCCGAGGACCTTGTGGATGACGGGCACGATGTTCGTCACCTGGTCGAGCCCGATGAAGGCGTCGACCTTCGGCAGTTCGACGCGGCCCTTGGCCCCCTCGACGACGGGCAGGGCGCCCTGGTAGCGCTGGGCCATGCACCCGGCCACGATCAGTTTCTGGCCCTTTTTGCGGGCGGTCGCCTTGCCGTCGCTCATCTCGTAGATCGCCTCGAGCGCCTCGTGCTTGGAGGCGTCGATGAACGAGCAGGTGTTCACGATCACCACGTCCGCCTCGGCGGCGTCGGGGGTCATGGCCATGCCGGCCTGGGCGAGGTGGCCGATCATGATCTCGGAATCGATCAGGTTCTTGGCGCAACCAAGGGAGACGAGGCCTACTTTGACGGGCATGGGAGGATAAGGAGCAGGGAATCCGAGGAAAGCAACCCCAGGCGGGTCAGAGCGCCAGCCAGGCCTCGGCGGGAATCGTCTCGGGGCGGGCGAGCGCGGTCACGCCGAAGTTCGTTAGGCCTTCGAGCCAGCGGGCCACGTCGGCTTGGTCGGGGAAAAGTTTCCGGGCGGCTGAGCCGACTTGCTTGCGCCGCTGGGTGAAGAGCAGGCGGGCGACTTCCCGGGCCCGGGGGCTTAGCCGGCGGGCGTCCGGGCGGCGGCGGAGGACGAGGAGGCAGGAGTCGACCCTCGGCGGCGGGTTGAAGGACTGCGCCGGCACGGGGTGGATCTTCACGCGCTCGAAGGCCAGCTGCACCTGCGCGGTGACGGCCGACCAATGGCCGGTGCCGACCTCGGCGGTCAGGCGATCGGCGGCCTCGCGCTGCAGCATGAGCACCATCAGCGACGGGTGGGGGCCGGCGCAGATCGCGTCCATCCATGGCGTGGAGATGGCGTAGGGCAGGTTGGCGATGACCTTGAAGGAGCCATCCCGGGCGTCGTTCAGGCCGGCCCGGGGGAAGTCGACGGCGTCGCCTTCATGCAGGTGGAAGGTCGCGGGGTAGCGGGGCAGGAGCGTGGTCTCCAGGTGGTAGACCATGGTGCGGTCGGCCTCGACCGCGTAAAGGTCCGCGCCCGCTCCCAGGAGCGTCCGGGTGAGCGTCCCGAGCCCCGGCCCGACCTCCACGACGGTGTCGCCGCGCTTCACTTCGCCGAGTTCCAGGGATTTGCGGACGATGTTGCCGTCCACGAGGAAGTTCTGCCCGAGCCACTTCTTGGGCATGTGCGCGAGGCGCGCGAGCAGCTCGCGGGTCTCCGACAGGCTGAGGGGCCCGTCGTTCATGCGGTGCGGAAGGCGCGCAGCAGCTCGGCCGGGTCGGCGGCCCGCATCAGGGATTCGCCCACCAGCAGGGCGTGGGCGCCGGCCGCGCGCATGCGGCGGGCATCGTCCGGGGTCTTGATGCCGCTCTCGGCGACCTTGAGGATGTGGCGCGGCATCCGGGGAATCACGCGCTCGGCGAAGGCGAGGTCGATCTGGAAGGTCGACAGGTTGCGGTTGTTGACCCCGACCATGTCCGGGTCGTGGCGGAGCGCCCGCTCGAGCTCGGCTTCGTCGTGCACCTCGAAGAGGGTGTCGAGGCCGGCGAGCTTCGCGGCGCGGTGGATCGGCCGGATCTCGTCATCGGTCAGTCCGCGCACGATGATGAGGATGCAGCGGGCGCCGGCTTGGGCCGCTTCGAGCACCTGGTAGGGGTGGACCATGAAGTCCTTCCGGATGCAGGGCAAGGGGGTGGGGCGGGTCGCTTGGTCGGCCGTGACCGCCGCCAGGTCGGCGAGGCGACCCCGGAAGTAGGTGGTCTCCGTCAGCACCGACAGGCAGTCGGCGCCGGCGTCGGCGTAGGCGCGGGCCTGGGCGACCGCATCGACGTCCTCCTTGATGGTCCCGACGCTGGGCGAGGCCCGCTTCACCTCGGCGATGACGGTGAGGCGGCCGGCGACGTCCAGCGATTGGCGGAAGCCGGGCGGCCGCCGGCGGCCGGCGAAAGCCGCCAGTTCCGCGTCCGCGACGGGCCGGGCGAAGGGGGCGATTTCCCGGCGCTTGGCGTCCATGATTTCCGTCAGCTTGTCCACGGACCCAACGGAAGCGCTCCGGGCCGTTCTGGCAATCGTTTTGACTCCCCCGCCGGGCTCGTCTCGATGGTCGCCATGTCCGGCATCGACCTGCTCCTCGCCACCACCGCCCGGCTGCGCGCCCCCGACGGTTGCCCGTGGGACCGGGTCCAGACCCATCGCACCCTCTGCGACTGCCTCGTCGAGGAAGTCAGCGAACTCCTCCAGGCCATCGACCGCGACGACCTGCCCAACCTCCGCGAGGAGTTGGGCGACCTCCTTTTCCACGTCGTCCTGCACGCGCAGATGGCCGCGGAAGCCGGCCATTTCGATTTCGACGCCGTCGCCCGCGAGGTTAACGAGAAGATGGTCCGTCGCCATCCCCACGTCTTCGGCGAAGGGGTCAAGCTCGGCGACCCGGAGGCGGTGGTGAAGCAGTGGGAGCAGATCAAGCTCAAGGAGAAGGGCGCGGCGAAGCCGACCGTCTTCAAGGAGCTGCCCCCGGCCCTCAATTCCATCCTCCAAGCCCGCGAGGTCTGGAAGCAGGTCCGCAAGAAGCAGCTCGACGCCGGCGCGACCGTGGATGCCGCCCAGGTTAACCTGGCGGCCCAAGGCCTCGACGAGGGCGCCGCCGGCCGTCGCCTCTTCGAACTGGTCGCCGCCTGCCGCGACGCCGGCATCGACCCCGATTCCGCCCTCCGTCGCCACACGGCCGAGGTGGTGCGCGCCGCCGAGGCCAACGCCGCCCAAGGCTAGCATGCGACCGGACGGATCACCGCTCGTCGTCCAGCTCCCCGGGCGTACCGTCGAGGTCTGGCCCCGCGTCTCGTCCCGCTCCCTGCGCATCCGCCTCGCCGTCCGGCCCGGGCCCAAGGTGATCCTTTCCTATCCTCCCCAGGCTTCCGAGGAGTCGGCGCTCGCGTTCCTCCAGGCGAACCTCGCCTGGCTGGAGAAGGTGGTCGCGAAGGCCCGTCCGGTGCAGGCTTCCCTCGTCGACCACCTCCGCAAGTATCCCTGGGCGACCTTGGACGACCGCCTCATGGAGGTATGCCTCGCCGAGGGCGTCCGCACCTCGCTGAAGTTCACCCATGCCGACGACCGGGTCGACCTGACCGTGCCCGCCGCCGCCCCTGAGGCGGGCGCCGCCCGCGCCCTCCGGCGCTTCGCCGAGACCGGCCTGACGCTCGCCGTGGAGCGACTCTCGCGGCGCGTCGGCGTGACCGTCGCCCAGGTCGGCGTCCGCGACCAGACCAGCCGCTGGGGGTCCTGCTCCGCCAGCGGCGCGCTCTCGCTGAATTGGCGGTTGGTCCTCCTGCCGCCCTTGCTCCATGACCATGTCATCCTCCACGAGCTCTCGCACCGTCGGCACATGGACCATTCGGAGCGTTTCTGGAACCAGTTGGCCGCCTGGGATCCGCAGTGGAAGAAGCACGACCGCGAGCTGACCCGACGATGGAACGTCATCATGGACCTGGGCCGCGCATGAACCGCGAAGTCGGCCAATCCCCGGACGAGGTCTTCGACGTCGTCGACGAACACGATCGCGTCGTCGGGCGCGAATTCCGGGGTGAGATCCACCGGCGCGGCCTCCTGCACCGGGCCGTCCACATCTTCTGGCTCCGGCCCGACGGCCAGCTCTGCCTGCAGCGACGCTCGTTCGCCAAGGACAATTGCCCGGGGCAGCTCAGTTCCTCCTGCGCGGGCCACGTCGACGCGGGCGAGGCCTACGTGGAGGCGGCCGTGCGCGAACTCGGCGAGGAACTCGGCGTCCGGGTCGCTCCCGCGGAGCTGCGCGAGGTCGACTACGCGCCCCAGCACGAGGAGCTGGGCCGGGAATTCGTCCGTTCCTACGTGCTCCGGCGTCCGCCCGAGCCCTGCGTCCTCGCTCCCTTCGAGGTCGAGGCCGTGCTTTGGCGTCACCCCGCGGAGGTGGCCGCCTGGGCCGCCACCCAACCTGGGGTCTTCTCCCGGCCCTTGCTCCACCTGCTCGCCCGTCCGGCGGTCCGGCAGGCTTTGGGTTTGCGGTAAGTGTTTGAACTCCGGTTCCGGCGGTGCGTAAGTGGGGGCGTGTCGGATCCGGCCGCAGACCTTCCTGAAACCCCCGCCGTGGTACCTTGGTACCATTGGCTCTGGGTGGCCCCGTTCGCCTTGCTGCTCCGGCTTTGGCTGGCCACCTTGCGCGTGCGGTCGAACCGGCCCGCCGTCGACGATGCCGACGGCGGCCGGATCATCGTGCTTTGGCACGACCGGCTCTTCGTCGCCGGCCTGGTCGCGCACCTATATTTCAAGCGCCCGATCAATGCGCTCATCAGCACGAGCAAGGATGGCGGCTGGCTGGTCGCCTTCTTCCGGCTCATGGGGCTCAAGGCCGTCCGGGGGTCTTCCAGCAAGCGTGGGGCCGCCGCCTTGATGACCCTCACCCGCGTCGTGCGGGCGGGGGAGCATGCCGGCATCACCCCGGATGGTCCCAAGGGGCCGGCCCGGATCTGCAAGACCGGCCCCGTGGCGCTGGCCAAGCTGACCGGTCGTCCCATCCTCATCATGGGTTTGGATTATGCCCGCTGCTGGCGGCTGCGTAACTGGGATCGGTTCGCGTTACCCTGGCCGTTTTCCCGGGTCGACGTGACTTTCGAGGATTTTCCCGCCCCGTCGCGCGCCGATGAGGATGCCGCCGTCGCGGAGCGCATCCAGGAACGGCTCAACGCCCTGTCGGGCCGTTGAGCCTCACTCGCGGCGGAGCAGCTTCGCGGCGTATTTCGCGAGCAGGTCCGACTCGAGGTTGACGCGGTCGCCCGCCTGGCGCTGGCCGAGGTTCGTCACCGCGAGCGTGTGCGGAATGAGCCAGATGCGGAATCCGCCCGGACGAAGCTCGGCCACGGTGAGCGACATGCCGTCGACGGCGATGCAGCCCTTCTTGACGACGTGGCCCAGGACTTCCGCGGGCGCGTCGACGTCGAGTCGCCAGTCCGCCCCATCCGGGCCGAGGAACGCGATCGTGCCGCAGGCGTCGACGTGGCCGGTGACGAAGTGGCCGCCGAGGCGGTCGGTCGGAAGGAGACTAGGCTCAAGGTTGACCAGGTCGCCGACCTGGAGGTCGCCGAGGTTGGTGAGACGGAGCGTCTCGGCGAGCAGGTCGAACGAAGCGCGGCCGCCGGAAGGGTCGGTGACCGTCAGGCAGCAACCGTTGTGGGCGATGCTGTCGCCCACGCGGGCGGCGGCGAACAAGGGCGATTCCACGGTCAGGCGAAGGCCCCCCTGCGGCCGAGGGGTCAGGTCGACGACGCGACCGGCGGAATGGACGAGACCCGTGAACATGCCGCGAAATGAGAAGGGGCCGTTGGCCGGCCCCTGGGATCAGTTCTGCTTGCCGTCCTGGGCCCGCTTGGCGCGCTCTTCTTCCTCGAGCTTGGCGCGGATGCGGGCGCGTTCCTCTTCTTCGATGGCCTTCAGGCGGGCCTTGCGGACTTCGTCCTCCTGGACGGCGTTGCGGACCTCGTCCTCGACCTCCTCGGAGGCCTTCTTGAACTCGCGCTTGGCCTTGCCCATCCCGCGGGCGAGTTCCGGCAGCTTCGAGCCGCCGAAAAGGAGCACCACGACGATCAGGATGATCATGGCGGTTTCGCCGTTCAGGAATGCGAGGGGGGAGAGCATGGGGAATGTTATTGCTGAAGATTGCAGGAAAGACCACTTTTTAGCATCTTCTCCGCGATGTCAACCCATGTCTCCCATCGTGAAGTCTGGTATACGGGACGCGTCCAGGGGGTCGGTTTCCGCGCCCAAGCCCTGCAGGTCGCCCGGGGGTATGACGTGACCGGCTTCGTCCAGAACCTGCCCGATGGCCGCGTCTACCTGCATGTCGAGGGGGCGGGGCAGGAGGTCGAGGCCTACACCGAGCAACTGGCCAAGACCATGGATGGGCATATCCGGTCCACCGAGGTGCGTGATTTCGCGGGCATCCGCACCGCCACCGATTTCTCGATCCGGCGATGACGGACGGCCCCGCCATCGAAGTCCGCCGCCTGACCAAGGATTTCCGCGTCGGGCTGAA
>JBEBDN010000168.1:0-7583 GCA_041156945.1 Verrucomicrobiota bacterium | reverse complement strand
AGCCCTCCGGCGGGCGGTCCTCGGACCGCCCGCCTCCCTTTCTCGACCTGATTCACGTCAGGACGGGAGATGTAACATAGCCCAAGGGGCGTCTTCCGCGAGGAAGGCGCCCCTTCGCCGTTTGTAGGTTGAAAAACCGCCGGAGAGGGCAATCTTGGCCGGCTACCGATGATCGAGTCCGCCCGCAAACCCGACTGGCTCCGCGCCAAGCTCCCGGCCGGTCCGGAGTTCCTCGCGACCAAGCAGAACGTCGACCAGCACAAGCTGCACACCGTCTGCCAGTCCGCCCAGTGCCCCAACATGGGGGAGTGCTGGTCCCGCCGCTCGGCCACGGTCATGATCCTGGGCAACGTCTGCACCCGCTCCTGCACCTTCTGCGCGGTCCAATCCGGCCGCCCGAGCGAACTCGACCTGGGCGAACCACCCCGCGTGGCCGAATCCATCGCCCAGATGAACCTGAAGCACGTCGTGATCACCTCGGTGGCCCGCGACGACCTCAAGGACGGCGGCGCCTCGGTCTGGGCGGCGACCATCCGCGCCACCCGGCACCGCAACCCCGAGACGACCATCGAGGTCCTCCCGGCCGACTTCCGCGGCGAACAGGTCCACCTGGACACGCTGCTCGACGCCCGCCCGGACATCCTCAACCACAACCTGGAGACGGTCGAACGCCTCCAGCGCCCCGTCCGCAAGACCGCCCGGTACGACCGCTCCTTCTGGGTCCTCAAGCACGCGAAGTCGCGCGACTTCATCACCAAGACCGGCATCATGCTCGGCATCGGCGAGCAGAAGGACGAGGTCGCCACGCTGCTGCGCGACATCGCCGCCGCGGAAGTGGACATCCTCACGATCGGCCAGTACCTCTCGCCGAGCAAGGAACACGCGCCGATCGACCGCTGGGTGCATCCCGACGAGTTCGCCGAGTGGAAGGAGTTCGCCCTCGCCGCCGGCGTCAAGCACGTCGAGTCCGGCCCCTTGGTGCGCTCGTCGTACCGCGCCGACGAGCAGGCGGTGAAGTTCGCCCTGATGGAGCGTCGCCAGCGCCCGGCCCGCTGAGCCCGTGGAAGGCCTGCCCCCGATCGATTTCCGCGGCGAGCTCAACGACGAGCAGTTCGCCGCCGTGACCTCGCGCCCGGGACCGGCCCTCGTGCTCGCCGGCGCCGGCTCCGGCAAGACCCGCACCCTCACCTACCGCGTCGCCTGGCTCCTGCACCAGGGCGCCCGCCCGTGGGACATCCTGCTGCTGACCTTCACCAACAAGTCGGCCAAGGAGATGCTGGAGCGCGTCGAGGACCTCACCGGGGTGCCCCGCGGCCAGTTCTGGGGCGGCACCTTCCACTCGATCGGCCAGCGCATCCTGCGCCGCAACGCGGGCGCCGCGGGCCGGCAGCCGGACTTCACCATCCTCGACCAGAAGGAATCCGAGCAGCTGTTCTCGGAGGTGGTCAAGGAGTCCGATGGCGCGTTCATCAAGGACAAGACCAACCCGAAGGCGGCGGTCATCCTCGACGCCTACTCGCACGCCCGCAACACGCTGCGGCCGCTCGACGAGGTGCTGGCCGAGCGGCTGGACTGGATGAAGGGCGGCCCGGAAAAGCTGCTGGGCTTCTGCGCCCGCTACGAAGCCCGGAAGGCGGAGGGCAACCTCTGCGACTTCGACGACCTGCTCGTGCTCTGGCTCAAGGTGCTGGAGACCGACCCGGTCGCGCTCGCGCACTACCGCCAGCGGTTCCAGCACATCCTGGTCGACGAGTTCCAGGACACGAACCGCCTGCAGAGCCGCATCATCGACCTGCTGGGCGACCGCCACCAGATCATGGCGGTGGGCGACGACGCGCAGTGCATCTACACCTGGCGCGGCGCGGACTGGGAGAACATCATGGCGTTCCCCCAACGCCATCCCGGCACGGAGTTCCACCACATCGACACCAACTACCGCTCGACGCCGGAGATCCTCGCCTTCGCCAACGAGATCCTCCGCCACCGCCCCAAGGTCGACGGCTTCGAGCGCCGCCTCGTCGCCGTGCGTCCGCGCGGCTCCCGGCCCACCGTCTTCACGGTCGGCGACACGTCCCAGCAGGCCAAGCTGGTGGGGCGCAAGATCCTGCAGCTGCACCACGAAGGCCATGCGCTGGGCGACATGCACGTGCTCTACCGCGCGCACTACCAGTCGCTCGAGCTGCAGATGGAGCTGACCAACCTCGGGATCCCCTTCGTCATCACCAGCGGCCACAAGTTCTTCGACCTCATCCACGTGAAGGACGTGCTCGCGCACCTGCGCTTCGTGCACAACCCGCGGGACCAGGTCGCGCTTTCGCGCCTGCTCTGCCTGCTCCCCAAGGTCGGCCCCGTCGCCGCCACCCGCATCACCCAGGCCGCCCAGGAGGTCGAGCTCGCCCAAGGCCGCGGCCTGGTGCGCGCCCTGCGCGACCCGGCGGTGCTGCGCAAGGTGCCCGAGACGGCCAAGGACGACTTCAACGACCTGACGATCACCCTCGAGGACATGCTCGAGGGCCTCGAGGCCGCCCAGGCCAAGCCGGCGCCGACCAACCCGGCGGCGGACCTCTTCACCGCGGCCGCCGAGGCGAACTCCGTGAAGGTCGCCCGCACCCCGGCCGAGACGACGCGCGTCTGCATCGAGGGCTGGTACGGCACCCACCTCAAGACGCTCTTCCCCGACTGGCGCGACCGCGAGCAGGACCTGACCGGCCTCCTGGGCTTCGCCGCGAAGTTCGAGGACCTCGGCGACCTCGTCGCGCAGGTCGCCCTGCTCAACGGGGAGTCGTCGGACAAGAAGGCCGAGCCCGAGGAGGACATGCTCCGCCTGACGACCATCCACCAGTCCAAGGGCCTCGAGTTCCCGATCGTCTTCCTCCTGGGCGTCGCCGACGGCCTGCTCCCGCTGACCCGGGCGATCGACGATGGCGACGTCGAGGAGGAGCGCCGGCTCTTCTACGTGGCCTGCACCCGCGCCGAGAACATGCTCTTCCTCTTCGCCCCCCGCTTCGCGGTCTCCGGCGAAGGGTACCGCCCCTTGGATCCCTGCCGATTCATCGAGGAAATGAGCCCGGATTGCTACGAATTGGCCGATTACGCCCACCGCCGCCTCTGACCCGGCTATGACGCGGGGGCGGGGGTAGGTGCTTGCCATTGCCAAGGGTGGGCCTTTATGACTCAAACCAATCTTTATACGCCATCGCCATGCCTAAGGTACTCGTCGCCGACAAGATCTCGCCCACCGGGGTCGCCCTCCTCAAGTCCCAGCCGGGCTATGAGGTCATCGAAGCCTACGGCTCCTCCCCCGAGAAGATCCTGACGCTCGTCGGGGACGTCCACGCCATCCTGGTCCGCTCCGAGACCCAGATCACCAAGGAAGTCCTCGCCGCCGCCCACCGCCTCGTCTGCGTCGGCCGCGCCGGCGTGGGGGTCGACAACATCGACGTCGACGCCGCCACCGAGCGCGGCGTCATCGTGATGAACACCCCCTCGGGCAACACCATCGCGACCGCCGAGCTGACCTTCACCCACCTGCTGTCGCTCGCGCGCCCCGTGCCCGAGGCCGTCCAGTCGATGCGCGAAGGCAAGTGGGACCGCAAGACCCTCTCCGGCACCGAACTCTTCGGCAAGACCCTCGGCGTGCTCGGCCTCGGCCGCATCGGCGCCGAAGTCGCCAAGCGCGCCCTCGCCTTCGGCATGAAGGTCGCCGCCTACGACCCCTACCTGACCGAGGCCCGCGCCAAGTCCCTCGGCGTCGTCATGGCCACCCTCGACGAGGTCTTCGTGACCGCCGACTACATCACCGTGCACATGCCCCTGACCGAGCAGACCGAGGGCATGGTCAACGCCGCGGCGTTCGCCAAGATGAAGAAGGGCGTGAAGATCGTGAACTGCGCCCGCGGCGGCATCGTCGACGAGGCCGCCCTCGCGGCCGCCCTCGCCTCCGGCCAGTGCGGCGGCTGCGGCTTCGACGTCTTCGTCGAGGAGCCCCTCGCCAAGGACCACCCGCTGCGCTCGCTGCCCAAGGCCCACCTTTCCCCGCACCTCGGCGCCTCCACCTCGGAAGCCCAGGAGAACGTCGGCGTCGAGGTCGCCGAGGCCGCCATCACCGTGCTCGGCGGCGGCTCGCCCGCCAACGCGGTGAACCTGCCCTCCGTCGACTCGCAGACGCTCGCGGCCATCCGCCCCTTCCAGAGCCTGGCCGAGAAGCTCGGCTCCATCGCCCGCCAGCTGGCCGCCCCCGGACGCGTCGAGGCCCTCCGCCTGACCACCTTCGGCGCCGGCTCCGAGCAGGGCGCCTCGGCCATCGCCCGCTCCATCCAGCGCGGCTACCTGCGCGGCATCAGCGAGGGCGTCAACGACGTCAACGCCCCGAGCAAGCTCAAGGCCCTCGGCGTCGAGGTCCAGTCGATCCGCTCGTCCGCCGAGGCCGACTACAAGGAGCTCGTCCTCGTCGAGGCCATCCTCGCGGGCGGCAAGTCGGTCTCCGTCGCCGGCACCATCCTCGGCAAGGCCCACTCGCCGCGCATCGTCTCGATCAACGGCCGCACCCTCGAGTTCGTCCCCGAAGGCAAGCTCCTCCTCATCGAGAACCAGGACCAGCCCGGCATCATCGGCGCCCTCGGCACCCTGCTCGCGCAGGAGCGCGTGAACATCGCCAACATGGCGCTCAGCCGCACCGGCGGCGCCAACGCCCTCGCCGTCTACCAGCTCGACACCGCCCCCGGCGCCGCCGCCCTCGCGGAGATCCTCCGCAACCCGGCGATCGTCAGCGCCAAGCTGATCGACGCCTAAGCGATGCTCCCGGCGCTCGGCATCTTCGCCGTCCTCGGCTACCTCCTGGGTTCCGTCAACTTCGCCGTGCTCGTGGCGAAGCGGCACGGCGTCGACATCCTCAAGGAAGGCTCCGGCAACCCGGGCGCGACCAACGTCAAGCGGGTCCTCGGCAAGGGCCCGGGCAACCTGGTGTTCGCCCTCGACGCGCTGAAGGGTTTCGTCGGCACCGGCCTGCCCACGCTGGTCGGCTATGTGATCGCCCAGCAAGGCCTCGCCGTGGTGATCCCCGGGGACGCCTTCCTCCATGGCATCGCCGGCTTCGCCGGCACGCTGCTCGGCCACTGCTTCTCCTGCTTCCTGAAGTTCAAGGGCGGCAAGGGCGTGGCCTCGACCATCGGCGGCCTGCTCGTGCTGCTGCCCATCCCCATCGTCATCGGCGCCGCGGTCTGGGGCCTCGTCTTCGCGGCCTCGCGCTACGTCTCCCTGGCGTCCATCGCCCTCGGCGTCTCCCTGCCCCTCTCCTGCTGGCTCCTGCCGCTCGCGACCTCCCTCCAGTTCGGCCCGGCCGAGTTCTGGTTCGCCGCGGCCATCGCCGCGTTCAACGTCTGGACGCACCGGTCCAACATCGGGCGCCTGCTCGCCGGCACCGAGAACCGCTTCGCCAAGAAAGCCTGACCTTCACGCAATGACCGCCCCTCGCACCATCGGCATCGGCATCCTCGGCCTCGGCACCGTCGGCCAAGGCGTCTGGAAGCACCTCACCGAGAAGCAGGCCGACCTCGAGTCGCGCCTCGGCGTGAAGCTCGACCTGCGCCGCGCCGCCGTGCGCGACCTGAAGAAGAAGCGCGCCGTCAAGGTGCCCGCCGCCAAGGTGACCCGCGACCCGCTCGAGGTCGTGGACGACCCCAAGATCCACGTCGTCTGCGAGCTCATCGGCGGCACGACCATCGCCCGCGAGCTCACCCTGCGCGCCCTCCGCGCCGGCAAGGTCGTCGTCTCCGCCAACAAGGCGCTGCTCTGCCAGCACGGCCCCGAGATCTTCGACGCCGTGCGCCGGCATGGCGGCCAGTTCCTCTTCGAGGCCAGCGTCGCCGGCGGCATCCCGATCATCAAGGCGATCCGCGAGGGGCTCGTCGCCAACCGCTTCGACCTCATCGTCGGCATCCTCAACGGCACCTGCAACCACATCCTGACCCGCATGGGCGAGGACGGCCTCTCCTTCGCCGACGCGCTCAAGGAAGCCCAGGAGCTCGGCTACGCCGAGGCCGACCCGACCCTCGACGTCGAGGGCATCGACGTCTTCCACAAGGCCTCGATCCTCGCCTGGCTCGCCCACGGCAAGTGGGCGCCGCGCAACCGGACCCTCGTCGAGGGCATCCGCCACATCGGCCCGGCCGACATCGACTTCGCCCGCCGCTTCGGCTTCGCGCTCAAGCACCTCGCCGTCATCCGGCGCGACTTCAAGGCCGGCTGGATGACCGTCGGCGTCTACCCCGCCCTCGTCCCCAACCGCGACATCCTCGCGCGCGTCTCGGGCGTGAACAACGGCATCACCCTCCGCGGCGACGTGGTCGGCGCGACGACGCTCACCGGCCGCGGCGCGGGCGGCGACGCCACCGCCTCCGCGGTCATCGGCGACATCGTCGACGCCATCGCCGCGCTCACGGGCGCCGCCAACCCCGGCCTCTCCGCCGAGAGCCTCGCCGCCCGCGAAAGCCAGGGCCGCAAGGTCCGCATGGCCGACCTCGCGGAAATCGTCTCGCCCTTCTACCTGCGCCTGTCGCTGCTCGACAAGGCCGGCGTCTCCGAGGGCGTCTACCGCATCTTCTCCAAGCACAAGGTCTCCATCGCGCGCGTCATCCAGTACGAGCACCCGAACCAGGGCCGCGGCACGGTCACGCTGTCGACCTACCCGGTCAACGAGCAGAAGATGTCCAAGGTCTTGACAGAGCTCCGGCGCCTCAAGACCGTGCTCGAGGAGCCGGTCGTGCTCCGCATCTTCTCCCCCGAATCCTAAGGATGGCCCTGATTGTCCAGAAATACGGCGGCACTTCCGTCGGCAACGTCGACCGCATCCAGAATGTGGCCGCCAAGATCAAGGAACAGTGGTCCCAGGGCCACCGCCTCGTGGTCGTCGTCTCCGCCCGCAGCGGCGTGACCAACGACCTGATCGCCCGCGCCAAGGCCCTCCAGAAGCTGCCCGACGAGCGCGAGATGGACGTCCTCATGGCCGTCGGCGAACAGGAGACCATCGCCCTCACCGTGATGGCCCTCCATGCGATCGGCGTCCCGGCGGTCTCCCGCACCGGCGCGCAGGCCGGCATCTTCACCGACGACGTCCACACGCGCGCCCGCATCACCCGGATCTCGGGCGGCGACCTCCTCGCCCGCCTCGACGAGGGCAAGGTCGTCGTGGTCGCCGGCTTCCAGGGCGTCACCGAACAGGGCGAGGTCACGACCCTCGGCCGCGGGGGCTCCGACCTGACCGCGATCGCCGTGGCCGCGTCCATCAAGGCCGACCTCTGCCAGATCTACACCGACGTCGACGGCGTCTACACCGCCGACCCGCGCATCGTCCTCAACGCCAGCAAGCTGCCCGAGATCTCCTACGAGGAGATGCTCGAGCTCGCCTCCAGCGGCTCGAAGGTGATGCAGTCGCGCTCCGTCGAGTTCGCGCAGAAGTACAACGTCCCCTTCGAAGTCCGCTCCTCCTTCAACGACCAACCCGGTACCCTCGTGAAAGCCATCGCCAAAACCCTCGAAGACGCGGCCATCGCCGGCGTCGCCCTCGACCGCCTGCAGACCCGCGT
>JBEBDN010000167.1:0-6553 GCA_041156945.1 Verrucomicrobiota bacterium | reverse complement strand
ATCGCCCTCAAGGTCATGCAGGAAAACGGGGTCGCCATCGACGACCTCAACGCGGCGATCACCCCGGACCTCGCCAAACTCCAGAAACCGCACGACGTGCACTTCACCGCGGAAGGTTACGTCGCCCTCGGACAAGCCGTCGTCCAGTCGCTGCAGAAGGAACTGGGGAAGTGAGCGAGGCGGGCTGGGGCTGGGCTGACAGGGAGATGCCCGGACGAGCCGGGACGCTCGTCCCTACCTGAAAGGCATCGGCGCCAGGGACAGGAGGTAGGGCTGACCGTCCCCGGTCGGCCGTCGGATGAGTTGATCCGTTGATCGGTTGGCCTGTTGGCCGGAGGATTTAATTACCAGCGGGCAGACTGGCAGGGAGATGCCACAGACGCGCGGGTCAGGTTCAGCAGGTAGGGCTGACCGTCCCAGGTCGGCCGCCCTTCGAGAGTTACGGACGGCCCGAGGATAAACCGCCCCCTTTCCCAGTGCCTGCCGCTGTCCCTAGCCCTGACCCTGGCCCTGCCCCCCTTTAAACGAAACATTATGACCGGCCTGCCCAAGGTGGGCCGCCGCAGGAACATTGCCCTTGGCAGGGGGTCCAAAAAACCACAGTTTCGCCCCTTCCCCGTTTGACCACCCCCTTGGAGGTGGTCCTGACTTTCTACTACCAACACACCCATGCGCAAGACGCTCACCCTCCTGCTGGCCTTGACCCTCTCCGCGGTCCTGCCGGCGCAGACCCTCCAGCTACAGAAAGGCGACCACATCGCCTTCGTCGGCAGCGGCCTGGCCGACCGCCAGCAGCACTACGGCAACCTGGAGGCCCTGATCCATCAGGCCCACGCCGACAAGGAGCTCGTGGTCCGCAACCTCGGCTTCTCCGGCGACGAGGTGCACACCCGCCACCGCTCCGACGAGGTCCCGACCCTCGAGTACTTCCTGGACATGAAGCCGGGCGACCTGACGACCAAGTCGGGCAACACCACGGTCACCTACCACGCCGGCGCCCACTTCCACGCCAACGTGATCTTCGCCTACTGGGGCTTCAACGAATCGTTCCGCGGCCAGGAAGGCCTCGAGGACTACAAGAAGAACCTGGATGGCTTCCTGAAGAAGCACCTCGCCGCCGACTACGGCAAGGGCAAGCCCCGCATCGTCCTCTTCTCCCCGCTCGCCCACGAGGACCTGAAGTCCGTCCACTTCGACCCGGCCTTCCCCGCCCGCAACAACAAGAACCTCGCCCTCTACACCGCCGCGATGGCCGAGGTGGCCAAGGCCAACGGCGTCCAGTTCGTCGACCTCTTCAACCCGTCCGCCAAGCTCTTCGCCGGCGCCGCCACCCGCCTCACGATCAACGGCATCCACCTGAACGCCGAAGGCGACAAGGCCGTGGCCGCGCTGCAGTTCCAGGCCCTCTTCGGCCAGGCCGCCCCGGCCGTCGACGCCAAGGTCCTCGCCGCGGTGAACGACAAGGCCACCGAGTGGCACCACCGCTACCGCACCGTCGACCAGTTCAACATCTACGGCCAGCGCTCCCGCATCAAGTACGAGGGCATCGACAACGCCACCGTCATCGGCCGCGAGCTCGCCAACCGCGACATCAAGGCCGCCAACCGCGACAAGGTCATCTGGGCCGCCGCCCAGGGCAAGACCCTCGTCGCCGACGACGCCAACCTCCTGCCCTACCTCTCCGTCCCGCCGAACCGCAAGGAGCCGGTGCCCTACCTGTCGGGCGAGGAGCAGCTCAAGCACCTGACCGTGCCCGAGGGCTGCAAGATCGAGTTCATCGCCGACGAGACGACCGTCCCCGAGCTCATCAACCCGGTGCAGATGAACTTCGACACCAAGGGCCGCCTCTGGCTCTCCGTCTGGCCGAACTACCCCGAGACCACCCCGACGACCAAGAACTTCGACAAGCTCCTGGTCCTCGACCTGGACCCCAAGACCGGCAAGGTCGCGAAGTCCCACGTCTTCCTCGACGGCCTCAACTGCCCGACCGGCTTCCAGTTCTACAAGGACGGGGTCATCCTCATCCAGTCGCCCGACATGTGGTACGTCCGCGACACGGACGGCGACGGCAAGGCCGACTGGAAGGAGAAGTTCCTCTCCGGCATGGACGCGGCCGACTCGCACCATGAGACCAACTCGATCTGCTACGAACCGGGTGGCGCGCTCTACTTCTCCGACGGCGTGTTCCACCGCACCCAGGTCGAGACCTTCGACCGCGGCGCGGTCCGCAACACGAACGGCGCCATCTACCGCTACGAGCCGCAGACCCACAAGTTCTCCCGGTACGTCCCCTACGGCTTCGCCAACCCGCACGGCCGCGTGTTCGACTACTGGGGCAACGACATCATCACGGACGCGACCGGCAACGCCAACTACTTCGGCCCCGGCTTCTCCGGCCACCTCGACACCGGCAGCCACCCCGGCTATCCGCAGATGTGGAGCCGCCCCTCCCGTCCGTGCCCGGGCACCGCGATCCTCAGCAGCCGCCACTTCCCCGAGGATTGGCAGGGCACGTTCCTCAACACGAACGTGATCACCTACCAGGGCATCTTCCGCGCCAAGCTCTCCCCGGGCTCGGAGAAGACCAAGGACGCCTCGGGCATCCGCGGCGAGACCCTCGAGCCGGGCCTCGTGAAGACCGACAACACCAAGGCCGGCAACTTCCGCCCCTCCGGCGTGGCCGTCGCCCCCGATGGTTCGCTCTACGTGATGGACTGGTCCCAGATGCTGATCGGCCACCTGCAGCACCACCTGCGCGACCCGAACCGCGACCACGCCCACGGCCGCCTCTACCGCATCACCTTCCCGGGCCGCCCGCTGCTCACCCCGAAGAAGATCGACGGCGAGCCGGTCGAGGCCCTGCTCGACCTCCTGAAGGAGCACGAGGACAACGTCCGCCAGCGCGCCAAGATCGAGCTCCATAAGCACGACTCGGCGAAGGTGGTCGCCGCCACCCAGAAGTGGGCCAAGCAGTTCGACGCCGCCAAGAAGGAGGACGCCCACCACCTCCTCGAGGCCCTCTGGGTCCACCAGTGGCACAACGTCGTCAACCTCGACCTCATCAAGGCCCTCCTGAAGTCGCCCGAGTACAACGCCCGCGCCCAGGCCCTCCGCGTGGTCTGCTACCAGCGCGACCGCATCCCCGGCGCCATCGACCTCGTCGTGGCCGGCACCAAGGACGAGTCGCCCCGCGTGCAGCTGGAGGCCGTCCGCGCCCTCAGCTTCTTCAACGGCGCCGACACCGCCAAGGCCGTCGCCGCCGCGCTGACGCTCAAGGACTCCAAGGACCAGTACATCTCGTACTGCCTGCGCGAAACCATGAAGCAGCTCGGCTCCCTGCCGGAAGGCAAGGGCCTCGTCGACCCCAAGGCCCTGCAGAAGCCCAAGGACGTCGAGTATGGCCCGACCGACCGGAAGCTCTCCAAGGCCGACAAGAAGCTCTACGACCTCGGCAAGGAAGTCTACCACCGCGAGGCGCTCTGCGTCACCTGCCACCAGGCCGACGGCAAGGGCATCGACACCTTCCCCGACAAGTCGAAGCCGACCTTCGGCAGTTACCCGTCGCTGGCCAAGATGTCCGGCTACCCGACCAACCCCTGGATCGAAGGCGACCCCACCCGCGCCATCAAGCTCGTGCTCAACGGCATGTACGGCAAGATGACCTTCCACGGCAAGCAGTACGGCGACGTGGCCGCCGGCCAGGCCGCGATGACCCCGCTCGGACAGATGCTCAAGGATGAGGAGGTTGCCGCCGTGCTGACCTACGTCCGCCAGTCCTGGGGCAACAACCTGGCCCCGGTCACCGCCGCCCAGGTGAAGAAGGCGCGCGAGGCCAACAAGGGCCGCACGGCGATGTACACCCCCGAGGAGATCCTCAAGGAACACCCGTTCCCGGCCGGCAAGTAAGCCGCCCCCGCGACTCCTCCCGACAGGGCGCGCCGTTCGGCGCGCCCTTTTTGTTGCGCGGTTGCCTCGGCCCGGTCGGCGGCCAAACTGCCCGCATGCGCCCCCTGCTTGGCACCCTCCTGCTGCTGCTCGGCCTGCTTCCCGGCTTCGCGGACGAACCGGAACTGACGGTCATCAGCTACAACATCCGGCACGGCCTGGGCATGGACGGCAAGGTCGACCTCGCCCGCGTCGCCGAGGTCATCCGGGCCAGCGGCGCGCAGGTGGCGCTGCTGCAGGAAGTCGACCGGGGCATGGGGCGCACCCAACGCCGCGACCTCCCGGCCGAACTTTCGAAAGCCTTGGGATGGCGGGGAGTCTTCGACGCCAACCTGCGGACCAAGGACGGCGGTCAATACGGCAACGCCCTCCTG
The DNA here is from genome assembly GCA_041156945.1 of Verrucomicrobiota bacterium. Lineage (GTDB taxonomy): Bacteria > Verrucomicrobiota > Verrucomicrobiia > Opitutales > UBA953 > UBA953. The sequence continues at coordinate 2,234 of JBEBDN010000167.1, read as the reverse complement.
ACCGCCCTGCCCATCAAGGAATGGAAGAACCAGGTCTACGCGCCTACCCGGCCGGGCGAACCCCGCGGCCTGCTCCGGGCCACGCTCCTTTGGCAGGGGCGGGAAGTCGACCTGCTGACGACCCACTTGGACTCCACACCAGACGACGCCGAGCGCCGTCATCAGGTCGGATTGATCCGCGAGGCCCTCCTTGGGCTGCCCGCCGACCGCCCCTTCCTCCTGGCGGGGGATCTCAACGCCCTGCCCGACGCGCCCGCGCTGGCCCCGCTGCGCGAACGCTGGGCGGACGCCTGGGCGACGCTGGAGACTTCCGCGGGGCCGACGTTCCCTTCGGACGGACCCCGCGAACGCATCGACTATTTCTGGTATGACGCAACCCGCCTCCGGCCGGTGCGGATCCGGATACCCGACACCCAAGCCTCCGACCATCGGCCGCTCGTGGCGACCTTCCGGCTCGGCGGCGAACCGACGCGGAAATAGGCCGCCGCGCGGCGGGACTTCTTCACAGTCCGCCCCGCGGCTTGCCTCGACCGCGGCCGACGCTCAGGCTGGAAGGATGAGACCAGCCCTCTGGCAGGCCGTCGCGGACAACCTCAAGGAATCCCACCCCGACCTCCGGCTGGTCGCCAAGGACGACTTCAACGCGACGCTCCGCGCCAAGGGCTCGACGGCGCGACTCGGGCTCTTCTACCAACCGCGCGAGGGGGATGTCCCGGGCGAAGGCCATGCCTTCCTGACCCTGGACGGACGCACCGAGATGGGCGCGATCGCCTACTTTCTCGCCGAGCAGGAAAGCTTCGCCAAGGAACTCGCGCAGCCGGTCCATTTCCAGCAGACCATCGACGACGCCAAGGCGGAATCCCTCGGCGAGGCGCGCATCAGCCTGCAGGCGACGGTCGTGACCGCCCATGGGGGCGAACTCGTCGACCGCATCTCGGTCTGGTACGCCAACGGGGCCCGGGCCCTGCTCCGGCTGCACGGACGCATCATCGCGCACCGCGACGCCTGAGCGCCGACGCGGGCTTGCGGCCGGGGCTCGCCCCGGCTAATCACGTCGCATGCGCCTCCTGCCCCTGGTCTGCCTGCTCGCCTGCCTTCCGCCCGTCTGGGCCGCCGATAAACCCGGCAACGGCAAGGCCACCGCCTTCGTCGCCCCGGCGACGAAACTCCCGCCCTCGGTCAAGCGCCTGGGCGAACCCGTCGCCAAGGGCGGACTCGATTACCTCGTCTACCTCCCGGCCGACTACGACCAGGACAAGGCGAAGCGCTGGCCTCTCGTGGTGTTCCTCCATGGGGCCGGGGAGCGCGGCGCCGACGTCCAGCTCGTCCGCAAGACCGGCCTGACGCAGACCCTCGAACGACGCGGGGCCACGCCCTACGTCATGATCGCGCCGCAATGCCCGTCCGGCGGCTGGTGGGACACGGCGGCGCTCGATAAGCTGCTCGACCAAGCCCTGACCGATTACCGGGTCGACAAACAACGTGTCGTGCTGACCGGCCTGAGCATGGGCGGGTTCGGCACCTGGAAGTGGGGCGCCGAGCATCCGGAACGGTTCGCCGCGCTCATCCCCATCTGCGGCGGCGGCAAGCCCGAGACGGTCGCGAGCCTGAAGGGCATGCCCATCTGGGGCTTCCACGGCGATGCCGACAGCGCCGTGAAGCTGAACCTAGGACAGACGATGGTCGACGCCGCCAAGAAGGCCGGCGCCGACGTCAAGTTCACCATCTACCCCGGCGTGGGCCACAACAGCTGGGACAAGGCCTATGGCGAGCCGGAGCTGGAAGGCTGGATCCTGACGAGGAAGAAGTAGCGTAGTGTTAGGGGTTAGCGGTTAGGGGTTGGCGGTTAGGGGTTGGCGGTTAGGGGTTGCTTGTCGGTTATTAGGAAACGCCCGGATAAGCGGCGGCCGCCACGCCTAAGCCTATCAGCCTCCGAAAGTCATCGAGGCTTCGAGGGCGGTGGGCGTAGACCCCTGATTTGATCCCGACCGCCAACCGCTAGCCGCCAACCGCTTTAACCCTCGTTTCCCCTTCCCTTTTCCCCCTCCGGGGGGTTAAAACGACCCTTTCCCCTCCCCTTTAACGTCCCATGACCTCCGCCCAAGTCCGCCAGTCCTTCCTCGATTTCTTCAAATCGAAGCAGCACTCGATCGTCCAGTCGTCGAGCCTGATGCCGGACTCCCCCAACCTGCTCTTCACCAACGCCGGGATGAACCAGTTCGTCCCGATCTTCC
>JBEBDN010000166.1:0-9030 GCA_041156945.1 Verrucomicrobiota bacterium | reverse complement strand
GTCAGGAAAGGGAAGTCGTGTTCGACCTCGAGAGGGACATCGGTCGCGCCGACAAGGGCGGCCCCGCGTTCGAGGATCTGCAGCGCCTTGGCGCAGCCGACGCGATGGTCGGTATCATCGGCCGCCCAGAGCTGGAGGCGGGCGGAGACGTCGGTGCGGATGGTGCCGCCGCAGTCGATGTAACGCTTCTCGACGCGGGCGACTTCCGTGAGATGCAGATGGATCGGGGTCAGGCCACCCGTCGGCAGGCGGAAACGCAGGCCGAGCTGAGGGCTCGCGGCCAACGCCTGACGAAACTCTCCGAGGGTCATCGGAGCGGGTTTTAGAAGTTGCATACGCTTTAGCGTATACGTTGATTAGGGCATGGGCGTAGTCAAGCAGGCAACCCTTGCGCCGAAGGTCGAAACCGTGTGTCTCGGTCTGTCCGATCCGACTCGCTTAAAACTACTCGCACGCATCGGCAAGGAGGAGGTCTGCGTCTGCGACCTCCAGGCATACGTTCGCCGCGATCAGCCCACCGTCTCGCGCCATCTGGCGATGTTACGCAAGTGCGGACTCGTCGAAGCGCGCAAGGAAGGCCGCTGGAGCCACTACCGCCGCACGCAGCTACCCCCTGCCCTCGCACGCTTGATCGACCTCGCCGCCCCGCCTTCGCGAGGTCCGACACGCTCCTGCCGCTGATCGCTTAAATAGCATGTCGGTCGGATAACGCAGCAAAGAGGATGGGATTGGCTCCGCTTCGCTCCGGGCTATCGCCCGATGCCTGCGGCATCGCCCGTTCGCCTGTCGGCTCACCGAACGAGTTCTCATCCCATCAGGCAAGGGCATCTCCTCCTTGCCCACCTGCCCTCATGCCAGCCGGCCAGCTGGATACAAAAGTGGCGGAGAGGATGGGATTCGAAGGAAAATTCCTCGTGTGTATGTCGTTGAACTCCAACGACCGAGGATTTTTGCGGACAGTTTGCGGACAAGTTAACTGCCAACTCTGCTAATTTACCCGAGTGATTTTAGCGCGCAAGTATTATCCGCAAATCCGTTGCAGAAAATACTCAGATCAAAGCGACAAGGTTTCACGCAATCGATCTCGCGCGGAAGCGACGCGATGTTCGACCGCCTTGGCAGTCAGCCCGAGGGCTTCCCCGGCCTCCTGATGCGACAGACCTGAATAGGCGGTTAGGATCAATGGCTCGCGCAAACCTTCAGGCAGACGCTGGACTGCGGCACGCACCATGGCGGCGCGCTCATCGGCATCGGCGGTGTCCTCGACCGAACCCTCGGGAATCTCCGGAGTCAGGCCGGTAAACCTCGCCAGCCGTCGCAGCCAGCTGCGCCGCCGGTTCCTGGCCAGGTTGATCGCGATCCCGAAGACCCAGGTGGAAACGTTTCCACCGGTGAAACGCTCGGAGGTCCGCCATGCCGTCGCGAAGGCCTCGGCGGCGACCTCCTCCGCATCGGCCGCATCGGGAAGCAGGCGATGGAGGTAGCCGCGGATGCGCGGGTTCAGCTCATCGAAGAGCACCCGCCATCCAGCCTGGTCGTCCTTTGCAGGCAGGCCGTTCATCGGGCCTTGTGGTGTCCGTCGACGCCGGGAGCGCCCTCATGGGAGAGGGCTTCGACCTGCGGCAGGATGAGCGCGACGTAGGCTTTTCCCTTCTCGGGCGGCATGCAGCCGGCAATCGCGAGCACGTGCTCGCGACGGGAACGCTCGCAGCGTCCGAGAGCGGCCTCGAGGCCGGCCTTGGACTCGGGGCCGGGCTTCGCCTCCATGGCGAGCTTGGCCTGCCTCACCGCCTCGCAGTGAACCTCGCACTCCTTCTCGAACTCGCCCTGGAGCGCGGCGATCCGGCCGATGGCGGCGTCATCGAGCCCGAACTCGGCGCGCAGCCACGCGGCCTCCGAACGCTGCTCGCACGCCGCGGCCATCCTGAAGTCCCGAATCGCCCACCAACCTGCGAACCCGGCCAGGAGCGAGAGGACCAACACGGTGATCAGGAGCCGCCCCCTCATCGGGCGGAAGCCTCCACGATTGAGCGCGCATGAAGCTTGGCCATCTGCTGCGAGTCCTGGTTGTTCGAGCGCCAGCCAGCCAGTCCGCCGACCAAGAAGACCGCCATGGCGACGGCCGAGACGCGAAGCACCGGACTGGGCCTGGGCCCCCTGAGGATGTCGCGGGAAAAGTCCTCGCAACGGCGGGGGGAGACCTGCCAAGCGGACATCAACTCGTCGATGGGTTTGTTGCTCATATTGACTGTTTAATGTCCGGACACCCCGGTGTCCCCCCTAAAGCCATTCGGGTGACCATAAAACATTCCGGGGGGAACCGGGGATGCGCACATGAATAGGTATGCGGATCAACACGGTGCAGCCAATCAAGCGGGTGTCGGCGTGGGGTCTCCTCATGCTCGCGACCTTACTGGCCGCCCCTGCGCAGGCCTGCGAGATCTGCCGCAAGGCCTACTTCGACGCGATGGAAGCGGCCCCCAAGGCCTCGGCCCTTCACCCGGAAGCCCGCGTGGTCGAATACCGCCTCTCCATCTCCGAGCAGACCTTGAGTCCGGCAGGACAGCCGACGCAGGCCCTGACCATCAACGGGGGCACGCCAGGCCCCGTGCTGCGCTTCAGGGAAGGCGACGTGGCCCGCATCACCGTGGTCAACGGCCTGGCAGACGACTCGACGTCCCTCCACTGGCACGGGCTACTCGTCCCCAACCTGCAGGACGGAGTGCCGGTCGTCACCACACCCGTGATCGGCCCCGGGCAGTCGCGCACCTTCGAGTTCCTGATCCGCCAGAACGGCACGTACTGGTACCACAGCCACACTGGCCACCAGGAACAGCGCGGCGTCTACGGCGCGATCGTGATCGAACCGAAGGAGGTCGAAAAGCTGGCCGACCACGACCAGGTCGTCATCCTTGGCGATTGGACGAACGAGCACCCGGCCGAGGTCCAGCGCTCGCTGCTGCGCGGAAGCGACTGGTACTCCTACCGCAAGGGCACGGCGCAGTCGCTCATCGGCGCCTACCAGGCCGGCAAGCTCAAGGAATACCTCGATGGCCAGAAGTCCCTGGTTCCCCCGATGGACCTCTCCGACGTCGCCTACGACGCCTTCCTGATGAACGGACAGCGCCGCCTCCAGCTTCCCGGCAAGCCGGGCGAGAAGGTGCGCGTGCGGCTGATCAACGCAGGGGCAGCCAGCTACTTCTACCTCGATGCCGCTGCGGGCCCGCTCCGGATCATCTCCGCGGACGGCCAGGACGTGGTCCCCTTCGAGCAGAAGCGCCTGCTGATCGGGCCTGCCGAGACTTACGACGTGCTTCTCACCGTGCCTGCCTCGGGCTCCTGGGAACTCCGCTCCACCGCGCAGGACGGCAGCGGGTCGGTCTCGGCCTGGATCGGCGAAGGGTCACCGCATGAGGCGGCCCCTCCGCCCAAGCCTGACCGCTATGGCATGAGCGCCTACCTGTCCTCCATCCTCGACCAGATCGACCCCGAGCCCGGCGCCCAGGAACCTGAGCGACCGATCTCGCCCTACGCCAAGCTGCGCGCCGCCAAGCCCCACGCCGTCGCCGCCTCCCACCGGGAGCTGACGCTCAAGCTGACAGGCGACATGATCCGCTACGAGTGGAGCTTCGACGGGCTCGACCCCCGCGAGGCCGAGGCGATCAAGGTCAAGGAAGGCGAGACGATCCGGCTGCGCCTGGTGAACAACAGCATGATGCATCACCCGATCCATTTCCACGGCCACTTCTTCCGCCTGGTGGACGCAGCCGACAAGGACCCAGCGACCTCCCCGCTGAAGCACACGGTCGACGTCCCCCCGATGAGCGTGAGGACGATCGAGTTCACGGCCGACGAGGGCCAGGGAGACTGGCTGATCCACTGCCACCTGCTCTACCATCACATTACGGGCATGGTGCGCACGATCCGCGTGACCGGTGCCGACGGCGCGGAGCCGCCGCATCCCGCGGCCACGCACGCCATGGCGACGACCTACGCCTGGGGCCAGGCCGCCTTCACCAACGCTTCCGCGACGGGCTACGCGACAATCCAGTCCGGACGCGACAACCTCTACGTCAGGTGGGAGGAGGGCCTGCGCCGCGGCGACGGTCATGAGCGGGAGATCAGCTACCAGCGCTACCTAGACACGCGCCTGTCGCTCGTCGCCGGCTACCGCTTCGGCAACCTGGACGGCGACCGGGACGGACCCTTCGCCGGCGCAGCCTTCCGCCTGCCCTACTTCGTCGACCTAGGCCTGACCCAGCAGTCCGGAGGGGAAACCCGGGCGGCCTTGGCCAAGAGCCTGCAGCTGACCGACCGGCTCTCGCTCGACCTCTCCTACCGCTACGGCAGGCGCACCCACGCGTCCACCGCGGCGGACCTCCGCTACCTCCTCACCAAGGACCTCTCGCTCACCGCCGGCTATAGTTCCGACTTCGGGGCCGGCGCCGGCATCCTCATCCGCTTCTGACCACCACCAACCCACACCACCATGAAACACGCCATACTCGCCTTAATGCTCTCAGCCTGCGGCCTGATCGCCGCCGACAAGCCCGCCGACGCGAAGCCCTACCCCCTCGACAAGTGCATTGTCTCCGACGAGAAGCTCGGCGCCGAGGGCAAGCCCGTCGTCTTCGTCCACGAGGGACAGGAGATCAAGCTCTGCTGCCAGGACTGCCGCAAGGACTTCGACGCCAACCCGGCCAAGTACCTGGCCAAGCTGCCCAAGGCCGACTCCAAGCCGGCCGGCGCGGAGCACAAGATGTGCGCCTGCTGCGCCGACGCCGCCAAGCCGGCGGAAGCGGCGAAGCCCCATGAGCACGGTGACAAGGCCGGCATGAAGTGCCCGGATTGCTCCTGCTGCTGCAAGGACCACGGAGCCAAGGCCGACGGCCACGACCATGACGCGAAGCCGGCGGACGCCGCCAAGCCCCACGAGCACGGCGACAAGGCGACGAGCGCCGACAAGGCCGAGGCCGCCAAGCCCTACCCTCTGAAGAACTGCATCGTCTCCGACAACGACCTAGACTCGATGGGCGAACAGGCTTCGTTCGTCTACCAAGGCCAAACGATCAAGGTTTGCTGCAAGCCCTGCATCGCGAAGTTCGAGAAGAATCCAGCCAAGTACCTTAAGAAGCTCGAAGGCAAATAAGCCTTCCGAAGCCCCGCAGAAGCGGGGCTTTTTATTGGGCAAGACCGCGAGCGTTCCTCGCCTCCGATGAGTATCAGGATGTGCTGACCTGATGAACGATGCTCCGACCTCCAAACAGTGCGACCCGGCGTGTGACATGACGGGCGGTGCTTATTCTCCTTTGCGACATAGGCACGAGGGAACGACCTACTATTTCTGTAACCCGAGCTGCCTGCGGAAATTCCAGGCGGCTCCGGACAAGAATCTGCGTGCTCCCGACCAGGCCGACGGTGACAATACTTGCTGCACGGTCGAGTCGACGGACGGACTGACCTACTCCTGCCAGAAGCGAACCAACTGTAACATTACGGTTGGCCCAACAAACCGTCCCTGATCACAAGCCTCCTATAAATCCAGCGCAATTGCCACGCCGCCTGATTTAAAGGCAGATCGCTCAGTGGGCGCAAGTACAGCCATACTCCTGACGCTTGCACTCTCCGCAGAGGGCGGTGTTCAAAGTCAGACGGAAGTTCGTCGGTTTGGCGTCCGCCGCGGCGCGGACTTGAACCACGATGGCCGCCGGCTCCTTGGCTTGCAGCGGTTCCTTGGTGATGAATCCATTCGGATGGGGCTCAAGGATGACATCCTTACCGTCGACCTTAACGACGACGATGCGGTCGCCTCTGGGCACGGGCTTGCCGGCGGCGTCGGCGAAGGTGACCGTGGCCTTGCGGTCCGACTGGATCACGAATTGCGCGCGCAGTCCGGGTGCCTCCAGACGGCGACCAGGCTGGACGTCGGTAGCCGGCTTGGCGGGCTCGGCGGCGATCAGGGCGCCGATTGAAAACAGGGAGAGAAGGAGGATTTTCATGGTTGGGTGGTTGTTGGGGTGGGAGAAGAGGAGAAACGCGCCTCGACCCAGTCATAAAGGACAGGGAGAAGCAGGAGCGTCAGGGCAGTGGAAGTGAAGATTCCCCCGATGACGACGGTCGCCAGCGGCTGCTGCACCTCGGCCCCTGGACCGGTCGAAAGGGCCATGGGCACGAAGCCCAAAGAAGCGACGAGCGCGGTGATGAGCTTGGGACGCAGCCGGGTGACGGTGCCGTCGACCACCGCGAGGCGGAGCGGGCGGCCTTCCGCCCGCAGCTGGTTGATGAAGCTGATCAGCATGATGCCATTGAGGACCGCGATGCCCGACACCGCGATGAAGCCGATACCGGCCGAGATTGTGAAGGGCATGCCTCGCAGCCAGAGTGCAAGCACGCCGCCTATAGCCGCGAGCGGCACGCAGGTGAAGACTAGTGCCGCCTGACGAAAACTGCCAAAGCCGGCATAGATGAGGAGCAGGATCAGCCCAAGCGCCGCGGGGACGACCAGCGTCAGGCGCTCGCGCGCCCGCTGCAGGTTCTCGAACTGGCCACCGAACTCCCAATAGACGCCGCCGACCGGCTTGACCTCGGACTTGAGTTTGGCCTCGGCTTCGCGCACAAAGCCCTCGGTGTCACGGCCGCGGACGTTGATGAGGATGGCCAGACGGCGGCGCGCGTCCTCGCGGGTGATGACGCCCGGACGTTCGACCAGTTTGACGTCAGCCACCTTGGAGAGCGCGACCATCGTGCCGGAGCCATCCTCGGCAGAGACCGGAAGCTCGCCGATCAGCGAAGGCGAAGTACGTTCGGCGCCAGGCAGGCGAACGACGACCTCCATGGGACGCCCCGAAGCGGGGAGCTGCCCCGCCCTCGCGCCGCCCAAGGCGGTCGAGACGATGTCGTTGAGCTCCTCGGCATGCAGGTTACGACGGACCAGTTGGTCCCGCTTTGGAACGATGTCGACCGAGGGTAATAAGCCTGAGGCCTCGAACTCGACGTCTCCGCCGCCGGGAATCTTACGGAGCACGGCCACCGCCTGCTCGGCCACGGCTTCCATATTGGAGAGTTCGTCGCCGAAGATCTTCAGCGAAAGATCGGCTCGGGAGCCGGCCATGATTTCATTGAAACGCAACTGGATCGGCTGGGAGAACATCGTGGTCTGCCCGGGGACGGTCCGCTCCAGGAGTTCGGACATGAGTTCGACGAGCCTTGCCTTATTGATGGGCGAACCACCTTCACGGCGCCACGTGTCGCGGGGTTTCAACTTCACATAACTATCCGCGACGTTCGGCCCCATCGGATCGCTGGCGATCTCGGCGGTACCGATGCGCGCGAAGACATGGTCGACCTCCGGAAACTTGGCACGAAGGAGGATCTCCGCGCGCTTCTGCAGGTCCACCGAGGAGGCCAGATCTAGGCTAGAGGCTCGGACGAACTGGATGCTGATGGAACCTTCGTCGAGCTGCGGGATGAAATCGGCCCCGAGACGCGTGTAGCCGACGGCGGCTGCGAGGGCCGCGAGTGAAGTGGCGACGACGGCCGCGGTCCGATGGGCGAAGCACCATCCAAGCATCGCCGAGAAGACCGACTTGAGACGGCGGATCAGGCCACCTTCCTCGGCATGACCTTCAGCCCGAAGCCAGAAAGAAGCCAGGGCAGGCATGACGGTCAGGGCGACGAGCGCGGAAGCCGCCAAGGCGACCACGACGGCCGCGGCCATGGGCTTGAACATCTTCCCTTCGATACCCTCGAGGGCGAAGATCGGCACATAGACCAAGGTGATCACGGTCACGCCAAGGAACATCGGGCCGGCGACCTCACCCGCGGCAGCCGACAACTCGGTCGTACGCTCATCTTCGGACAGGGGTCGTCCGAGGGCCCGGACACGCTCCTCAAGCCGTCGCAGGAAATTCTCCACCATCACCACGGAACCGTCGACGATGAGGCCGAAGTCGATCGCGCCCAGACTCATCAGGTTGGCACTGGCCTTGGAAGCGGCCATGCCGGTGAGCAGCAGGAGGAACGAAAGGGGAATCGCCAGCGCGACGAGCAGCGCGGCCCGCCAATGCCCCAGCAACACCAGCAGGACGACCACGACGATCAACGCACCCTCGAAGAGGTTCGTCTCGACGGTGCGGATGGTTGCGCCGACGAGGTCGGAGCGGTCGTAGAGCACGGTAAGCTTCACGCCCTCCGGCAGGTGGGTACCGATGGCGGCGAGCTTCTCGACCGCGCGTTTCGAGACTTCGCGGGAGTTCTCACCGGCTAGCATGATGGCGGCGCCGACGACGGCCTCCTGCCCGTCGACGGTGGCCGCACCCATGCGGGAGGCGTTGCCGACCGAAACGCGGGCGACGTCACCCACGGTCACGGCGGGACCGAGGCCGGCGGGGCGAAGCGGTATACCAGCGATATCCTGGGCGGTCCGCACGCGAGTGTCAGCGCGGACCGTGAAGGCCTCGCCGCCGAGCGTGACGACACCGCCCCCGGCGTTCTCGGTGTTACGACGGACGGCCCTGAGCAGTTCTGACATGGGTACGCCTGACTTGGCAAGCTTGGCGAGGTCGGGTTCGACGAGCATCTGGCGCTCGTGCCCGCCGATGACGTTGACGTCCGCCAGTCCCGGCGTGGAACGGAGCGCCGGGCGCACGCGCGTGTCATGCAACAGGCGCAAATCACGTAGGCGCGTGGACTCGTCGGCCGGCGCCTTGGCATCGGCGGCGTAGCCGATCGAGTAATAGACGATTTCCCCGAGTCCGGTGCTGATCGGCGCCATCACGGGTACGGCACCCGGCGGCAGGTTGCCGGAGGCCTGCCCGATACGTTCGGTCACGAGCTGGCGGGCGCGGAAGATATCGGTACCATCCGCAAAGATGAGCGTGACCTGCGAGAGCCCGGTCTTGGAGAGCGAACGGAACTCGACCAAGCCCGGTAGGCCTGAGAGCTCGGATTCGAGCGGGATGGTGACGCGCGACTCCGCCTCGTCGGCGGCGTAGGAAGGCAAGGCGGTGTTGATCTGCACCTGCGGGCCGG
>JBEBDN010000165.1:0-8692 GCA_041156945.1 Verrucomicrobiota bacterium | reverse complement strand
CGTCGTCGGAGGGCAGGACCGGGGAGGCATCGGAATTGCCGATGAGGCCGTAGATGAAGGGCGGCGCCGGGTTGAAGCCGCGGGCGTCCCAGTTCTGCAGGTCGGCGAGCGACTGCAGGGGCGTGATCGGCTGCTCAGCGACCACCGCCGTGCTGAGGCCGGTGGCGGCGTCGAGGCCCGAGACCACGAAGCCTTGGGCGCTGGCCGTGGCCTGCGGGGCGTAGCTATCGCTCCAGCCCGACATCGGGCGCCACCAGAGGTCGAAGGGCGCGTTGATCGGGTGCATGCAGCCGAAGTAGCGGATGCCGTTCTGGGTGGTGCTGATGCCGCCGATCTGGTTGAGGCCGTTGTAGACGAGGACTTCGGCCGACTTGTCGCCCAGCTCCGTGTAGCAGGTGAAGGGACTGGACTGCAGGGCGCCGCGGGAGACGATGCCGACGTCCGCGGCGGTGAAGCCGGCGGAGCCGACCACCGTGCTGTTCAGGCTGTAGTTGTTGAGCGTGGAGCCGTCGTTGGCCATGCGGAGGCCGAAGGCGAAGGTGCCGAACGGACGCGAGGTGTTCACGACGCTGTCGTAGGAGTAGCCCAGGGGGACGTTGGGGTCGTCCGGACCGTAGAGAGACTGGAAGAGCCACATCGCGGAGTCGGTCCAGATGTCGTTGCCGAAGCTGAAGCGGATCGGCGTGGAGCGGGCCCAGTTGAGCGTCGAACCAAGCACGACGTCGATGCCGATCGAGTCGCGGCCGGTGTTCACCTTGCGCATGGCGAAGCCCATGGTGGTGCGGGCCGGCTGCGGCGTGGTGTCGTCGCGCCAGGTGAGCCAGAGGCCCGAACCGCCGTTGTAGCCCGCGATGTAGCCGGGCTTGATGTTGAAGGAGGCCACGGCCCCGGTGGGGTTGCCGCGCTGAACTTCATCATAGAACCAGGGGTAGCTGGCCGGCACCACGCCCACGGCCGGGGCGCGCGCGCCGGCGATGGAACCGTTGTCGGTGATGGAGTAGACGCGGGTCTCGCCCGGACCCAAGTCCATCGTGCCATTGGGCGAGACCGTGCGGAGTTGCAGGGCGTCCCAGCGGTTGATGGCGAACCAATAGCCGAGGGGGACGATGACCGGGTCGATCGTGGTGTTCGTGAGGCCGAGGCTGAAGCCGATCGGCAGCTGGTCGCCCTTGATGTTCAGGGTGACGTCGGGCACCTTGATCCGGACGTTGTAGGGATTCCAGAAGGTGATGACGGGCTGCAGGATGATGTGGCGCTGGTAGAGGCCCGCGCCGTTGGTGGAGGCCGAGGCGGAGAAGACGAACTGCATGCGCGCGACCACCGGGTGGCGGTAGACCGTCTCATGGTAGTTGTACATCGGGTTGCTGGCGCCGGTGGTGCCGACGGCGCTCGGCGGGCGCATCTCGACGACCTGCGCCGGCGTCCCCGCGACCACGGCCTTGCGGTACTGCAGCATGTAGTCGACCATCGTGTTCCAGCTGCGGATCGGCGGGATGAAGCCGAGGCCGCGGTAGGTGCCGTTGTTGGCGCCCGTGTAGTCGATGTTGCCCTGGCCGATGGTGCTGTAGTCGGACCACCAGTAGAGCAAGGTCTTGCGGGTCTTGTTGCCCGTGCCGGAAGCCTGGCTGTCGAGCAGGGGGCGTCCGTAGAGCAGGTCGGCGCCGTTGGCGGCGGCGGTGACCTTGGGGCGATTGCGGAAGAGGGGCAGGCGCACGTCGCGGCCGGAGTCCACCTGGTTCATCCAATCCCAGCTTTCGGCGAGCAGCGAGAGGTCTCGGCGGAAACCGCCGTTGGCGGCGTTGATCAGGAGGCCCGGCGAGTAGGTGGTGTAGTCGTGGAAGCCCGCCTTGTTGGCGACGCTCACGCTGACGAGGCCGGCCTTGACGGCGGCGTCGAAGCTGGCGCGGGAGGGCAGGCTCAGCGCGGCCGACGGTTGGGTCAGGCCCAGGGCGGTGAAGTCGACGGAACCGAAGGTGCGGGCCCGGCGGGTCGCCTCCAGGATGTCGTTGACGCCCGAGCCGGTGATCGCCGCCGGCGGCGTGTCGAGGCTGACGAGGGCCTTCTGGTTCTCGCCGGAGACCCACCAGGCGAACGTGCCGTCACCCGGCTGGTTGGTGAGGCTGGCGGGGAAATCTTGGGCCGTCAGGGTCACGCGGTCGGTGACGTCCACCGGGGCGGTGTTGGCGCCGACGAGCGGCGAGGAGTAGGCCAAGGCCGGCGAGAGCAGCGCGGCGAGGTTGCCGGAGTTCGTCCAGAGCGGCAACTGGGAGGGCGCGGCGGCCACCGGGGGCTTCTGCGGGCGGGGGCGAACCGGGCGCGGCGTGGCGGGGTCGAGCGGCTTGACCGGGGCCGGACGCGGCAGGCCGGGCGTGGCGTTGAAGGTCCCGCGGAAGACTCCGCCCACCGGCTTCGTCGCGACGAAGCGGGCGGCGGGGGGGAGCGGGGGCGCCGGGGGCGGGGGCGCCACGGGGGCGACGAGGGGCTCGTAGGCGTTGGAGGTCAGCCAGCCGAGGAAGCGCCCGCGCGCGTTGATCGTGCCGGTCGTCTTGTTGTAATTATCCGTGGCCTTGAGGTTGTAGTCCGGACGCTGCAGCGGGCGGCCGAGGAAGTTGGTATTGGAGGTCTCGTGGTCGAGGCCCTCCCAGCTGCGCCAGACGCCGAGGATCGGGAAGTCGAAGGTGTCGGTGGAGGCCGGGTCGTCGTAGGCCGAGGCGGGAGCGGTGATGCGCGTATCGGGCCCGAGCATCTGCTGCATGTTGCCTTGAGCGAGGCGCAGCGAGGCGACGGTGTTGAGGCGGGCGCGGGTCAGCAGGACGCTGTTGATCGCGAGGCGCGATTCGACCTTGAGGAAGGCGGCCAACACGATGATCACGATCACCAGGGCGGCGGCCATGACGAGGGCCAGCACCAGGGAGAAACCTTGGCGTTTGGCCGGGGGGGTAGACGGCTTCTTATCCATGCTATCATTTAACGGAATCTCCCTAAATAGGACAACCTAAGATTGCTCACCACCGTAGCCCCCCCACCCCCCCTGGGGTGGTCTCAGGAAGTCAGGCCGACCACGTCTTCGGGCTCCGCCCAGGCGTAAAACGTGGCCTTGGAACCTACCCGCTGCCGGGGATTAAACTCGGCCACCTTGAGGACTAGCCCGGAGGGGGTGACGAAATCGTGCAAGGAATGGTCCCCCTGGAACAAGGAATCCACCACTTTACCCCCAAAAGCGTTCTCCTCGGGGGGCATGGCGTCCAAATGCAGGCACTCGGGCCGGATGCAGACCGTGATTTCGGACCCGACCTTCGGGGGGCTCGCCGGGGTCGCCAAGGCGCCCCGTACCTCGCCTAGGGCGGTCTCGGCCACGAACTCCCCAGCACCAATCTGTAAAACCCTACCCTTGAATAGGTTAGCCATACCAAGGAACGTCGCTGTCCAACTGTCGACCGGGCGTCTATACACGTCGATCGGTACCCCTGACTGGATGACCTTGCCGCCGCGCATGACCCCAAGGCGGTCGGCCATGGCCAAGGCGTCCTTTTGGTCGTGCAGGACGCAGAGTATGGTCGTGCCCTTCTCACGGACCAGCCGACGGAGTTCGGACCGGAGCTCCAAGCGGGAGGCGACGTCTAGGTTGCTCAAGGGCTCATCGAGGAGGAGCAGGGCCGGCTCGTGGGCAAGCGCCCGGGCGAGGGCGATCCGCTGCTGTTGCCCGCCGGACAACTCCTGCGGGCGACGGGCGGCCCAGGCCTCGGCGCGCACCCACCGCAGCGCCTCGGTCGCGCGGCGACGGGCCTCGTCCGCGGGGACGCCGAGCTCCTCGAGACCGAACGCGGCGTTCTCCAGCACGCTGAGGTGCGGGAACAAGGCGTAGTTCTGCATCACCATCGCGATGCCGCGCCGGGCCGGCGGCGTGAACGACCAGTCGCGTCCGTCGAGCGAGACCTTGCCGCCTTCGGGGTCGAGCTTGCCCGCGAGGATCTTGAGCAAGGTCGTCTTGCCGCTGCCGGAAGGGCCGACGAGGCAATGAAGCGTGCCCGCCGGCACTTCGAGGTCGACGCCGGCGAGCACCTCGGCGGAACCGAGGCGACGACGGAGACCGGTGACGGCGAGCGTAGGCACGCCCCACTTAGGGAGAAGGATGGGCCGGGCGCAAGGATGGGCGGGAAAACGCCCCGCTTTGTGAATATTTCCCCGCGGCGAACCGTCGCCACGCTTGCTTCGGGCGAGGTTTCGGGCAAGTTTGCTCGTCCCATGGCCCACGACGACGAAGACGAGGATGAGAAGACCCCGGCCGCCCCGAAGGAGGCGACCCCGAGCGCGATGCTCATCCAGAAGAAGTTCCTCGAACAGCGGAAGATCTTCCTCTGGGGCGCCGTGGACGACGCGTCCGCCAAGGACATCGTCGAGAAGCTCCTCTACCTCGAGACCACCGAGCCGGGGAAGGACATCTTCTTCTACATCAACACCCCGGGCGGCTCCATCACCGCCGGCATGGCCGTCTACGACACCATCCGCCTCATCTCCTCCCCCGTGAAGGTCATCGTCACCGGCATGGCCGCGTCGATGGGCTCCATCCTCCTCCAGGCCCCCAAGCAGAAGGGCGGCCGCCTCGTCTTCCCGCACGCCCGGGTGATGATCCACCAGCCGCTGATCATGGGCCGCATCCAGGCACCGGCCGTGGACATCCACATCCAGGCCCAGGAGATGGAGCGCCTCCGCACCGAGCTCAACGAGATCCTGGCCAAGGCCTCCAAGCAGAAGCTGGAGAAGGTCATCAAGGATACGGACCGCGACTTCTACATGACCGCCGAAGAGGCCATCGAGTATGGCCTCGCCGACGCGATCGTGACGAAGCTCTGAGCCCCCGCGCGCGATGGGCATCGCCGACCGGTCCTACATGCGGGGGCGTCGCCCCGGCGGACCACGCCTCTCGGCGACGGCGTGGACGCTCGGCGTGCTGGTCGCGAGCTTCATCGTCGGCCTGATCGGCTCGGCCGCGCGCGTGGACTTCCTCGCGGGCTTGGCGCTCGACGAGGCCCGGCCGATGCCCTGGCAGCCGCTGACCTACGCGCTGGTGCACGCCGACTTCTGGCACCTGCTCGGGAACGGCCTCATCCTCTGGTGGACCGGCGACATCGTCGAACGCACCTACGGCGCGCGGGCGTTCTGGTGGACCCTGGCGCTCGGCACGCTCGTCGGCGCGGCGACCTGGTGGGCCACCGGCCTGGGCGGCGGCGCCGCCGGCGGCCAGCTCATCGGCGCCTCCGCGGCGGCCTATGCGCTCATGCTCGTGGCGCTCCTCGACAAGCTCGAGCACCAGATCACGCTGCTGCTCTTCTTCTTCCTGCCGGTGACGCTGCTCGTGCGCTGGGTGCTCATGCTCGCGGCGGGCTTCGCGCTGGCGGGCTGGATCTTCTCCGAACTGCCGAGCCGCCATACCTGGACGGGCTGGCATGCGGTCTGGAGTTCGGGAATCGCCCATTCGGCCCACCTCGGCGGGCTGCTCTTCGGTTGGTTCGCCTTCCGCCGGCTCAACCGGACGAATTTCTCGGTCCAGGACGCCCAGGAGGAGATGGCCCCGCCGCCGCCCACCGCGCCCGAGCCCGACGTCGTCCAGGGCGACGACGAGGAGACCGCCGCCGTGGCCCCGCTGACGCGCCAGCAGGCCCGGGCCGAGCTCGACGTGCTGCTGGACAAGATCTCCGCCCGGGGTTTCGGCTCGCTCAGCGAGGCCGAGAAACGCAGGCTGGAGGACCTCAGCGCGCGGCTGCGCTGAACCACCCCGGAGCCCCCACCCCTTCCCCATGCGCCGCCCCCTCCTCCCCACCCTGTTCCTCCTGCTGGCCGCGCTGGCCCAGGGACAGAGCCCCGCGTTCAGCACGACGGAAAGCATGCAGAAGGAGGCCAAGGCCTCCGTCATCCTGCTCGAGCGCCTGCACATCAGCAAACGCGAGATGGCCAGCATCGACATGAGCGAGGTCATCCGCACGTACTGCGAGAACCTCGACGGCGCCAAGATGTACTTCACCGAGCCCGAGGTGGAGGAGTTCGTCAACCGCTACGCCAAGACCCTGGACCTCTACCTGCAGCGCGGCAACCTCACCCCGGGCTTCGAGATCTACGCGTCGTTCAAGCACAAGGTGCAGGTCCGCACCGAGGCCTCGCTCGCCGCCCTCGACCAGCCGGTCGACCTCACCCGGGACGAAGTCTTCCCGCTCGAGCGCCGCAAGGCGAAGTGGCCGGCCAACGCGGCCGAGGCCGACGCCCTCTGGGCCAAGCGCCTGCGCCTCGACATGCTGGGCGAGGTGCTCGGCGAGGACCGCTCCAACGCCGCGGCCCGCAAGGCCAACGGCAAGGAGGCCGAGCTCGAGGTCACGCCCGAGAAGCTCAAGGCCGCCGCCGCGCGCCTCAAGAAGCGCTACGACAAGGTTCGCACCTACCTCAACTACGACGTGGCCGAGGTCGAGGAACTCTTCATCAACGCCTACTCCACGCAGTACGACCCGCACTCGATCTTCTTCTCGCAGCAGTCGCTCGAGGAGTTCGAGATCGCCATGCGCAACTCGCTCGTGGGCATCGGCGCCACCCTCGCGGACGAGGACGGCTACTGCACGATCAAGGACATCCTGCCGGGCGGACCGCTCGACCTGTCCGGCCAGGTGAAGCCCGGCGACAAGATCATCGCGGTCGGCCAGGGCCAGGAGGGCGAGATGGAGGACATCGTCGGCATGCGCCTGAACAAGGCGATCGGCAAGATCCGCGGCAAGCAGGGCACGTCGGTGCGCCTGCTCGTCGACCCCGCCGCGGGCGGCGGCCGCAAGACCGTCGTGCTCAAGCGCGACCAGATCAAGCTCGTCGGCCAGATGGCCTCCGCCCGCGCCTTCGAGCTCGGCGCCGGCCAGGGCGTCGTCGGCGTGATCGACCTCCCCGCCTTCTACGGCAAGAACCCCGACGGCTCCGGCTCCAGCCCCACCAAGGACGTCGAGCAGCTCCTCGAGAAGCTGAAGGCGCTCGGCGCCAAGGCCATCATCATGGACCTGCGCAAGAACGGCGGCGGCCTCCTCACCGAGGCGGTCGACCTCGCCGGCCTGTTCATCCCCAAGGGCTCGGTGCTGCAGGTGCGCGACAGCGGCGGCCGCATCCAGGACTACCGGGACGAGGACGCCAAGGTCGTCTGGGACGGCCCGCTCATCGTGCTGACCTCCAAGCTCTCCGCCTCGGCCTCCGAGATCTTCGCCGGCGCGATGCACGACCACCGCCGCGCGCTCATCGTCGGCGACGTCACCACGCACGGCAAAGGCTCCGTGCAGAACATCCTCGAACTGAGCCGCTTCGACCGCAACCTGAAGTCCGCCGTCAAGGTGACCATCCAGAAGTGGTACGCGCCCAGCGGCTCCTCCATCCAGCTCAAGGGCGTCGGCGCGGACATCGTCGTGCCGTCCGTCTTCTCGGTGCTGCCCGTGGCCGAGTCCGACCTCAACCGCCCGCTGGCATGGGATTCGGTGGCGCCCTCCCTGACCCAGCCCGACGAGGGTGATTGGCTCAAGGCGAAGCTCTCCGAGGGCCTGCTGACGAGCCTGGCCGCCGCTTCCGCGCGCCGCCAGGCCGAGATGCCGGAGTTCGTGACGCTGGGCCGGTCGATCGAATGGACCAAGAGCCGCCAGGCCCGCCAGGAGATCTCGCTCTCCCTCGCCACCCGCCTGCAGGAGCGCAAGGACGACATCGTCTTCCGCAACCAGGTCCGCAAGGACCTCGCCACCTTCGCCCAGAAGGACTTCAAGGTGTCCGACGTGAAGCTGGACGCCGCCCTGGAACAGGAGAAGAAGGAAGGCCCGGACTACGCGAGCAAGTCCAAGAAGATCAGCCGCATCCGCGACCCGCTCGAGGACGACGATTGGCCCGAGTACGACATCCAGCTCCGCGAGGCGGTGCGCATCGCCGGCGACTGGATCAAGGCCCTGCCCGCCACGGCCGTCGCGACCAAGCCCGCCGAGACCGAGAACAAGTCGCGCTGAGCCGGCCCCGAGCCCGCCCGCAGACCCGCCACCCGGCGGGTTTTTTGTTGGGCGGGGCCGGAGGCTTTGGCTTGGCGAACGCGGCGGGGCGGGCAACTTGGCCGTCATGGAATTTTCGATCGTCCCGGCCGTCCTGCTCCTTCTGGTCCTGCTTACCGGACTCATCCTCGCGCTGGGGGCCCGCCGCGGCCTGGCGCGGGGCCAGACCCGCCGGCATGGCGAGCGGGAGGGTCGACCGGTGGCCTTGCACTCGCTGGCCAACGGGCTCGGCCTCACGGCGCAGGTCAGCGAGTTCGGCGCGACGCTCGTCTCGGTCCGCGTGCCGGACCGGCAAGGCGTCATCGGCGAGGTCACGCTGGGGCACGACGACTTCCGCGGCTACGTGGAGCAGAACCCTTACCTCGGCAGCACGATCGGGCGCTACGCGAACCGGATCGCCGACGGGCGCTTCACGCTCGACGACCGGACCTTCCAGGTGGCCCGCAACAACCACGGCCAGCACCTCCACGGGGGCGTGGCCGGGCTCGATCGCCGCGTCTGGTCCAGCGTGCCGGTCCGCGAAGAAGACGCCGCCGGCGTGCGCCTGACCTACGTCAGCCCCGCGGGCGAGGAGGACTACCCGGGGACGCTGACCGTCCACGTGACCTACCTCGTGCCCGCCGACCGCAACGAGGTGCGCATCC
>JBEBDN010000164.1:0-8271 GCA_041156945.1 Verrucomicrobiota bacterium | reverse complement strand
TCCCCGGCGACAGCGGCACGCACATCTGGGGCGTCAGCGGCCTGGTCAAGCGCCCGGGCCTCTACGAGATCGAGGCCGGCAAGGCCACCTTCGGCGAGCTCCTCTACGACCTCTGCGGCGGCCCGCTCGACGGCCGGAAGATCAAGGCGATTATCCCGGGCGGCTCCTCCACCAAGATCCTCAAGGTCGGCGAACGCTTCAAGGGCAAGCTGGCCAACGGCACCGAGTTCGACTGGGCGCTCGAGGACATCCCCCTCGACGCCAACAGCATCGCCGCGTGCGGCACGGGCCTCGGCACCGGCGGCACCATCGTCCTCGACGACTCCGTCGAGATGATCCAGGCGCTCTCCAACCTCAACGCCTTCTACGCCCACGAAACCTGCGGCCAGTGCACGCCCTGCCGCGAAGGCTCCCTCTGGCTCTCCCGCGTCTCGAAGCGCATCACGAACGGCGGCGGCCTCGAGACCGACGTCCCCCTGCTGCTCGACATCGCGAACCAGGTGGCCGGCCGCACGATCTGCGCCCACGGCGAAGCCGTCGCGTGGCCCGTCCAGTCCGCCGTCCCGAAGTTCAAGGACGAGTACCTCGAGTCCATCCGCAAGCGCCAGAAGGGCGAAGCGGTCCCTCCGCTGAAGTTGATTTAAAGGAAGGGCCAGGGTCAGGGCTAGGGCCAGGCACGAACAGGTTAGGGTCAAGCGAAGGGTTAGTTAGTGCTGAGGCGATCCAACCGCCTAGACTTGGACGCTTACCCCTTATGGTCGTACCTCCGTGGCCACGGGATCCCCTATGCCCGTTCTCTGATAGGGCTAACCTTCCTTGGTCAACCTTCCCACGCATCCCTCAATCAACCTTTAAGTTGGCAGTCAGCCGACTTTGAATTAGCCCCTATCAGTAGGCCAGCCCCAGCCCCAGCCCCAGCCCCAGCCCCAGCCCAATGCTTCTGCGTTTCTCCGTCCTTCCACTCCTCCTCGCCTTCGGCGCGGCGCTCGCGCCCGCGGCCGAGGACGGCAAGCTGCTCTACGAGCAGAACTGCGCCGCCTGCCACCTGCCGGACCAGATGGTGGTGGGGCCTTCGCTCATCGAGATCTCCAAGCTCTACGCCAAGAAGCCCAAGGAGTTCGTCGAGTGGGCGATCAAGCCGCAGAAGAAGCGCAACAACGTCATCGAGATGCCCTCGATGGCCCACCTCGGGGAAGCGAAGCTCCTCGCCATCCGCGACCACATGCTCGCGGCGTCCGTCGGGCTGAAGGAGAAGCCCGCGATCACGAAGGACCCGCTGGCCCGCCCGGCCCGCCGACCCGAGATCCAGCGCATGTTCCTGCCCAACGTCGGCCCGGCCGCCATCGCGGTCGCGCTGCCGGGCGACCTGAACTACTGCTTCGACGCGGGCGACTGCCGCCTGCGCACCGTCTGGCGCGGCGATTTCCTCGACTGCTGGGCCTACTACAAGGGCAACGGCAAGGCGACCGCCGCCCTGCTGGGCAAGACGCTCTGGACGCTGCCGGCCGACGAGTCCCTGCAGAAGCGGGTGAAATTCCTCGGTTACACGGTCGACGCGGCGGGCCTGCCGACGTTCGAGTATGAGCGCGACGGCGCCCGGTTCCTCGAGACGATCGTCCCCGAGGGCAAGGGCCTCGCCCGCAAGTTCCAGGTCACCGCGACCCGGCCGATCACCCTGACGCTCGACCCGGCCACCACCTGCGCGAGCGGCGTCCAACGGAACGAAACCCTGACGCTGACGCCCGCCCAAGCCAAGGCTTTCACCCTCATCGTCCAACTGCCGTGATCACCCCCCTGCTCTTCCTCGCGGCCGCCGTCACCGCCCCGAAACCGGCTCCGGCCACCAAGCCCGCGCCCGCCCCGACCAAGGATGGCTGGGCCGAGGCGTTCGCGCTTTCCAAGGTCGAGACGCCGGCTGGCGTCGATGACCAGGTCGGCGGACTCGCCTTCCTCGAGGACGGCCGCCTGGCCGTGGCGTTCCACCGCGGAGAAGTCTTCATCCGCCAAGCCGACGGCGCCTGGAAGCAGTTCGCCGAGGGCCTGCATGAGCCGCTCGGCCTCCTGCCTGATGGCCAGGGCGCGCTGATCGTGATGCAGCGGCCGGAACTGACCCGGCTCGAGGACACGAACGGCGACGGCAAGGCCGACCGCTACCGTACCCTCTGGGACGGCTTCGGCATGACGGGCAATTACCACGAGTTCGCGTTCGGTCCGGCCCGCGGTCCCGATGGCGCGCTCTACGTCTCGCTCAACCTGGCTTCCTCCGGCGACGGCATCTTCAAGGAGATCCGCGGCACCTGGTCGGAGATCGGCAAGGCGACGCGGGCGCAGATGGACGCCGCCAACAAGAAGGGCTTCGGCGCCGCCGGCCGCATGTACGGGCGCGTGCCGTTCCGGGGCTGCGTCATGCGCATCGCCGACGGTGGGCGCGGCGCGGCGGAGCTCTACGCGACGGGTTTCCGCTCGCCCAACGGCATCGGTTTCGACGGCCAAGGCCACCTGCTGGTGAACGACAACCAAGGCGACTGGCGCGGCAGCAGCCCGCTGCAGGTCGTGACGAAGGGTTCCTTCAACGGTCACCCGGCCTCGCTGGTCTGGACCCCGGGCTGGGACAAGGGCGACCCGCTCGCGCTGCCGGTGGCCGAGCTCGAGAAGCTCCGCACCCAACCCGGCGGCGTCTTCATCCAAGGCGAGCTCTCCAACTCCCCGACGCAGCCCGTCGTGTTCCCGAAGTCGTGGGGCGCGCTCGCCGGCCAGGTGGTGTTCGGCGAGATGAACGCCGCCCGCCTCGTGCGCTTCGTCGGCGAGGACATCGGCGGCGTCCACCAGGGCGCGCTGATCCCGTTCCTGGACTCCAAGACCCTGCGCAACGGCAACCACCGGATGGCCTTCGCCCCCGACGGCGCCTTGCACGTCGGCAAGACCCACCTCTCCTGGGCGGGCAACAACGGCATCGTCCGCATCGAGGCGCCGAAGTCCCTCCCGCCCCTCATCGAAACCGTCCGCCTCAAGGCCTCGGGCTTCGAGGTGCGCTTCACGGAGGCGATCGCCAAGGCCTCGCTCGTCCCGGCCCTCCGCAGCTTCCGCTACAAGTACCACGTCGCCTACGGCTCGCCGAAGGTGGACGAACTGGACCTGACCTCCGCCTGGTCGCTGAGCGCCGACGGCAGGACCCTGACGCTCCCGCTGCCGGAGATCCGCGCGGGCTTCATCCACGAGATCAAGCTCGCCGGCGCCAAGACCCCCGACGGCCGAGACCTCCTCGGCCCCGTCGCCTATTATCAGGTGGTGAAGAAATAGAAGCGGAGTACGGAGTACGGAGTACAGATTACAGAAATCCCCCTTCCCCTTACTCCCCCTCCGTACTCTGTAATCTGTAATCTATACTTCCCCTCCACCCTCCTTTCCCCTTTACCCTTCAGTCCTCCCCCTTTACCAAATCCGTCCCATGGAATTCAAGAACGTCACCGCGATCGCCAAGGCCAACGTCTACTTCGACGGTAAGGTGGTCTCCCACACGATCCTCACCGCCGACGGCGCCAAGAAGACCGTGGGCCTGATCTACGCCGGCACCTACCACTTCGGGACCGACAAGGCCGAGATCATGGAGATCACCGACGGCTCCTGCGTGGTCGTCCAGGACGGCTCCAAGGAGGAGAAGACCTACGCCGCGGGCTCCCACTTCTACGTGGCCCCGAAGTCCGGCTTCACGATCACCGTGTCGGGCGGGATCTGCCAGTATATCTGCAGTTTCATCGGTTGAGCCGTCCGGCCGTGGGCGAGGCTTGCCAAGCCCGCGCCCGCGGAGAACCTAGCGCCATGTCCGACTCCCTCGGTGGCCTCGCCAACATCCCCGCGCCCATCGCGCGCGAGAAGCCATGGGTGCAGCTCAAGACCTTCACCTCCAAGCCGAACGTGTTCCGTTCGATGGTGGGCGACGTTTCCCCGGATGCCCGCCAGGGCGACGTGGTCGCGGCCTACGATAAGCAGGGCTCCTTCATCGGCTATGGTTTCTGGAACCCGGGGGCGCCCATCGCCCTGCGCATCCTGAAGACCGCGCCGGGCAAGCCCGACGACGCCTGGTTCGAGCAGGCCATCGGCCGCGCGGCCGCCCTGCGCAAGGACGTGCTCAAGCTGGACGCCGACACCGACGCCTACCGCGTGGTCAACGGCGACGCCGACTTCCTCTCGGGCCTGATCGTCGACCGGCTGGGCGATGTGCTCTCGATCGAGGTCTCTTCCTACGCGGTGATGCGCCGCCTCCCGCGCTGGATCCCGCTCCTCCACGCCGCCGTCGGCACCAAGCGCGAGATCGTCCAGGTCGATCCCCACGTGGCCCGCGTCGAGGGCATCCTGCCCTCCGACGTCCCCAAGTCGGCCGTGCGCTTCGTCAAGGTCCGCGAGTTCGGCATGGTCCAGGAGGTCGACTTCGCCGAGGGCCACAAGACCGGCTTCTTCTGCGACCAGCGCGACAACCGCCGGCGCTTCGGCGCCCTGGCCCAAGGCCTGCGGGTGCTCGACCTCTGCTGCTACAGCGGCGGCTTCTCCATCGCCGCCAAGCGCGGCGGCGCCACCGAGGTCACCGCGGTCGACCTGGACGAGAAGGCGATCGAGATGGCCAAGCGCAACGCGAACCTGAACAACGCGCGCATCGACTTCGTCCACGCCGACGCCTTCACCTGGATCCGCCAGATGCAGAAGAACGGCAAGACCTGGGACCTGGTCCTGTGCGACCCGCCCAAGTTCGTCGATAGCCGCGACGAGGAATTCGAGGCCGAGGGCCTGAAGAAGTACAACGACCTCAACGTGCTCGCCATGCAGCTGGTCGCCCCGGGCGGCCTCTTCGTGACCTGCTCCTGCTCGGGCCTCGTCTCCGCCGAGGCCTTCGAGGACCTCGTCAGCAAGGCCGCGCACCGCTACCAGAAGCGCCTCCAGATCTTCGACCGCACCGGCCCGGGCGGCGACCACCCCAACGTCTCCAACCACCCCGAAGGCCGCTACCTCAAGGTGCTCTGGAGCCGGATCGGCTGAGGCTTGAGGGGACACGCTGGCAAGCTGGCATGGGGGCAAGGGCGCAGCACCTGCCTCTAGGTAGGGACGGGCGTCCCTGCTCGTCCGCGGCCGACCGGCGGCCTGACGGTTACCGCTGTTTTTCACACCTGGCCCTAGCCCTAGCCCTGACCCTAGCCCTGACCCGGCCTTGGCCCTGGCCCTCACGCATCCCCAACAAAAAAGGACGGCCACCCGGGCCGTCCTTTCGCGGAAACGCATACCGCCGTTCAGAAGCTGCGGCTGAGCGAGAACCAGAGACGGGCGGAGACTTCCCGGGAGTCGGACTGGGGCGTGCCGCCGCTGGTCGGCCAGGCGATCGCGAGGTCTCCCGACCACTGCTGATAGGTGGTCCGCATGCCGAAGCCGGCGCCGGCGATCCGCCGGCTCTGGTTCGAGGCCGCATCCCACGGGCGATTATTGATGTCCGCCTGGGCCACGTCGTAGAAGGCGTAAGGGGTGTAGTTCTCCATGGCGTAGCGGAGCTCGACCTGCCCGAGCCAACCTTCATCGCCCATGCCTTCGCCGAGCGGGTAGGCGCGGACGCCCTGGGCGCCACCGAGGCCGAAGCGTTCGGAGGAGTCGAGGTTGCGGTCGGCCAGCTGGAGCGAGTAACGGCCGTACAGCGAGAAGCCGGCGGGCAGGTTCTGCACGCGGGCCAGGTCGAGGTTGAACTTGTCGAAGCCGCCCCGCTTGCGGGCGGTGACGTCGTCGATGGCCGTGAGGCCAGCGTCCAGGTGCATGTTGCCGTGGGTCCAGGTCACCTGACCGTAGGAGATGCCGCCACCGCCGAAGCCGTCGCGGTGGTCGAAGCGCAGCGAGATCGGGAACGATTGGCTGAACTTATCCTCGGACACGGCCGTGGCGTCGAAATCGTCGTGCAGGGACTTGTGCAGCAGACCGATGGAACCCTGCAGGTTGGTCTGGCGCGAACGGATGAGGGGATAGCTCAATCGCGCGCTCCAAACCCGGGCGAGACCCGAGGCCTGCAACGAGGCGAACTCCTTGCCGAGCTCGTAGGTATTGAGGGCCCAGCCCAACTGGCCGCGCAGGCCGGAGGAGCCGAGGGCCGAGTCGTAATCGACCGCGCCCAGCCAGAGGTTGGCGTTGGTGGCCATGAGGTTGGCCGAGAGGCGATCCCCGAAGGCCAACGCGGAGTTGCGGTACCAGGCGGCCTTGAAGCGGAATTCGCCGGTATAGCGGCTGCCCTCGTTGTCGACGCCCAGTTCGCCGCCTTGCTCCTTCTCGAGGGTGGTCACGACCGCGAGGTCGCCGACCCCGACGGTCTTGCCAGGGCTCACGACCGGACGGACGGCGATCCCCGGGACGTCGTCCAGGATGAGCAATGTGCGTTCGAGCAGGTCGCTCTCGAGCAGTTCGCCCCGTCGCAGCGGCGAGAGGAAAGGCTGCGAACCGGCGGCGACCTTCGCCTCGCCGGTGGCCGTGACGTCGCCGTAGGCGCCTTCCAGGATGCGGATCCGCAGAACGCCATCCTTGAGCTCCTGCACGGGGATGATGGCGCGGGCGAAGGGATAGCCATTCCGGCGGTAATGCTCGCCGACGAGTCGGGCCATGCCGCGCAATCCGTCCAAGTCATGCTGCTTGCCGACTTGCGGAGCGACGATCAGGCCCAAGGTGTAGGCGGTGAAGACCGTATTGCCCTCGAAGACGATGCCGGAGACCACGACCTTGGGACCCTGCTTGGCGGCGGCGGGCGTATCGCCGCCCAGGCTGAGTTCGAGGCGCTGCGCGGAAGGCGCGACGGGCTTGGGCGGACGGAGCGTGTTGAGCACCTGGCCGGCGTCCGGCGGGGACACCTGGGCGAAGGAGACGCAGGTCGCGGCCGCGAGGAGCAACGACCAAGGCAGAAGTTGGGATTTCATCGGTAAGGGTGCGGTGACGGTTACTCGGCGACGACCGGGCGGGCGCCCAAGTTGACCCCACCATTGACGACGATGACGTCGAGCGGACCGAGCAACGAACGCGTCACGCCGTCCTGGGCGCGGCGCGAGCTGTTGGGACCGGCCGGCGCCGCCTCATTGGAGGCCGGCTCCGCGGCGGGGCTGGCGGCGATGGGTTCACCTTGGGCCGCGGGCTCCGCCGGTTTAGCCGAGCCTTCCTTGGCGGGTTGCGTCACCGTGGCGACCGGCGTGGACTGCGTGGACGGAGCCGCCGGCGACGTGGTCGCGGGAGCAGCGGCCGGGGCGACGACCGGAGCCAGAGGAGCGGTCGGCGGGGTGGCGATCGTCGGCAGCACCGGCGAGACCGTCGGGGCGAAGGCCACGATGCCCGGGGTGGGCAGCGAGGTGGCGACGTAGTTCAGACCACCGGGCGTGGCGAGCGGGAGGCTCACGGTGACCACGGGGACGGCCAAGACCGGCACCACGACGGTCTGGGGCAGGAAGACGCGCACATCGACGGCGGGCGCGGCGACGGCGATGGTCAGCGCGCCATCGACGAAGTTCAGCGCGTAATTGCTCGAGGCGTAACCGCCGGGCGTCAGGACATAGGTGCCGGCGTTGATGGCCCCTTGGCTATTGCCGGAGAAGGTCAAGGAGCCGGTCAGGTCCCCCGGCCCTTGGTTCGGAACGAAGCCGACGAAGGTCACGCCGTTGCCGCCGGCGAAGGGCGTGCCGTCATAGGTCTTGGAGAGATCCGTCGCCCGGACGCTGAGCGGCGCCGGGGTGATGTCCGCCAGCGCGGTCAGCGAGGCCGGGAGCGCATAGTTGCCCGCATCCGTGCCGCCCAGGTTGTGACCCGAAATCGTCACGGTCTTGCCGTTGCCGGCGTTGGCGTTGGCGAATTGGCCGGCGCCGCCGGTCAACGTCAGGTTGTCGCCGCCGACCAAGCCGCCGAAGACGGCGCCGCCGAGGTTCACCGTGGCGGAGATGCCACCGTCGTAGACCTTGCCGTTCGCGGTGATGCCGGTGATGCCGGTCAACGTCCGACGGGTGATCGCCGCGGTCGCGGTCGAGTTGGCCGAGACCAAGGTGTAGTTCACGAGGTCGGTGCCGCCGAGCGTGAGGCCCGACACGTTGACCGTCTTGCCCGCGCCCACGTTCTTGTCGGCGAAGGCGCCGGTGCCCGAGGTCACGGTCAGATTGTCGCCCTGGATCAGGCCCGTGAAGGCGGCGGACGTCAGGTCGAGCGTGGCCGAGGTGTTGCCGTCGTAGACCTTGTCCAAGGCGCCGATGTTCGTGACCGCCGTGATGTCCTTCGGGG
>JBEBDN010000163.1:0-5244 GCA_041156945.1 Verrucomicrobiota bacterium | reverse complement strand
TCAAGATCGGCTGCATCGAGGAGATCGCCTGGCGCCGCGGCTACATCGACGACGCCCAGCTGCTCAAGCTCGCCGAGCCCATCGCCAAGTCGGGCTACGGCGAATACCTCAAGTCCCTGGTCCCGCGGAACAAGCATGAGTCGGCTCGTTGAGCGGGTGCCCCTGGCCCAGAAGGGCGACGAGCGCGGCCAGTTGGCGGTCGCCGAACTCGGGTCGGTCCTGCCTTTCCCCGTCCGGCGCGTCTACTGGATCCACGGCACCAAGCCGGGCATCAGCCGGGGCTTCCACGCCCACAAGGGACTGCGCCAGGTCTTCGTCTGCCTGGCCGGCTCCGTCCGGATGATGTTCACCGACGGCGAGCGCCGGGAGGAATTCGCCTTCGGGGCCTTCGAGGATGCCTTGGTCGTCGGCCCGGGCCTCTGGCGCGTGATGTCGGCATTCAGCCCCGATTGCGTGCTCATGGTCCTCGCCGACCGCGAATACGACGAAGGCGACTACATCCGCGACTTCGAGTCCTTCCGGAGGGACCCCCGCCATGGCTGAGCCGCTGGCCCGTTTCGTGAAGCCCGCCGAACGCTCCGACGCGCGCGGCGACCTGTCCCTCCTCGAGCTCGGCGCCGGCCTGCCGTTCGAGGTCCGGCGCGTCTACTGGATCTACGGCACGGCGCCCGGCGTGTCGCGCGGCTTCCATGCCCACCGTCGGCTCAACCAGGTTTGCCTCTGCATGGCCGGCAGCGTCCGGATCGCGCTCTTCGACGGGCGGCGGGAGGAATCCTTCCGCTTTACCGCCGGCATGGGCGGCTTGCTGCTTCCCCCCTGGCTGTGGCACGAGATGCACGACTTTTCCCCGGACTGCGTCCTGTCGGTGCTTGCGGACGGGGAATACAACGAGTCGGATTACGTCCGGAACCGCGCAACCTTCATCCAACATGTTCATTCATCCGAGCGCTGACGTGCAAACCCGGCAGGTCGGCCAGGGCACGCGGATCTGGCAGTTCGTGGTCGTCCTCCCCGGCGCCGCGATCGGCCGCGACTGCAACATCTGCTCGCATTGCTTCATCGAGAACCAGGTCGTCGTGGGCGACCGGGTCACCGTCAAATGCGGCGTCCAGCTCTGGGACGGCGTCACCCTCGAGGACGACGTCTTCGTCGGCCCCAACGCCACCTTCACCAACGACCTGCACCCGAGTTCCCGCAAGCCCGGGTTCGAGCCCATGCCGACGCTCGTCCGGCGGAAGGCGACCATCGGCGCCAACGCGACCATCCTGCCGGGCGTGACGATCGGCGAGGGCGCCACCGTCGCCGCCGGCGCCGTCGTCACGCGCGACGTCCCCGCCGGCGCCGTCGTCGTCGGCAACCCCGCCCGTCTCCATGGTACGGACCACCTATAGCTCCACGGGCCCGTTCAGCCGCGCCGGTTGGGCGGCCCTCTCCGGGTGGCTCGGCTACGACCGGATCCACGAGTTCAACGGCGGCTTGGGCAACCAGATGTTCCAGTACGCCATGGCCCTCGGGCTGCAGGCCAAATTCCCGGCGAGGGTGGCCGCCGACATCCGCTGCTACGGTCCCTACGCCGACCATAACGGCTGGGAGGTCTGCCGGGTCTTCGCGATGCCCGACCGTTTCCCGGAGATCTCGGGGGCGCGCGGCCGGGTCGCCTACCGGCTGGCCAAGTGGCTCCGCAAGGTG
This sequence comes from Verrucomicrobiota bacterium, assembly GCA_041156945.1. Classification (GTDB taxonomy): domain Bacteria; phylum Verrucomicrobiota; class Verrucomicrobiia; order Opitutales; family UBA953; genus UBA953. The sequence goes on along the minus strand of JBEBDN010000163.1, from coordinate 3,555 downwards.
ACCCGCGAGGTCGATGAACTCTCCTACAAGGAGGAGATCCTGCGGGCGCCCCACCACGGCTACATCCGCGGGTATTGGCCGGCCTACCGGTATTCGCTGCACGCGGAGGAACTCCTGCGGAGGAATTTCACCTTCGCGCAGCCCCTCGCGGGCGCCGAGGCGCTGCTCGAGCAGATGAGCCATCCCGATTCGGTCGGGCTGCATGTCCGCCGCGGCGATTACCTGGCGCCGGCCAACGCCGGCCACTTCGGCGGCATCTGCACGGAGGCCTATTATCAGGCCGCGTTGGCGGAGGTGCACCGGCAGATCGCCCGGCCCCGGATCTTCCTCTTTTCCGACGACATGGGCTGGTGCCGCCGGACCTTCGCGGGCCGCGGCTTCATCCCCGTCGAAGGCAACCGCGGGGCGGACTCCTGGAAGGATATGGCCCTTTTCGCGCGGTGCTCGCACCACGTGATCGCGAACAGCAGCTTCAGCTGGTGGGGGATGTGGCTCGCCGGCCGACGGGGAAGGAGCCTGCGGATCGGACCGAGCCGGTTGGTCAACCCGGGAAGGTTCGTCCACGACATCGACGACCTGATGGAGGCGGACATGCTCAAGTTGGATGCCCAAGGCCGCAAGGTGGAGCGGGTTTGACTATCCTCCCCGCCGCCGGCACCGTTCGTGACCTCGATGAAAGTACCCTTCCTCGACCTCAAGGCCATCAATGAACGCCACGCCGGCGAGATCAAGTCGGCGCTCGCCCGCGTCGTCGACTCGGGGTGGTACATCTTGGGCGAGGAAGTGAAGGCCTTCGAGGCCGAGTTCGCCGCCTGGGTCGGCTCGCCCCATTGCGTCGGCACCTCCGACGGCCTTTCGGCCCTCATCCTCGCCTTGCGCGGCTGGAAGGAGCTCGGTCTGCTCAAGGATGGCGACGGCGTCGCGGTCCCCGCCAACACCTACATCGCCTCCATCCTCGCCATCACCGAGAACCGCCTCCGGCCCGTCCTGGTCGAGCCGGACGAGGACACCTTCAACCTCGGGGCCACGTCGCTCGCCGCCGCGCTCACCCCGGACGTGAAAGCCGTCCTGGCCGTCCATCTCTACGGTCAGTTGGCGGACATGCCGGCGATCGCGCAGCTCTGCCGCGAGCGTGGCCTGCTGCTGCTCGAGGACGCCGCCCAGGCCCACGGCGCGCGCGTCGCGGGCCTCAAGGCGGGCGCCTGGGGCGATGCGGCGGCCTTCAGCTTCTACCCCGGCAAGAACCTCGGCGCCTTGGGGGACGCGGGCGCCCTCACCTGCCGGGACGCCAAGCTGGCCGAGATGGTCCGCGCCCTCCGGAACTACGGGTCGCACGTGAAGTACCAGAACCTCGTGCAGGGCCCCAACGACCGCCTGGACGAGCTGCAGGCCGCCTTGCTCCGCGTCAAGCTCCCGCACCTCGACGCCGACAACGCCCGTCGCCGGGAAATCGCCCGGCGCTACCGCGCCGAGATCAAGGCCCCGTCCGTCCGCCTGCCGACCGTCCGCGCCGGCGAGGAATCCCACGTCTGGCACCTCTTCGTCGTCCGCGTCCCCGACCGCGCGGCCTTCCAGCAACGCCTCCTTGAGCGGGGCGTGCAGACGGCGATCCACTACCCGATCCCGCCCCATCATCAGGCCGCCTACGCCCGGTCGCTCGGTCATCACCAGCTGCCATTGACCGAAGCCCTGCACCGGGAAGTCGTCTCCCTGCCGATCAGCCCCGTCATGACGGATGGGCAGGTGGCGGCGACCATCGCGGCCTGCCGTGGTTGAGCCCGCCGCGATGCCTCCCGCCGGGGCGACGCCCCTGGTCACGGTCCTGCTCCTGACCTTCCGCCAGCAGGCCTTCGTGCGGCCGGCCCTCCTCTCGTTGCTCGACCAGGATTACCCGAACCTGGAGATCCTGGTCCTCGACGACGCCTCCCCGGATCGGACCCTGGACATCGTCCGCGAGGTCCTCGCCGAACATCCGCGGAGCGGCTGCGTCCGGGTGATGCCCGCCGCCCGCAACCAAGGCTTGGCGGCCAACTGGAACCGCGGCGTCGCCGCGGCCAGCGGCGAGATCCTCGTGGCGGCGGCGGGCGACGACGTTTCCCACCCCGGCCGGGTGGCGGCCGCCGCGGCCTATTTCGCGGCGAACCCGTCGGTCCACGCCCTTTATTTCGGCTGCCGCATCATCGATGCGGCCGGCTCGCTCCGATCCGCGGAGTGGCGGCCCATCGCCGCGCCCGTGACCAAGACCCTGGGGTCGGGGGAGATGTGGAAGGGGTTTCCGTTCAACGGCGCCACGGCCGCCTACCGCGCCGGGTGCCTGCGGAAGTTCGGTCCGATCGATCGCCGGTGCGGCACCGAGGATGTCTCCTCCTTGATGCGCGCCCAGATGATGGGGTCGGCCGTGGTGCTGCCTCCCGTCCAGGTGGATTGGCGATGGCACGGCGCCAACCTTTCGCACGGCGGCGTCGCCGGCTCCGTGGAGCGTACCGCGCGCCTCCGGGCCAAGCTGCGCAAGGCGAAGGGCGCCTACCATGATGGCGCCCAACTGGAGCGCGACGCCCACCGGGCGGTCGAACTAGGGCTCCGTCCGGCAGGGCAAGTCGCCGGCCTCGTGGCCGCCGCCCGCAAGATGCAGGCCGTCGCCCGGTTGAAGTACCACGCCCTGCACCCTGGCTCGAGGTGGACCGTCTTCGCCCATCTCGCCGGTCAGGTCTGGCGTTCGAGCCATTTTTCCCTGGTCGAGAGGGTCGCGCTCACCGCGAAATGCTTCGCCCGGCGGGCCTTGCCGGGCGCGGTGCGCCAGTGGGGCGCCTGAAATCACCGCCAGGTTTCGGCCAGCGCCCAGAGGAAGCGGGAGACTTCCTTGCCGGCCCGGGAACGGAATAGCCGGAAGGCGCGGCCCCACGGGAGCCGGCGGCCGCTCCGATCGTCGTAACCGATCGTCGTGGTCGCGGCGACCGGGGCGAGGACGACGGGCAGCGGGCGGACTCCCCGCACGCGCAAGCCCGTCTCCCAAGGCCGCTCCAGCGCATGGTCGACCTGTTCCGTGATCGGCCGCATCGACCGCAGCAGGATCTCGGCCGCCCGCCGGTTCAGGGCGTAGGCCGCCGAGGACGTCGTCCGGGTCAGATGGACGACCAGGTGGTGCCGGGCCGTGAGCGCGCGCTTGCGGACGGGTAGGCCGGAGTGGAAGCAGAACAGCTTCACCAGGTCCCAGTCGTCACGGCGGGCCAACGCCGCCAACACCTCGACGCATTCCGGGCGCAGCTCCACGTCGTCCTCGAGGATCACGCACCACGGCGCGTCGGACCGCAGGAACTCCTCCATGGCCTTGAGGTGGCTGAGGTAGCAGCCGACTTCGCCGGGTCGGGGCATGGCGAGGCGATTGCGCGCCCCGTAAAGCTCGGCGTCCACCAGTTTCTCCCAGTCCGGCACCTGCTTGCCCAGGACGGCCGGGATGCGGACATAGGGCAGACCCAAGGCCTCGAGGCTGCGGGCGAGCGACCCCATCCGTTCGACGTCGCGGTCCAGGTTGATCACGTAGATGGGCGGCATGGG
>JBEBDN010000162.1:0-18159 GCA_041156945.1 Verrucomicrobiota bacterium | reverse complement strand
TCAGTTGAATTTAACTCGGAAGGCGCGTCCCTTATAAAGGATGCATAAGTCGCGAGGGCGACTAACGGTAAGAAGATAATATTCCCCGTCACCGACCCCAGAGCGCGGTAGCTATCGCTCTGGCACCACTTTAAAGACGACCTCCCCCGAGGTCGTCTTTTTTGTTGGCGGAAAAATCGGCCGATCCGCCTGGCCTCAAGGCAGGGCTGACCGTCCCGGGTCGGCTGCGGACGAGCGTCCGAGCCATCCGACCCCTAGGGCAGCACGCGGTGCTGCCCCTACCCTCGCCCTTTGCCCGCTCGGCCGGCCCTCACTTCGCCGCCGCGCGCATCTGCAGGTTGGCTTCGGCGAAGGCCTCACCCATCAGGGCGAACGTCTTGGCGCAGCCCAGGTAGTGATAGCCGGCGTTCGAGGCACCACGCTTGAGCTGGGCGGCCTCCGCGGGCGTGATCAACTTGGCCTCGTAGTCCTTGAGGAATTCGCGTTGCTGCTCCTCCGTCATCTTACCGTCGGCGTTGGCCGACCGCTTGCCCTTGTTGCGGAGCTCGAACGCCATCTGGCGGACCTTCTCCTTCTTGGCCTGGATGGCGCCCAGCTGCTCGTCCCAGAACGGCGCGGTGCGCACGGCGGTGACGTTGCCCTTGAATTCCGGCAGGTCAGCCGGCGCGGCCATGGCCTCGCGGAAAGCGAGGTTGTCGTCGCCCGGATCTTTGCCGCCGACGCCCATGACGCCGATGACGAACGGCATCTTCGGGGCGCCGAACTCCCGGCGGACGTCCCGGATGAACGCCGCCATGCATTCCGAATATTTCGCGTAGCGGTTGGTCGGCGCGCCCTTGGGCTGCTTGGGATAGAAGTTGCCGTCGACCATGTCGTTGAAGCCTTGGAGCCAGATGAACCCGGCGATCTCGCAACCCTCCTTCGGGTCGTAGGCTGGGCAGACACGGGCGGGGTCGGCCAGGACTTTCTTCACGTGGGCGACCATGAGACGGTAGTAGTGGCCGGCGTTCTCCTGAGGGTTCCGGTTCTTCTCGAGGTCGGAGGGGGTCCGCGGGTACGGACCCGCGCTCGGCGAGCGGAAATCGTAGTTCAGGGACTTGCCGCCCCAGGCGGCCTTGATGAGCAGCACCGGTTCCGTGAACGTGCGGTCCATCGCGAGGCCGAAGGTGTATTCCGGACCGATCTTGCCGCCATCCTTGGCCGGGTCCTGGCGCGAACCGTAGCCCGTGGTCAGCTTGCCGAAGCCCTCGCCATTCCGGTCGCCGATGCCGGTATGGTAGGAAATCCACGCGCCCTCGGCCACGGCCGGCTTGCCGTCCGCGCCCTGCATGCGCTTGAGCAGCGGAGCCGTGGCGGGATCCTCGCCGATGTAGTCGATGGTCTCGACCCGAGCATGACCCTCCATGTTCGACTGGCCGACGAGGATGAAGACCTTGGTCGGGGCGGCCGACAAGACCACGGAGCAAAGACCAAGGAGCCAGAGGGGGTATCTCATGCCAGGTTCCTAGGGATCCCAGGCGGGACTGGCAAGCGTGGCTGGTGCTTTTGCCCTTCCCCGCCCCCGCCAGCCAAGCCAACCTCGACCCCATGCTACCGCTGTTCTTCGCCGCCACCCTGGCCGCCGCTGCGCCGACCCCCGCGACCGTCACGGTCCATGCGGACCAGCCCGGGTTCGTGCTGCCGGTCGATTTCGTCGGCCTGAGCACCGAGAAGAAGCTGATGGTGCGCGATTGCTTCCACGTGAAGAACACGACGCTGATCAACCTGTGCCGAACCCTCGGTCCCGGGGTCCTGCGCATCGGCGCCAACAACGTGGATTCCACCTTCTTCCAGCGCGACGGGAAGCCGCCGCGGGAATCGATGAAGGACAACCGCTATGTGGTCGACCCGCGCACGATCGGGACCGAATCGGTGGACGAGTTCTTCGCGTTCGCCCGGGCCACCGGCTGGAAGGTCATCTACGGGGTCAACCTCGGCGCGAACAACCCCGCGATGGCGGCCGACGAGGCGGACTACGCCCTCCAGGTGGGCGCGAAGGAGATCCTGGCCATCGAGATCGGCAATGAACCGAACCTCTACCCGAAGGGGCCCAAGCGCGAGGGCATCCGACCGGGCAACTGGGGCTACCCGCAGTACAAGGCCGAGTTCACCGCGACGGCCGACGCCATCGTCGCGAAGCGCCCGCAGGCCCCGCTGACGGGCCCCGCGGTGACCAAGAGCACGAAGTGGATGCCCTTGTTCATGGCCGACTTCAGGAGCCGGATCGTGCTGGCGACCTCCCACGTCTACCCGCTGTCCGCGCCGGAAACCGACCCGAAGGCCCAGCGCTTCACGTCGATCGAGAAGCTGCTCGGCGAGAAATACCCGGACGATTGGGCGATCAAGTTGGCCGACGCCCAGGCAGCCGGCGTCCCCTACCGCGTGGCCGAGTGCAACACGGCGTCCGGCGGCGGCAAACGCGGCGTGAGCAACGCCTTCGCCTCGGCGCTCTGGTCGATCGACTTCCTCTTCGACGTCGCGACGCGCGGCGGCCAGGGCGTCAACCTGCACGGCAGCTTCACGGCCAACAACTACTCGCCGATCGTCTACGACAAGAAGACGGAAACCTACGGCGCCGCCCCGCTCTACTACGGCCTGCTCTTCTTCAGCCAGGCCGCGCAAGGCCGGCTCGTGGCGTCGGAAACCCAGTGCGCCGCCCATTTAGTGGCCCACGCCGTGCGTGGATCCGACGGCAAACTACGGGTGACCTTGCTCAACAAGGACCTGACTCAGCCGGTGGCCGCCCAGCTCGACCTCGGGGCCGCTTTCAAGGCCGGACAAGTCCTGCGGCTCTCCGCGCCGAGCGTCGACGCCACCGAAGGCGTGACCTTCGCGGGTGCGGCGGTGACCGCCGAGGGCAAGTGGAGCCCGCGCACCACGGAGCCCCTCACCCTCACGACCGGCAAGGCCACCGTGACCCTGCCGCCCGCCTCCGCCGCCCTCGTCATCGCGGAGTGAGCTGTTCAGCCGGCGCCCCGATGCGCCTCGAGGCAGGGCTGACCGCCCCGGTCGACCGCTGGGTTCGCAATTCTTCCCGTTGATCCGCAACGGTGACGCCGCGGACGGGCAGGGACGCTCGTCCCTACCTAGCGGCCAAAGACACGCCCTTGGCCAACCGTTCAACCCACCCTCCGGAAAAACTGGGCGTTAGCGCTTCCGATAGACTTCGACGCGGCACTCATAGCCGCCGAGGTCCACCGGGCGGCGGGACTCGAGGCGCAGGGTCGGGTCGACGGATTCCAGGCGCAGCGGGTTCACGAAGACGAGGCGACCGCCCGGGCGCAGGACCTCGGCGGAGAGCCGGAAGAGATCGGCGAAGAGGCCATGCATGTTCGGCACGCGGACGCGGCGACCGAGGGGCGGATTGGAGATGACCAACGAGACCTTGCCGCGGTCGAGCTGGGGAATCTTGGTCACGTCGCGGAAATCGCGGGCATGGAAAGCGCCCTGCGTGCGCGGCAGCTTGGCCGCGCCAAAGTTAGCCTGGGCGATCGCGATCGCCGCCGGATCGATGTCCGTACCGACCACCTGGGCCACCTCTCCGAACAAGGCCGCCTCGATCAGCTCGAGGCCCGAGCCGCAGAACGGATCCCAGACCAGTTCGTCAGCCTGCTTGCCGGCCAGACGGGCGAGGCAGGCGGCCAGCGGCGGGTGGGAGGCCGCGTTGATCGCGTCGGTCCGGTAATAGAGGCGCGGATTCGGGCTCAGGCGGGGACGCAGTTCGACCGAGGCGCTGAGCTCATTGAAGAGCACGTCGACCGACCACGGGGACTCGCGGGCGTCGTTCAGGATGCGCGGGTTGAGCCGGAAAGCCTCGGCCGTGACCTTGGCGACGGCCGCGTCATGGTTGCCCTCCGCCAGCATGCTGAGGCGGTAGCGCAGGGCGCCCTCCGTCAGGGTCCTCATCAGGAACTCCGTCCGGGGCGAGGCGATCAGCTTGGCCAGTTCGCCGATGGCGGCGGGAGCCTGGGGGTTGCGGACGAGCCCGAGCACGAAACTCGCCGTGTCGAAGCAGCGGAAGCGGTAGAGGTCGGCGAGCGCGAAGGGGCCTTTGGGCTCGACCACGACGCACGTGCCCCGCACCTCGACGACGCGGAACTTACCCTGGCGGGCCTCGGCCTCGCGCACCTCGTCGGCCACGATCGACTCGAGTCCCGCGCGGCAGCGCAAGTGCAGCTTGAGCCCTTCCTGCTTGGGCAGGACCGCCTCCAGGCGGACCGTTCCCGGGCTTTCCTGCCGGGCCACGCTGGCGCGCACCTTCTGTTCGGACACGAGCTGGTCGCCCTTCCCCGCCACCACCTTGAGCGTCTCGGCGCCCCCGATCTTCTCCAAGGCCTCGGCGACCTTGCGCTTCTCGCGGTCGACCTGGGTAGTCCGCAGGATATCCAGTAATTTCTTCTCGGAGGACTCATCGCCCCCGAGCTTCGGGATGGCCGCCGTCGCATAGCGGCGGATCTTCTCATCGGGATCCTGGAGCAGGCCGACCATCCAGGCCTTCACCGCGGCCTTCATCTCCGGATTGCGGGATGTCGCGAAGACCACCCCGACCGCCCGGACTAGGGCGACCTGCTGGTTACGCTCCTTGGGCGACAACCGGTCGAACTTGGGCACCTCCTCCGTCCAAAGCTGCTGCGGGGGCAGTTCGCGCAGCTGGCGGTAGAGTTCGTTGTCGGCTTTCATGGTTAAGTCAGTCGGAGCGGGGGGGGCGGAAGTCAAGGATGGGGCGGAGAGGCTGGAGGACTCGAGGGCCAGAGGGCTCAAGGGCACGAGGTTTCGAGGGCCAGAGGTAAAGGGCCAACAGGTAGGGCTGACCGTCACCGGTCGGCCGTGGACGAGGGAAGAATGCACATTGAGGGCCAGCGCCAGGGCCAGGGGCAGGCGCCGGGAGTGAACTATCCCTCGGCAAGCGCTGGATCGACCGTGCCCTAGGTAGGGCTGACCGTCCCCGGTCGGCCGTGCGCCCTCCCGCCCTCGGACCCTCCGACCCTCTTGTCCTCGCGCCCTCGAGCCCTCCGGTCCTCTGGCCCTCGTGTCCTCCTGTCCACGCTTCGCCACTTTTCCTAACAAAATTAGGCAAATGGGAAAAAGCCGACAGCACCGAGGCGAAAAGGGCTCCCGTTGGGTTCCGGACGACCTGTAACTTGCCTTTGACAGGGGGGAATTATTGCCCACTAGATTTCACATCCTTGCGGACTTCCCAAGGGTACCGGCACCCAACGCCACCTTTAGCCACTCTTTTCCGCCCACACCAAGCAATGAAGAATCCCGGCCTCCCCGAGAAACAGGGTCTCTACGACCCCCAGTTTGAGCATGACGCCTGCGGCGTCGGCTTCGTCTGCCAGATGAAGGGCAAGCGCTCGCACGACATCATCCAACAGGCCCTGACCATCCTGGTGAACCTGGACCACCGCGGCGCCTGCGGCTGCGAGACGAACACCGGCGACGGCGCCGGCATCCTCCTCCAGCTCCCGCACGGGTTCTTCGCCAAGCACGGCCCCGCCGGCCTGCCCAAGCCCGGCCATTATGGCGTCGGCATGCTCTACCTCTCCCCGGACGCCAAGATCCGCGCCGAGAGCGAGAAGACCTTCGAGGCCATCGTGAAGGCCGAAGGCCTGACCTTCCTCGGCTGGCGCGACGTCCCCACCGACAACTCCTCGCTCGGCGCCACCGCCCGGAAGAGCGAGCCCCGCGTCCGCCAGGCCTTCATCGGCCGCCCGGCGTCCCTCGCGACCGACCAGGACTTCGAGCGCAAGCTCTTCATCGTCTCCAAGCAGGCCCACTACCAGCTGCGCGCGTCCGGCAAGGACGAGTTCTACTACGCCAGCTCCCTGTCCTGCCGCACGCTCATCTACAAGGGCATGCTCATGCCCGAACAGGTCGGCAAGTACTTCAAGGACCTGGCCGACCCGTCCATGGACACCGCCCTGGCGCTGGTCCACTCGCGCTTCTCGACCAACACCTTCCCGAGCTGGGAGCGCGCGCACCCGTACCACTTCATCGCCCACAACGGCGAGATCAACACCCTGCGCGGCAACGTGAACTGGATGAAGGCGCGCGAGCCGCTGCTGGCCTCCCCGCTCTTCGGCGCCGACATCAAGAAGATCGTCCCGGTCGTGAACCCGAACGGCTCCGACTCGGCGATGTTCGACAACGTCCTGGAACTCATGGTCATGGGCGGACGCTCGCTGCCCGAGGCCATGATGATGATGATCCCCGAGCCCTGGAACGGCCACGAGTCCATGAGCCCGGAGAAGAAGGCCTTCTACGAGTACCAGTCCTGCCTGATGGAACCGTGGGACGGCCCCGCGTCCGTCGTCTTCACCGACGGCACCATGATCGGCGCCACGCTCGACCGCAACGGACTGCGCCCGTCCCGCTACTACGTCACCAAGGACGACTACGTGATCATGGGCTCCGAAGCCGGCGTCCTGCCGATCGACCCCGCCAACGTCGCCGCCAAGGGCCGCCTGCAGCCCGGCCGCATGTTCATCGTGAACATGGAGGAAGGCCGCATCGTCCCCGACGAGGAGATCAAGCAGAAGATCGCCGCCCAGAAGCCCTACCGCGAGTGGCTGAACCAGAACCTCATCAAGCTGGCCGACATCGCCGACGCCCCCGAGGTCCCGACCGCCGACCACTCGACCGTCGTCCAGCGCCAGCTGGCCTTCGGCTACACCTTCGAGGACCAGCGCAAGCTCCTCGTCCCGATGGGCAAGGACGGCGTCGAGGCCACCGGCTCGATGGGCACGGACATCCCCCTGGCCGTCCTCTCGAACCGCTCCAAGCTGCTCTACGACTACTTCAAGCAGCTCTTCGCGCAGGTCACCAACCCGCCGATCGACTGCATCCGCGAGGAGATCGTCACCTCCTCCGTCACCACCATCGGGCCGGAGCGCAACCTCCTCGACCCGAACCCCGCGAGCGCGCACCTCATCGAGCTGCCCACGCCGATCATCACCAACGAGGAGCTGGCGAAGCTCCGCCACGTGGCCCAGGGCCAGTTCCGCTCCGTCACCATCCCCACCCTCTTCGACCCGCGCGACGGCGCCCAGGGCCTCGAGAAGGCGATGGACGAGGTCTGCCGCCAAGCCGGCCTGCACATCGACGCCGGCATCAACCTGATCATCCTGAGCGACCGCGGCGTCGACCGCCACAACGCGGCCATCCCGCCCCTGCTCGCCGTCTCCGGCCTTCACCATTACCTGATCCGCGAAGGCAAGCGCACCAAGGTCGGCCTCATCCTCGAGTCGGGTGAACCGCGCGAAGTGCACCACTTCTGCACGCTCATCGGCTACGGCTGCGCCGCCATCAACCCTTACCTCGCGTTCGAGACCCTCGACGACATGATCCGCCAGGGCCTGCTCGTCGGCGTCGACCATTACACGGCCTGCAAGAACTACGTGAAGGCCGCCACCAAGGGTATCGTCAAGGTCGCCTCCAAGATCGGCATCTCGACCATCCAGAGCTACCTCGGCGCCCAGATCTTCGAGTGCGTCGGCCTCCAGCAGAAGGTCGTCGACCAGTACTTCACCGGCACCGCCACCCGCATCGAAGGCGCGGACCTCGCGGCCATCGCCGAGGAAACCCTCACCCGCCACCGCCTCGCCTACACCGAGCGCGTCGAGACCGCCTCGACCCTCACGGTCGGCGGCGACTACCAGTGGCGCAACGAGGGCGAAGCCCACCTCTTCAGCCCGCAGGTCATCCACAGCCTCCAGAAGGCCGTGCGCACCGGCAACTACGAGACCTTCAAGGTCTACACCGGCCTGGTGAACAACCAGATGCAGCAGATCTTCACGCTGCGCGGCCTCCTCCAGTTCAAGCCCCGCGCCGCCGTGCCGATCGAGGAGGTCGAATCCGTCGAAGCCATCCTCAAGCGCTTCAAGTCCGGCGCCATGAGCTACGGCTCCATCTCCAAGGAAGCCCACGAGAGCCTCGCCATCGCGATGAACCGCATCGGCGGCAAGTCCAACACCGGCGAAGGCGGCGAGGACCCCGAGCGCTACACCTGGACCAACGCCCAGGGCGACTCCAAGAATTCCGCCATCAAGCAGGTCGCCTCGGGCCGCTTCGGCGTCACCAGCCTCTACCTCACGCAGGCCAAGGAAGTGCAGATCAAGATGGCCCAGGGCGCCAAGCCGGGCGAAGGCGGCCAGCTCCCCGGCGGCAAGGTCTACCCGTGGATCGCCAAGGTCCGCCACTCCACCACCGGCGTCGGCCTCATCTCCCCGCCCCCGCACCACGACATCTACTCGATCGAGGACCTTTCGGAACTCATCCATGACCTGAAGAACGCGAACCGCGCCGCGCGCGTCAGCGTGAAGCTCGTCTCCGAGGTCGGCGTCGGCACCATCGCCACCGGCGTCGCCAAGGCGCACGCGGACGTCGTGCTCATCTCCGGCTTCGACGGCGGCACGGGCGCCTCGCCCCAGACCTCCATCAAGCACGCCGGCCTGCCCTGGGAACTCGGCCTCGCCGAGACCCACCAGACCCTCGTCCTCAACAACCTGCGCTCGCGCATCGTCGTCGAGACCGACGGCCAGCTGAAGACCGGCCGCGACGTCGTCGTCGCCGCCCTCCTCGGCGCCGAGGAGTTTGGCTTCGCCACCGCCCCGCTCGTGTCGCTCGGCTGCATCATGATGCGCGTCTGCCACCTCAACACCTGCCCCGTCGGCGTCGCCACCCAGGACCCCGAGCTCCGCAAGAACTTCCAGGGCGACCCCAACGACGCGGTCAACTTCATGCGCTTCATCGCGCAGGAAGTCCGCGAGATCATGGCCTCCCTCGGCTTCCGCACCCTCAACGAGATGGTCGGCCGCACCGACGTCCTCGAGGCGCGCCACGCCGTCGACCACTGGAAGGCCAAGGGCATTGACCTCTCCAAGCTCCTCTACTCCCCGAAGGTCGGCCCCGAGGTCGGCCGCTACTGCACCGAGAAGCAGGACCACGGCCTCGAGAAGGGCCTGGACCTCTCCGTGCTCCTCGAGAAGTGCCGCCCGGCCATCGAGAAGGGCGAGAAGGTCCGCTACGAAGGCGAGATCAAGAACACCCACCGCGTCGTCGGCACGATCCTCGGCAACGAGATCACCAAGAAGCACTGGCATGGCCTGCCCGACGGCACCATCCACCTGAAGTTCAAGGGCAGCGCGGGCCAGTCCCTCGGCGCCTTCATCCCGGCCGGCGTGACCATCGAGCTCGAAGGCGACGCCAACGACTACGTCGGCAAGGGCCTCTCCGGCGGCCGCATCCTCGTCTACCCCGACGCCAAGGCCACCTTCCCGGCCGAGGACAACATCCTCCTCGGCAACGTCGCGCTCTACGGCGCGACCTCCGGCGAGGCCTTCTTCCGCGGCGTCGCGGGCGAGCGCTTCTGCGTCCGCAACTCCGGCGTCACCACCGTCGTCGAAGGCGTGGGCGACCACGGCTGCGAATACATGACGGGCGGCAAGGTCGTCGTCCTCGGGACCACCGGCCGCAACTTCGCCGCGGGCATGTCCGGCGGCGTGGCCTACATCCTCGACGAGAAGGGCGACTTCGCCACGCGCTGCAACAAGCAGATGGTCGGCCTCGAGAAGGTCGAGGGCGCCGAGGGCGCCGAGCTCCGCGCGCTCGTCCAGCGCCACGCCGACCTCACCGGCAGCCGGAAGGCCCAGGCCCTGCTCTCCAACTGGGACGCGTCCGTGAAGAAGTTCGTCAAGGTCATGCCCAAGGACTACAAGCGCGTCCTGCAGGCCATCGCCACCGCGCAGGCCAAGGGCCTCTCCGGCGACGCCGCCCTCCAGGAGGCGTTCGAGATCAACGCCCGCGACGAAGCCCGCGTCGGCGGCGGCTGAGCCCACCACCCACCTGACACCAACCCTTCGCAATCATGGGAAAACCTACCGGCTTCTTCGAATTCCAGCGCGAGCTCCCCGCGGACCGCGCCCCGCTCGTCCGCATCGGCGACTGGAAGGAGATCCACCACCACCATTCCGACGAGAAGCTGCGCACCCAGGGCGCGCGCTGCATGGACTGCGGCGTGCCGTTCTGCCACACGGGCAAGCTCATCAGCGGGATGGCCGCGGGCTGCCCGATCAACAACCTGATCCCCGAATGGAACGACCTCGTCTACAAGGGCCTCTGGCGCGAGGCGCTGGAGCGCCTGCATAAGACGAACAACTTCCCGGAGTTCACCGGCCGCGTCTGCCCCGCCCCGTGCGAAGGCTCCTGCGTCCTCGGCATGAACCGCCCCGCCGTCACCATCAAGAACATCGAGGTCTCGATCGTCGACAAGGGCTGGGAGAACGGCTGGGTCACCCCCCGGCCGCCCGTGAAGCGCACCGGCAAGAAGGTCGCGATCGTCGGCTCCGGCCCGGCCGGCCTCTCCGCCGCCGCCCAGCTGAACTACGCCGGCCATAACGTCACCGTGTTCGAGCGCTCGGACCGCCCGGGCGGCCTCCTCATGTACGGCATCCCGAACATGAAGCTCGAGAAGGAAGCGGTGGTCCTCCGCCGCATCAAGCTGCTCGAGGACGAAGGCGTGACCTTCAAGTGCGGCGTGAACGTCGGCGCCGACGTCACCGTCGAGCAGCTCCGCCAGTCCTTCGACGCCGTCATCCTCTGCGTCGGCGCGACCAAGGGCCGCGACCTCCCCCTCCCCGGCCGCGAAGCGAAGGGCATCCACCTCGCGATGGAGTTCCTCCACGCCAACACCAAGAACCTCCTCGACGGCAAGGCTCCGGACGCGACCATCAGCGCCAAGGGCAAGGACGTCGTCATCATCGGCGGCGGCGACACCGGCACCGACTGCGTGGGCACCTCGCTCCGCCACGGCTGCAAGTCCGTCATCCAGCTCGAGATCATGGCCAAGGCCCCGCTCACCCGCGGCAAGGACAACCCCTGGCCGGAATGGCCGAAGACCTACAAGGTCGACTACGGCCAGGAAGAAGCCGCCGCCAAGTTCGGCTCCGATCCCCGCGTCTACCTGACCACCGCGACCAAGTTCGTCGCCGACGAGCAGGGCAACCTCAAGGAAGTCCACACCGTCGAGGTGAAGTGGGAGAAGAACGACAAGGGCCAGTTCGTCCCGACGCACGTCCCCGGCACCGAGAAGATCCGCCCCGCGCAGCTCGTGCTGCTCGCCATGGGCTTCCTCGGACCCGAGCAGCCGCTCCTCGACGCCTTCGGCCTCGAGCGCGACGCCCGCACCAACATCAAGGCCGACCACGAGAAGTACGTGACCAACCTCCCCGGCGTCTTCGCCGCGGGCGATTGCCGTCGCGGCCAGTCCCTGGTCGTCTGGGCCTTCAATGAAGGCCGGGGCGTCGCCCGCGAGTGCGACCGCTTCCTGATGGGCAAGACCGAGCTGGTGTAAGCAACCGACCAGACCCCGACCAGACCCGGCTCGAGCGAGCCGGGTCTTTTGTTTGATTGGGGATTAGGAAGTAGGTGTTGGGTGTTGGGCGGCCCCACCCCCACCCCCTACCTAATTCCTAATTCCCACCCCTACTCCCCCTATCTTGCCTTTCCCAGCCCCAGCCCTAGCCCTAGCCCCAGCCCTCCCGCTTCCAACCCCATGCCCTCCCCCGCCGACTACAAGGACATCGCCCTCGCCACCGCGCTCGCCGCGGGCGACCTGCTCGCCGCAGGCGCCCAGATGAAGGTCAACGCGTCCACGGACGACGACGTGAAGATGCAGGCCGACGTGGATTCGGAGACGCTGGTGCGCGAGCGGCTGAAGTCGACCGGCCTGCCGGTGATCGGCGAGGAGCTCGGCGGCGACCCGGCGCTGTTCGAGGGCCGCGAGCTCTACTGGGTGGTCGACCCGCTCGACGGCACCTACAACTACCTGCGCCGCCAACCCGCGACCTGCGTCTCGCTCGGCCTGATGCGCGGCCCGGAGCCGGTACTCGGCGTGATTCACGACTTCACCGCGAAGAAGACGCTCCTCGGACTCCCCGGCGAAGGCACGTTCGTGAACGGTCGCGCGATCCGCCCAGGCTGGGTCGCCGACATCAAGGACGCGTGCATCATGACGGGATTCCCCGCCGCGGCCGACAAATCCGGCCCGGCGATGCAGCTCTTCGTCCAACAGGTCGGCCGCTACAAGAAGATCCGCATGATCGGTTCGGCCGCCCTCGCCCTCGCCTACGTCGGGGAAGGCATCGCCGACGCCTATTACGAATCCGGCACGAACCTCTGGGACGTGGCCGCCGGCCTGGCCATCATCCAGGCCTCGGGCGGGTACTACCGCCTGACGCCCACGGGCAAGCGCCCTCTCAACTACGACCTCTGGGCGGCCGCCCGGGAGGAGTGGACCCGCGGATAGGGCTTGGACGCCCTGGGGAGTCCGGATTAGGGTCAGGGCATGCCCCACCCCCTCAAAGCCCTCCTAGGAGCCTTGGCGATGGCCTGCGCCCCCCTCGGCGCGGCGATGCCGGCCGCCTATGACCAGCCGGCCCTCCCCCCGGAAGCCTGCCCGGTGCCGGTCCAGCGCCCCGATGTGGGCAATCCCTTCGCCAACCTGGCGCCGCCGATCGACGGCGCCGCCCGGATGGAGGCCGCGGCCAAAGCGCCCGGATGGAAGGCGCTCCTGACGGACCCCGACGCCGAGGTCGGGGCCTGCGCGCAGTTCCTGCTGCTGACGATGCCCCAGGCGGACTGGGAGCAACTGACCGCCGACTTCATCGCGGCGAACATCCGAGAGGCCCTGGCGGCCCGCCGCGCCCACGCTTGGGCGGCGAACGTCCCCTGGCCGCTCTTCCTGAACGACGTGCTCCCTTACGCCTGCCTCGACGAACCCCGGGAGGCTTGGCGGGCGGACTTCCGCCGGCGCTTCGGCGCGATGGTCAAGGACGCGAAGACCCGGGACGAGGCCGCCCGGATCGTCAACGCGCGCATCCAGGATGAGACCGGCGTGAAGTACAGCACCAAGCGCCGCGCGCCGAACCAGAGCCCGGCCGATTCGATGCGCCAAAGCATGGCCTCCTGCTCCGGCCTCTCCATCCTGCTCTGCGACGCCTTCCGCGCGATCGGCCTGCCCGCCCGCGTGGCCGGCGTGCCGACGTGGACGACGATCAACGGCAACCACAACTGGGTCGAGGTCTGGCTCGGGGCCGATGGCGCGCCCAAGCCGGACTCCGCGATCACCCCGCCCGAGGCCGCCGACTGGGCGCGGGCCTGGCGCGTGACGGAATACAACCCCGACGCGAAGGGGTGGGACCACGCGTGGTTCATGGACCGCGCGGCCGCCGCCGACCCGGCCCGCCCGGAGACGCGCATCTACGCCACGAGCTGGCACCGGACCGGCCTCGCCTTCCCGATGGTCTGGAACCTCGCGTCGCGGCAAGTCCACGGCCTCGACCGCACGGCGGCGTACCACGGACTGGCCGGAGGGCATCGCCAGGCGATCGCCGCGGACCGCTGCCTCATCTCCGTCCGCGCCACCCGCGCCGGCAAGCGGGTCGCGGCCACCGTGGCGATCGTGCAGCCCGGCCAGCCCGACCGCTCCGTGGTCACCCGCGGCGAGGACAAGGACCTGAACGACATCGCGCGCTTCGAGGTTCCGGCGGGGCCGGGACGCGTCGAGCTGCGCGTCGGCGACGTCACCGTCGTGGCCCTGCCGGCGGGCGGCAAGGAAGTCGTGGTCGAGCTGGTGCTGCCTTAAAGCGTAGACAGGGCGGGCGGAACCGCTAGAAACGGCGCGTGATCCTCCTGCTCGCCAATCCCGTGACCGCCGTGAAGGAAGCGGTCATCAAGCACGCCGCCGAGAACTACGCCGAGAAGATCCTCGGCCAGGAGTACGGCTCGCCCGGGTTCTGGGTCGCGCTCGCGATGGCCTTGGTCTACCTCCCCTTCCTCGGCCGCCTGGCCGCCGCGCATTTCTTCGGCAAGGACGGCACGGTGTTCGGCATCGGCCTCACCGGCATCTTTTCCGTGGCCCTGACCTTCGGCGCGATCTGCATGGCGGACACCAGCCTTTCGGGCTTCATCCCGAAGTCGGTCGAGGTGCTCGTCATCTCCCTCTGCACCGGCACGGTCGTGCTGCTCGTGACGAGCGCCGCCGCCCAGGTCCTCGGCATGGGTTTCGGGCCTTCGCTCGGTCTCCAGCTGGTCTTCTGGAACATCGTCTTCCTGGCCCAGCTGGCGACGCGGTTCCTGATGGATTTCTGGAAGCACGTCTGAGCCCGCCGACATGCTGCTGCGCCTCGCGGCCTACCTCCTGCTGGTCGGCGCCTTCGCCGCCGAGGCCCCGCTCCACCCGACCCTCGCGGGCAAGGTCGTCACGGGCTACCAAGGCTGGTTCCGCGCGGAAGGCGACGGCAGCGGGCTCGGCTGGGTGCATTACGGCCCAGGCCGGCGCTTCTCCCCGCAGGCCTACACCTTCGACCTTTGGCCGGACCTCGCCGAGTTCACCCCCGAAGAGCGCCACCCCTCGCCCTTCCGGTTCCCCGACGGCCGGGTCGCCGAGCTTTTCAGCAGCGTCCATCCGCTCACGGTCCGGCGGCACTTCCGCTGGATGAAGGACTACGGGATCGACGGCGCGATGCTCCAACGCTTCGCGGTCGGCCTAGGGCGAGGCCGGGGGGCGGAGGCGTTGGATGCCGTGCTGGGCCACTGCACCGCGGCCGCGAACGCCGAAGGCCGGGCGCTGACGGTGATGTACGACCTCTCGGGGCTGGCGCCCGACCAGTTCCCGCGGGTGGCCGCGGACTGGCGCCGGCTCGTCGCCGCCGGCCAGGCCAAGCAACCCTGCGCCCAGCACCATCAGGGCAAGCCGCTCGTCGCGCTCTGGGGCCTCGGTTTCCATGACCGCGCCCCGGCCCTCGCGGAATGGAGCGCCCTCCTCGACGACCTCCAGGCGACGGGCGCCGCGGTCATGCTCGGGATCCCGACCTACTGGCGCGAACAGAGGAACGACTGCATCCCCGACCCGACCCTGCACGCGCTGCTGCGCCGCGCCGACATCCTCAGCCCCTGGACCGTCGGCCGCTGCGGCGACCCCCGGGGCGCGGCCAACCTGGCCGACAAGGTCTGGAAGCCCGACCTGGCCTGGTGCGCGGCCGAAAAGAAGGCCTACCTGCCCGTCATCTTCCCGGGCTTCAGCTGGCGCAACCTCTCCGCCGTCCGCGGCCAGGAGGCGAAGCTGGACCAGATCCCCCGCCTCGGCGGCCGCTTCCTGTGGTCGCAGGCCGTCGCCGCCCGCGCCGCCGGCGCGCAAAGCCTGTACATCGCGATGTTCGACGAGCTCGACGAAGGTACCGCCGTCATGAAGTGCGGGGGGGCGCGTCCGGTCGGCGATTTCGTCGACCTGTCCGACGTCCCGACCGACCACTACCTGTGGCTCTCCGGCCAAGCCGGCCGGATGCTCCGCGGGGAGATTCCCGCGGGACCCGAGCTGCCGAAGCGGTGACCGCGCTCAGCCCGTGGCCTGCAGGCCGGCCGCGATCGCGTTGAGCGAAAGCAGCATCTGCGGCAGCAGGGCGTCGGCTTCCTTGCGGTCGCCGGCGGCCACGTGCTTGCGCCAATCCTTGAGGAGGGCCACCTGCTGCTCGTGCAGGAGGTCGATCGCCGACTCGCGCAGGGCGATGACCTTGCGCAGGCGGGGACGCCCCTCGGTCAGCTTGGAGCCGGAGAGCTCGTCGAGCATCTTGCGGGTCAGCGAATGCTCGGCGAGGATGCGCGTCAGGAACTGCTGGCGCAGCTTGCGGTCGGTGACCATGCCGCCGTACAGCTTCATCATGCTGCGGTTGGCGGCGAGCACGCTCGTCGAGGCGTTCTTCAGCATGTAGCGCAGGGGGGGCCAATCGTCGAAGTTGCGGCGGATCAGCTCGAAGCCCTTCGGGTCCTCCTCCTTGAGGCGGGCCAGCGCGGAGCCGACGCCGTACCAACCGGAGAGGTAGAAGCGCGCCTGGCTCCAGGCGAAGACCCAGGGGATGGCGCGCAGGTCCTCGAGCGAGGCCGCGCCGGTGCGCCGGGACGGGCGGGAGCCGATGCGGCTCGCCTCGATGACGTCGATCGGCGTGGCTTGGCGGAAGAACTCGATGAAGCGCGGCGTGCGGATGAGCGTCTGGTAGGCCTCGCGGGAGAACTCCGCGAGCCGGTCCATCACCTTGGACTGGGCGGCCTCGCTGCGGACGGCCATGTCATGCAGCAGGGTGTTCTGCGTGACGCCGGCGGTGAGGAGCTCGAGGTTGTTCACCGCCGTGATGTGGTTCGCGTACTTCTGGGTGATGCTCTCGCCCTGCTCCGTCACGCGCATCTCGCCGTTGATCGACCCCTGCGGGAGGGCGTCGATGAAGCGGTGCGTCGGGCCGGCGCCGCGGGAGATGGTGCCGCCGCGGCCGTGGAAGAAGACGATGCGCACGCCGTGCTTCTCGCCGACGGCGGCGAGGTTCTGCTGGGCGCGGTAGAGGTTCCAGAGCGAGGCCAGGATGCCGCCGTCCTTGTTGGAGTCGGAATAACCGATCATCACCTGCTGCGTCAGCCCGTCGGTGAAGCCCGCGTCGCGCCGGGCCGCCAACGTCCGCTTGGTCATCGGGTGCGAAAGGAACGAGTCAAGGATGGCGGTGCTGCGCTCCAGGTCGTCGATGGTCTCGAACAGCGGGACCACGGGCAGGAGGCAATGGGAGTCGTCCGAACCACCCGCGGTCAAGCCGGCCTCGCGGGCGAGCAGGTAGACCGAGAGGAGGTCCGAGACCGAGCGGGTCATCGAGACGATCAGCGAACCCAGCCCGGCGGCGCCGTGCTTGCCGATGTGCACCACCAAGGCGCGGTGGCACGCGAGCACCGCGTCGGCCTCGGGGCCGACGCTGGCCTGCTCGCGCATGAACGGGCGCGTCGAGCGGAGCTCGGAGTCGAGGAAGCCCAGCCGGCGGGACTCGTCCCACTGGGCGTAGTGGTGGTCATCCTGGCCGGTGGCCGCGAGGAGCTGGCCGATGGCCTTGTCGTGGAAGGCGCTGTTCTGGCGGATGTCCAGGCAGGCCATGTGGAAGCCGAAGACGCGCAGGAAGCGGATGAGCGGGTCGAGTTCGGCGCGGGCGATGCGGCCGGCCCCGACCTCGATCAAGGTCTCGCGCAGGAACAGCAGGTCGGCGACGACGCCGTCGGGCGAGGCGTGCTGGCCGGGGGCCAGGTCGCCCTCCACCGGCGGCAGGCGGAGGCGCACGAGGTTGACGTACTGGCGCCAGGTTTCGCCGTGGTTGCGGGCCAGGGCGGCGGCGCCGGCTTCGCCGTGGGCGGCGGCATGCTTCTCGACCTGGCGGACGAAGACGGCGGGCGGCAGCTGGAGGTGGTCGCCCAGCGAGAGGCGTTGCCCGAGGACCTCGAGCCGCTCCTGGCAGATGGCGATGGCGGTGGCGCGGAAGAGCCCGAGGGCGCGGGTGGTCACCTCGGCCGTGACGAGGGGGTGGCCGTCGCGGTCGCCGCCGACCCACGTGCCGAGCGCCACGACGGGCAGGGCGTCCGGATGCTCGATGCGGGCGACGTCGAAGCCGGCCTCCTCCCACGCCTGGCGCAGGCGGAGGTCCATGCTCACGATCGCGTCGGGGAAGACCTTGGAGAGGAAATAGTTGATGTTGCGGAGCTCCGACTGGACGTCGGGCTTCTGCTGGTAGAACTCGCCGGTGCGCCACAGTCGCTCGAGGGCGACCTTGATCTCGTCGCGGATGGCGCGCTGCTCGGCCGCGGTCCACATGTTGTTCTCGCGCCGGACGAGGAGCTTGTAGATCTCGCGGTGGATCTCGAGGACGGTCGCGCGCTTCGCCTCGGTCGGGTGGGCGGTGAGCACCGGCTCGACGCGCACGCGGGCGAGGCGCTTGGCGATCTGCTTGTCGGTGATGTCCGCCGAACGCAGGGTCTGGAAGGCGCGCCCCCAGGAGCCCGGATCGGAGGCCAGCCCGAGCTTGTCCTCCCGCAGGCGCTTGGACTGGGCCGAGGCGTTCTCCTCGACCATGTTCAGCAGCTGGAACGCGATCGAGTAGGCCTGCACCCCGCGGTAGGAGAAGATCTGCACGCCCCGCAGCTTGCGCTTGCCCATCCACGGCAGGGTGCCGGCGAGGTCCTTGTGCTCGAGCTGCTCGAGCACCTCGACGAAGCAGCCCATCATGAAGTCGAGGTCCTTGTCGACTTTCTTCAAGCCGC